>NZ_JARWOJ010000351.1 GCF_029868625.1 Nocardia neocaledoniensis | reverse complement strand
ATGACATACAGCTGCTCTGCCTCGTGTGAATCGGGGAAATCGTGCGTTTCGAACAGGGAGACGGTGCGCAATTCCGCACCGCGCTCCCGGGCCACCGCGGCGAACAACGCCTGGGAGGCGGTGTTGCCGGGTGAGCCCGGGGGGGGCGGCGCGCCCCCCGGGGGTGCGCGCCCCGTCCATGTACCCGTTCCACACCGTCGCCGATTCGGCTCCGGCCCAATGGATCCGGCCGACCGGGGCGCGGACGGTGTCGCGGTAGGCGGTCCAGCCGCCGGGCGGCAGGTAGCCGCCGTAACAGCCCCTGGTCCACTCCTCCTGGCTCCAGTCCTTCTCCAGGTAGCGCAGGGGATCGGCGGCCGCGGGGCCGAAATGCCGGGCGAAACAACCGAGCACCTCGGCGCGGCGCTCGGGCAGCGGCAGCCGGCCGAGCCTGCGCGCGTGATTCGCCTCGAGGAAGCCGAGCAGGACGCCCTTGGCGCCGTCGGGCGGGGAGTTGTCGTAACACAGCTTCACCGGGCCGACGTCGCTGGTCGCCTGGCCGTTGAGGCCGTCGCGCCGCCAGAACGGTTCGGGATACACGGCCATGCACTTGACCACCGAGCCCTGAACGAAGCGCTGCGCCAACTGATCCCGGTGACCGGGCAGCGGCGGGTCGTAGCTGATCCGCGCGGTGAGTGTGGGCGGGATGGCCACGATCACCGCCCGGGCGCGCACCGTGTGCCGGTCGCCGACGACGGTGACGTCGAGGTCGGTGGTCTCGATCCGGCGCACCGGATTCGACAGCTCGACCGCCTCGCCCAGCTGTCGTGCCATTTCCTCGGCGATGCGCTGCGTACCTCCGACCACGCGCCAGTGCTGGGCGCCGCCGGTCGTCGAGGTGAGCTGATCGATGCCGCCGCCGGAGTGGAGATAGAACAGGAAGTGCAGCAGCGACAGGTCGGCGGGTTCGGCGGCGAAGACCGCCTGGCACACCAGGGCGCACACGTCCCGGCCGCCCTGGGTCCGCACGTGGCGGCGCAGCCAGGTGTCGAGGGTCTGACTGTCCCACTCGGCGGCGCGGGGCGCGGTCCACGGCGCCTCCAGCGGCACCTTGCGGGCCATCCGGTCCAGGCGCAGCTGGGCCTGGGCGACGTCGGCGAGCACGTGCGGCGGCAGCGCGGGGACGTTCCCGCGGTACCGCCTGGAGCGGCCACGGAACTCGACGAGGGTGTCGCCGTGCTGGTGGGTGGCGTGCAGTTCGAGCCCGAGTTCGGTGACGAGATCGAGGACGCGATGCTGGGTCGGCCCGATCCATTGGCCGCCGACCTCGACGATGTGCTCGTCGTCGATCGGCTCGTTCAGCGTGCGTCCGCCGACGCGGTCGCGGGCCTCGAGCACGCGCACGCGGTGGCCGCGATCGTGGAGCTTCCTGGCGGCGGCGAGTCCGGCCAGCCCCGCGCCGACCACCACGACATCACAAACTTCCGGTCCCGTCACGATGACCCTCCGGCGAAGTCTTCCTGAACGATTGTCCAGTTCAAGGATAGTTCGGTCGGGATCGGCGGGGACCGGAATGGCCGAGGTCGCGGCGTGTCGAGGCCGTGTCGCGACGACCCTGAAAATTAGGGGCAAAGAATACCCGGTTTCGAGGATGCGAAACCCGCGCCGGTCGGGTACTTGTTTGGGATATGGAACAACGGAATCGGTTGTGGGGTTGGGGAATGGCACAAAAGCGACGCGCGGGCGCGCTCGCGGTGGCGGTCGTCGCGGCGTTCGGGGTGCACGCCGCGGCACCGGTCGCCGCCGCGCCCGCGGGGTATCGGCCCCCGGTGGTGCCGACCGAGGCCGGACCGCGGCAGAGTGACCATCTCTCCGCCGCGCGGTATATCGACACCCACCCCTCCGCTGTTCCGTTGGGGGTCAACGACTTCGGCTGCCGGCCAACGGCCGCGCATCCGCGTCCGGTGGTGCTCGTGCACGGTACCGACTCCAGCGCCTACTCCGACTGGGCGGGGATCGGTCCGCAGCTCGTCGACGCGGGCATGTGCGTGTTCGCGCTGAACTACGGCGGCGCGCCGGGCGCCGACACCTTCGGCACCGAGGACATGCGCATCAGCTTCGCCCAGCTCGCCGCGTTCGTCGACGACGTGCTCGCGGCCACCGGCGCGGCGAAGGTCGACCTCGTCGGGTTCTCGCAGGGCGCCAACGTCAGCCGGTACTACGTGAACAAGCTCGGCGGCGCGCCGAAGGTCGGCACCTGGGTCGGGCTGGCCTCCCCGAGCTACGGCGGGGTCATGTACGGGCTGGTCCCGGTCGGGCAGGCGATTCCGGGGATGATGGACGTCTACGCCAAGGTCACCTCGACCGCCGCGGTCCAGCAGGCGCAGGGCGAGCCGCTGATGGTCGAGCTCAACGCCGGCGGCGACACCGTCCCCGGCGTCCGGTACGTGACGGTGGGCAGCCGGGTCGACGAGATGATCCAGCCCTTCGACAACATCGCCCTGCACGGCCCCGGCGCGGAGAACCTCGTCCTGCAGGACCTGTGCGCCGACGACATGACCGGCCACTTCCACCTGGTCTACGACCCGTTCGTGCAGCAACTGCTGCTGCGGGTGCTCGACCCCGAGCACGCGCCGGCGCCGGTCTGCCGGCCGGTATCGCTCGGCACCGGCATTCCCCAGGTGATCATCGCGGGCAACTCCTGACGCCGGTCTCCTGTCCTCTCGTAGGCTGGCATTCCCCAGGGAGGACAGGAGGCCCCGGTGCCCGAGGAGACCGTGCCCGCGTTGCTGGCCGAGCTGGCCGCGCTCGACAACCCGAAGATCCGGGCCGTCAACGAGAAACACGGCGACGATCACGGCGTGAACCTCACCCAGCTGCGCGCCGTCGCGAAACGGCTGAAGACCCAGCAGGACCTGGCGCGCGAGCTGTGGGCGACCGGCGACACCGCCGCACGCCTGCTGGCGCTGCTGATCTGCCGCCCGAAGGCCTACGACCGCGCCGAGCTCGACACCATGCTCCGCGACGCCCGCACCCCCAAGGTGCACGACTGGCTCGTCAACTACGTGGTGAAGAAGAACCCGCACGCCGAGGACCTGCGGCTGTCCTGGTTCACCGACCCCGACCCGGTGGTCGCGAGCGCGGGCTGGGCGCTGACCAGCGAGCGTGTCGTGAAACGGCCCGACGGGCTGGACCTGGCCGCGCTCCTCGACACCATCGAGGCCGAGATGGCCGACGCGCCCGACCGGCTGCAATGGGCGATGAACACCTGCCTCGCCCAGATCGGCATCGAGCATCCCGGATACCGGGCCAGGGCCTTGGACATCGGGGAGCGCTTGAAAGTGCTCGCGGACTACCCGACCCCGCCGAACTGCACCTCCCCGTTCGCGCCGATCTGGATCACCGAGATGGTGCGGCGGCAACAGGCCTGAGGCGCGGTCCATAGAATAGGACGACCGCCCATCGTCCAGCCGGGAGCCGCCGCGTGACCATCCAGCCCGTTCGCCTGTTCGGCGATCCGATTCTGCGTTCCCGTGCGGATGCGGTGACCGAGTTCGGGGCCGAACTGGCCCAGCTCGTCGCCGACCTCACCGAGACCATGCACGACGACGGTGGCGTCGGCATGGCGGCGCCGCAGATCGGGGTCGGGCTGCGGGTGTTCGTCTACGACACCGGCGACGCCGCCGGGCACGTGGTGAATCCGGTGTGGACCGCGATCGGCGACGACGAACAGGTCGGACCGGAAGGCTGCCTGTCGATTCCCGGTGTGCGCTACGACGTGCGCCGCGCGCTGCGCGTGCACGTCACCGGAGTGGACCGGACCGGCGCCCCGATCGACTTCGAGGCCACGGAATTGCTGGCGCGGTGCGTGCAGCACGAGACCGACCACCTCGACGGCGTGCTGTTCATCAACAAGCTCGAGCCCGCCGACCGCAAGGACGCCATGCGGACCATCCGCGAATCCGACTGGTTCAAGGCGGGCATCACCGTGCGCGAGTCCAGCGGTGTCGGCGGTGGCCACTGATGCGCCTGGTCTTCGCCGGCACGCCCGAACCCGCGGTGCCCTCCCTGCGCAGGCTGATCGAGAGCGAACGCCATGAGGTCGTCGCGGTGGTCACCCGGCCCGACGCGGTCGCCGGCCGCGGGCGCAAGATCATGCGCTCGCCGGTCGGACAGCTCGCCGACGAGCACGGCATCCCCGTGCTCACCCCGGCCAAGCCTGCCGACCCGGAGTTCATCGCCGCGCTCACCGAGCTGAACCCGGACTGCTGTCCGGTGGTGGCCTACGGCGCCCTGCTGCCCCAGCGAGTGCTCGACATCCCCCGGCACGGCTGGATCAATCTGCACTTCTCGCTGCTGCCGGCCTGGCGCGGCGCGGCGCCGGTCCAGGCGGCGATCGACGCGGGCGACGACATGACGGGCGCGTCGACCTTTCTCATCGAGGCGGGCCTGGACACCGGCCCGGTCTACGGCGTGATGACCGAGCCGGTCGAGGTCACCGACACCGCGGGCGAACTGCTCGCCCGGCTCGCCGACGCGGGCGCCGTACTGCTGGAGAAGACCCTCGACGGAGTGGAAGACGGGACCCTGCGCGCGGTTCCGCAGGCCACCGACGGCGTGTCCTACGCGCCGAAGGTCACCGTGGAGGCGGGCCGGATCCGCTTCGACGAGCCCGCGCTGGCCATCCACCGCCGAATCCGCGCCGTCACCCCGGCGCCGGGGGCGTGGACCGAGATGAACGGACTGCGCCTCAAGCTCGGTCCCGTGGAGATGGTGGAGGAAACCTTGCCCGAACGCGAGATCGAGGTGCGCAAGACCGGCGTCTTCGTCGGCACGGCCACCACGGCGGTCCGCCTCGGCCGGGTCCAGCCTCCCGGCAAGAAGATGATGAACGCCCTCGACTGGGCCCGCGGCGCCCGCCTGGCCCCCGGCACGGTGATCGGATGAGTGCCTCCGACCGCAGGCGTCGCCGCGAAGCCGACCAGCGCTCCGGCGCGGCACCACGGGACGATCGCAAAGTGACCGGCAAGAACGTCGACGGCGGCTGGGCGGCGCGCGCCGCGAAGGGCGGCGGCACCGTACCGGCAGGCGAGGACCGCCGCTCGGGTTCGGATCGTGGCGGCTCGCGCGCGGGTGGTTTCCGCTGGTCGGACGACCGGGGCTCCACCGCGTCCCGCCGCGCCGACAGCCGCCGCGGCGACGCTGTCGGCGACCGGCGTGCCGGCGCCGACCGTCCCGACGAGCGCCGATCCGGTGGCGGACGCGGTGCCGCCGATGAGCGCCGTGTCGATGGTGGTCGTGGCGATGCCGGCGACCGCCGTTCCGGTGGCGGCGGCACGGCGGACCAGCGATTCGGCGACAGCGGCGAGCGGCGTTCGGGCGGTGGCCGCGGTGGCTCGGTCGGCGGGGGCGGCCGGCGCGAAGATCGTTCCGGTGGTGCGCGCTCGGGCGGGCAGGGGCGTGGTGCCGGGAGTCGGTCCGGCGCGGAACGTGATGTGCGGGGCGGGGATTCGCAGCGGGTCCGGACCGGCGGCGATGCCAGGGCGGGGCGCGATGCCCCGGGTGGCGGGCGGCCCGCGGAGCGCGGTGGCGGGCGGCGGCGGGACGAGCGGGCCGATCCGAGCGTGCCGAGCCCGCGCAAGCGGCGTGGGGAGCCGGTGGATCCGGCGCGCGAGGTGGCCCTCGATGTGCTGCGCGCGGTGCGGGACCGGGAGGCTTACGCGAATCTCGTGCTGCCGAAGCTGTTGCGGGAGCGCAAGATCAGCGGGCGCGACGCGGCGTTCGCGACCGAACTCACCTATGGTGCCTGCCGATCGCTCGGCCAGCTCGACGCGGTGATCGCGGCGTGCGCGGGGCGTCCGGTCGCCGAGATCGACGGACCGATCCTCGACATCCTGCGGCTCGGCGTCTACCAGCTGCTGCGCACCCGCATCGGCGCGCACGCCGCGGTGGACACCTCGGTCGACCTGGCCAGGGCCGAATTCGGCCAGGGGCGTGCGGGATTCGTCAACGCGGTGCTGCGGCGCGCGGGGGAGAAGACCGCCGAGCAGTGGGTGGCCGAACTGGCGCCCACCGATCCCGTCGGCGCGCTCGCCTTCGAACACGCCCATCCGACCTGGATCGCCCAGGCCTTCGCCGACGCGCTCGGCGCCGAGGCCGGGGAGCTGGCCGACCTGCTCGCCGCCGACGACGCGCGCCCGCTCGTGCACCTGGTCGCGCGGCCCGGCGAGATCACCGCCGAGGAACTGGCCCTGGTCACCGGCGGCGAGGAAGGACGCTGGTCGCCGTATGCCGTCTACCTCGACGGCGGCGACCCCGGACAGCTGGAGCCGGTCCGCGACGGCATCGCCGCGGTGCAGGACGAGGGCAGCCAGCTGGTGGCCCTCGCGCTCACCAGGGCGCCGCTGCACGGCCCCGACCAGGGTCGCTGGCTGGACCTGTGCGCCGGTCCCGGTGGTAAGGCCGCGCTGCTCGGCGCCCTCGCCGCGATCGACCTGTTCACCGTCGACGCCGTCGAACCGGCCGCACACCGCGCCGAACTGGTCCGCAAGTCGACCAGGGACCTGCCGGTCACCGTGCACGTCGCCGACGGCCGCGACAGCGGTCTCGCCCCCGGCTACGACCGGATCCTCGTCGACGCGCCGTGCACCGGACTCGGTGCCCTGCGCCGCCGCCCCGAGGCGCGCTGGCGGCGCACCCCGGCCGACGTCCCGGAACTGGTCACTCTGCAGCGCGAACTCCTCGGCGCCGCCTGGGATCTGCTGCGCCCTGGCGGCGTGGTCGTGTACTCCACGTGCTCGCCGCACCTGTCCGAAACCCTGGGTGTCGTCGGCGATTTCGTCCGCCGCTCCGGGGCCGAACAACTCGACACCCGCGATTGCCTGCCGGGCGTCACCGGCATCGGCGACGGACCGTCGGCTCAACTCTGGCCGCACCGCCACGGCACCGACGCGATGTTCGTCGCGGCCCTGCGCAAGCCGCTCGACTGACGGCGGGGGGGGGGGGGGGGGGGGCGCGGGGGCCGGGCCCCCCCCCGCCCCCCCCCCCCCCGCCCCCCCGCCCCGCCCCCCCCCGGCGCCCCGGCCCCGCCCGCCCCCCCCCCCCCCCCCCCCCCCCCCCCCCCCCCCCCCCCCCGGGGACAGGAGGGGCCGCGAACTCGAGCGCGCCAGCGCTCCGAAAACCCTGTCGGTGCGGCGTGGCATCATGCGGGGACCATGGAACTCCGAAAGGGCGCGCATGCGCCGGTGCCGACATCGCTTCTCGCCGTGGTTCTTTC
>NZ_JARWOJ010000350.1 GCF_029868625.1 Nocardia neocaledoniensis | reverse complement strand
CCTGGTGTGTCTGCTCGTGGTGGCCTGGGTCTGCGGGGGGCGCGCGGGCGGGGGTTTCGGCTACCCTCCGTTCCCCCCCCGGCCCGGCGGGGGGGGGGGCGCCGCCCCCCCACGACGCATCGTGAGGACATGCGCGAGCTGTCGGCACCCGCGAAGGTCCTGGTGGCCGCGGCCACCGCCCTCCTGACGATCCCGCTGCTGTGCTCGGCGGCGGGCTCCGACACCGCCTTCGACGATCCGGTACCGCCCATGGCAGGCGCCGCCGCGTTCGGGGTGCCGCTGGCGGGGCGGCCCGGCGCGGTCGCGAAGGTCGTCGTCATCGGGATCGACGGCCTGCTCTACGACAAGGCCGACCGCGTCCAGGCTCCGCGCCTGCGTCACCTCGCCGCCCAGGGCCTGCTCTCGCGCGGCCACATCGACGGCCACATCACCATCTCCGGGCCCTCCTGGGCGAGCGTGCTGACCGGGGTATGGGACACCGCGCACGGCATCACCGACAACACCTTCGACGCCGGTCCGTTCCTCGCTCATCCCAGCGTCTTCACCCGGATCGAACGCGCCGACCCCGCCCGGCACACGGTGTCCATCGGCACCTGGCACCAGATCGCGACCATCGCCGCCAGCGGTGAACGGCGCGCCGACCTGGCCCTCACCACCGCGCCCGATCCCCGCGACACCGACGAGTCGCGCACCGACGCCGCCACCGCGAGCGAGGTCGCCGCCGCCATCGCGCGCACCGGGCCCGATCTGGTGTTCACCCACCTCGACCAGATCGACCTCGCCGGACACCGGCACGGCGCGGCCTCGCGCGCCTATCTCGCCGCGATCCGCCGCACCGACGCGCTGGTCGGGCAGATCGTCGCGGCCGTCGACCGGCGCGCCGCCGCCCACCCGGACGAACAGTGGACCGTGCTCGTCACCACCGACCACGGCCACCTGCCCACCGGCGGACACGGTGGCCAGCAGCCCGACGAGACCGCGAACTTCGTCATCGCCCGCGGCGCCGACTTCACCCCCGGCACGACGACCGGCACGCACTCCCTCGTCGACATCACCCCGACCGTGCTCGATCTGCTGGGCGTGGCGCCCGGCGCGCTCGACGGTCACAGCCTGCGCACCGGTCCGGCACCGGCCGACGAACGCTGACGATCCGCAGGTCGGCGGCCGATTTCGGGCCGCGTCCCTACCGTCTCACGCTTGTGACCGCGGGGAATCGAACACCAGGTCGGTGCGGGGACTAAAGTTGGTGGTCCGGGCGGTTGCAGCACTCGGCCGACGTGGTCCGAATGCAGCGTGAGAGGCGGTGGCATGACTCGACAACTCGGCGAGGCGAAGGTTGGGCAGGATTCCACCGGAGCCCCGCGGACCAACGGCACCCCGGCGACCCCCGAGCCACCCAAGCAATCCCCGACCGCGTCGGTGCCGAGTTCGGCGTCGCGGCGTGTGCGTGCCCGCCTCGCCCGCCGGATGACCGGTCAGCGCGGCATCGCGGCGGTCAAGCCGGTGCTCGAACCGCTTGCCACCGTGCACCGCGAGCTGTACCCGAAGGCGAATCTGGCGCTGCTGCAGCGCGCCTTCGACGTCGCCGACGAGCGCCACGCCAAGCAGTTCCGCAAGTCCGGCGACCCCTACATCACGCACCCGCTGGCCGTGGCCAACATCCTCGCCGAACTCGGCATGGACACGACCACGCTGGTCGCCGCGCTGCTGCACGACACCGTCGAGGACACCGGCTACTCGCTCGACCAGCTCAAGGAGGAGTTCGGGCAGGAGGTCGCCCACCTCGTCGACGGCGTCACCAAGCTCGACAAGGTCAACCTGGGCGCGGCCGCCGAGGCCGAGACGATCCGCAAGATGATCATCGCCATGGCCCGCGACCCGCGCGTGCTGGTGATCAAGGTCGCCGACCGGCTGCACAACATGCGCACCATGCGCTTCCTGCCGCCGGAGAAGCAGGCCAAGAAGGCCAAGGAGACCCTCGAGGTGATCGCGCCGCTGGCGCACCGCCTCGGCATGGCCACCGTCAAATGGGAGCTCGAGGACCTCGCCTTCGCGATCCTGCATCCCAAGAAGTACGACGAGATCGTGCGCCTGGTCGCCGACCGCGCGCCCTCGCGCGACACCTACCTGGCGAAGGTGCGCGCCGAGATCGTCAACACGCTGGCCGCGTCGCGGATCAACGCCGTGGTCGAGGGCAGGCCCAAGCACTACTGGTCGATCTATCAGAAGATGATCGTCAAGGGCAAGGACTTCGACGACATCCACGACCTGGTCGGCATGCGCATCCTGTGCGAGGAGGTCCGCGACTGCTACGCCGCCGTCGGTGTGGTGCACTCGCTGTGGCAGCCCATGGCGGGCCGGTTCAAGGACTACATCGCGCAGCCGCGCTACGGCGTCTACCAGTCGCTGCACACCACCGTCGTCGGCCCCGACGGCAAGCCGCTCGAGGTGCAGATCCGCACCCACGACATGCACCGCACCGCCGAGTTCGGCATCGCCGCGCACTGGCGCTACAAGGAGACCAAGGGCAAGCACTCCGGTGACGCCGCCGAGGTCGACGACATGGCCTGGATGCGGCAGCTGCTCGACTGGCAGCGGGAAGCCGCCGACCCCGCCGAGTTCCTGGAATCGCTGCGCTTCGATCTCAAGTCGCCGGAGATCTTCGTGTTCACGCCCAAGGGCGATGTGATCACGCTGCCGCAGAAGTCCACCCCGGTCGACTTCGCCTACGCGGTGCACACCGAGGTCGGGCACAAGTGCATCGGCGCCAGGGTCAACGGACGCCTCGTCGCGCTCGAACGTCAGCTGGAGAACGGCGAGGTCGTGGAGGTGTTCACCTCCAAGGCGCAGAACGCCGGACCGAGCCGGGACTGGCAGAACTTCGTGGTCTCGCCACGCGCGAAGGCCAAGATTCGCCAGTGGTTTGCCAAGGAGCGGCGCGAGGAGGCGCTCGAGAGTGGCAAGGAGCAGATCTCCAAGGAGGTGCGCCGGGTCGGGCTGCCGCTGCAGCGGCTGATGAGCGTCGACGCCATGACCGCGGTCGCGCACGAACTGCACTACTCCGACATCTCCGCGCTCTACACCGCGGTCGGCGAACACCAGGTCTCCGCCCATCACGTGGTGCAGCGGCTGATGGCCCAGCTCGGCGGCATCGGTGACGTCGAGAACGAACTGGCCGAGCGGTCGACCCCGTCCACCACGCCGGCCAGGCAGCGGGTCACCGGCGACGCGGGCGTGCTCATTCCCGGTGCGCCGGGAACCGTGGCCAAGCTGGCCAAATGCTGCACGCCGGTGCCGGGCGACGAGATCATGGGTTTCGTCACCCGCGGCGGCGCGGTGAGCGTGCACCGCACCGACTGCACCAACGCCGGGTCGCTGCAGTCGCAGTCGGAACGGATCATCGAGGTGGAGTGGGCGCCCTCGCCGTCCTCGGTGTTCCTCGTCGCCATCCAGATCGAGGCGCTCGACCGCACGCGGTTGCTGTCCGATGTCACCAAGGTGCTCGCCGACGAGAAGGTCAACATCCTCTCGGCCTCGGTGGCCACCCACGGCGACCGCGTCGCGATCAGCAAGTTCACCTTCGAGATGGGTGATCCCAAGCATCTGGGGCACCTGCTCAACGTCGTGCGCAATGTCGAAGGCGTGTACGACGTCTACCGGGTCACCTCCGCGGCCTGATCCACGTCACCGGCCCGGGCACGCGCGAGTGTGCCCGGGCCGCTTCATGTCCCGCGCGACCTCGCTTCGCCAGGAAGTTGCTGGCTCTCGGCGGGTTTGCTGGGGCAGTGAAAGGGCCAGTTAGGGCAGCGGTTCGATAGGCCGGAATCTGTTACGGTTTAGTGCGTTTCAACGCTCCACTGGTCAGCCTGAAATGGACTGTGATGCGGATCGATATGGCTCGGTGCACGGCACGGCTCGCGGGGACGATGATCGCGTCCGCCGTCGCCTTGGCGTCCGTATCGACAGGTGTGGCGCACGCGGACGAGGAGTCGACCGACGCGCCGTCCACGCATGTATCCATCTCGGCGTGTCCCGCACTGTACGCCTTGGGGATCCAGGGCACGGGCGAATCGTCGCCGGACGCGGCGACGAGCACCGATACCGGCATGCTGTCCACGGTGTTCCGGCCGATGCTGGCCGCGGCGGCCGAGCCGGGCCTGGTCGACCGCGCCTACGTGCCCTACGAGGCGGGTTTCGGCGGTGCCGTCCCCGGTGGCGTGGTGCCCTACAGCGAATCCGTCGCCGGTGGGCTCGAGCGCCTGCGGTCGATGGCCACCCAGGTGATCCAGCGCTGCCCCCAATCGCGGATCGGTGTGGTCGGCTATTCGCAAGGCGCCCACGTGGCCTCGCTGTTCGCCCAGGAGGTCGGCGCGAATCAGGGCGCGGTGCCCGCCGACAAGGTCGCCGCGGTCGCGCTGTTCGCCGACCCGACGCGTGGCGCGAACGCCCCGCTGTTCCCCGGCGCGCCCGACCGCACCGCGCCCATCGCGGCACCTGGCACCTCCGGTGCCGCCCTCGACGACATCGCCGCGGTTCGCCAGGCGCCCGCCCCGGGCGGTGGGCTCGGCAACCAGACCGAGCAGCCCGCCGATTTCGGCACGCTCACCGGCCGTGTCGCGAGCTTCTGCGCCACAGGCGATCTCGCGTGCGACGCGCCGCAGGGCGCGCCGCTGCTGCGCGCGGTGACCAACCTGGTGAGTCAGGTGAAACTCTCCGGCGGCGATCCCATCGGCTCGCTGGCCTCGATCGCCCAGGCGCTGGCCTTCACCTCGATCAAAACGGCGACGACCGTGGTGAACGAGGACATCTCCGGCAGCACGCTCGCCGATGTGTCGCTCTCGCCGGCCAAGTCGATCTCCGAGCGCCTCGCCGATGCCGCCGACCCGCGCAGCACGCTCGACGTCAACAGCGCGCTGCGGGCGCTGCTGAAGGTCGGCATGATCGGGCTCAACGCGGTGCGCACGGTGGTCAAGAGCGTGCTCAATCCGGCGAGTATCGCCGAATTGGCCACGGCCACACTGTCGAATCCGCTGGTCGGACTCACGCTGCTCGGCAGCAAGCTGGCGGGCGCCGTCCCGCAACTGGTGCCGCCGACCACCGGCGTGCGGCTGGTCAACGAGGCGTTCACGGCCGTCACCCAGAACATCACCGACAACCAGGAACTCCTGGACGTCTCCACCTGGGTTCGCTACTGGGACACCACCCAGCGCCACGACGCGTACTCCCGCATGGGAGTCGGCGCCGACGGCGCGACGCCGACCAGGTACGTGGCCGACTGGTTCGCCGCCCTGGCCCGCGACGCGGCGGGCACCTCGGGTAGCGGCGCGGTGCCGCTCGGGGGCTCGGACCAGCGCGGTCGCGGAATCTTCACCTCGCCGACCGGCGCGTCTACGACGCCCGAACCCTCCGGTGGGGGACAATTTCCGTTCGGGACAGGAGCCGATGGCGCCTCATCCGGCGGCGCGACGACTCCGCCTGCCGCGTTACCCGGAACCACCGCTCCCACCACCCGCCCGTTCTCTGTGAACTGATCACCGAGAGGTCTGACATGCGAATCCTTGTGCCCGGCGTCGCGGAAAGGGGGAAATGTTGAAGTCGTACAACGAACTGTCGCGCTGGTATTCGGCGCTCGAACCCGAGACCGACGCAGCCGACCCTGCGCGCCAGGCCACGGCCGAGCAGACGGTGGGCGAGGACGACGGTCCCGACCGATATTCGCAGCGCCCAGAGCGCGCCCCGTCCGCCGAACCGGCCGCCGAGCTCTCCGAGCCCGCGCCGGTGATCGCGGCGGGCGATCCGCCGGACCAGAAGATCGCCCTGGATCCCCGCGCCTTCGCCGACGCCGAGCCGGCCCACCCGGCTCCGGCGGCGTACCCGAGCGCGCCCGAACCCGAACCGGTGCCGGCGCCCCCCGCCGAACTGGCCGCGCGGCGCAGCGAATTCACCGGTGGCTGGTCCGACTGGGTCGCCGAACCGGCGCCGGGTCCCGACGACGACTACGACGCGGAACTGGTCCAGTTCCCCTGGCCAGACGCCGCCGACGACGACTACGACGAGGCCAGGGTGCTCGAACCCTCGGGCGCGCTGCGCGACAACCGCAGCGCCAATCGCGCCTGGATCGTGCTCGCGGTGTCGGTGCTGGTGCTCGTCCTCGCCGCCACCGGCGTGTTCTTCCTGCTGTTCGGCCGCGACACGGCCAAGCACGCCGCGCCCCTGCACTTCACCGCGGGCAACCTGACGGCCGACACCCCGGGCGCGTGCCCCACCGAACGCACCGAGACGGTGCTGCGCAGCAACGAGGCCGGCGGCACCGCCTCCGGCCCCGACGCCGTGCTCGCTTTCCAGCACGCCTACTACGTGGCTCGCTCCGGTGAGCTGGCCAGGTCGGTCGTCACGTCCGACGCCGCGGTCTCGCCCGCCGCCGTGATCCAGCGCGGCATCGATTCCATCCCGATGGGGACCACCCACTGCGTGCGGATCACCACGGTCGCCGAGAACCGGTACACCGTGGAGGTGACCGAGTTCCGGCCCGCCGGGGCGCCGGCCACGTACACCAAGCAGTCGGTGCGGACCGCGCGGGTCGGCGATCGCACGCTCATCACGGGCATCGCGGCAGGGTAAGGAGCAGAGGCGATGACAGACGACTGGAGCCGATGGCTCGACGACGCCCCCGAGGGGGAGCGGTGGGGCGAGGCGGCGGGTGATCCGGCGCCGGTCGTGCGGCTGCGGCGCAAGAACCGGGAGCGGGCGGGCGGTGGGCACCGGCCCATCCTGGTCGTCGGCGGCTGCGGTGGCGCCGGGACCACCACCACGGCGCTCGGGCTGGCGGCCGAGCTGGTCACCGAGGGCGCGGCGACGGTGGCGGTCGACGCCACCGCGGCGGGCAGCGATCTCGCGCTGCGCGGGGCCGACAAGCACCTGCACCCGGTGAACCTGCAGTCCTGGGTCTACGGCCGCGGCGACGACGAACCGGCGCCGCTCGAGGAGTGCCTGTCGCGCTCGACCTCCGGGTTCGGACTGCTCTGGCGCGACGCCACACCGTTGCGCAGGCGCGCGACATATCTCACTGTCGCCAGGGCTTTGGACGCCGGGGGGTACACCGCGGTCTACGACGGGGGCAACCCGATTGCCGGACGGCAACTGCGTCCCCTGCTCGACGACGCCGATATCGCGCTGGTGCTGGCGATTCCGGCCAGGGTCGACGCGGCCAACCGCCTGCGGGTGACGCTGGAATGGCTCGACGACCACTACGGTGACGACGGCGCCGGAGTCGTCGCCGACACCACCATCGTTGTCTCGCACCAGTATTCGCACGACGACTCCCGCGTTGCCGAGCATTTGCGCGAACATCTGTCGGGCTGGGTCCGCGAGGTCGTGGAGATTCCCTACGATCCCCATCTGGCCCGCGGTGAGCTGGTTCGGCACGCCGAGCTGGCCGAGACCACGCGTGCGGCATATGGGCGGTTGCTCGCCGGGGTGGCATCATGACGGCCGCTATGAATCTTCGTCGTCGTCGTGAACCGGCGCCCGCCGGTATCGGGGTCGTCGCGCCGCCGGAATCGTTGCGCGCGCCGATCTGGGAACGTCCGGTGCCCGGGGTGGGCCGGGCGCCGCTGGTGTGGCTGCTCGGGGTGCACGGCGGCTCCGGCGCCACCACCCTCGCGCATGTGCTCGCCCCCGCCGCGGACGCCCGTGGCCGCTGGCCCGGCGTGTTCGAGCGCGAATCCCCCTATGTCGTCCTGGTCGCGCGCGAGACCATCTCCGGTCTCACCCGCGCGCACGATCTGCTGCGCCAGCACCATGCCGGGCTCGCCGGCCCGTCGCTGGTGCTCGGCCTGATCACGGTCGCGGCGCGGCCGGGACGGGTGCCGCCGGAGATCCGGCGGTACCGGGACGTGGTCGGCTCGCTGGCCGGGCACGTCTGGCAGGTGCCGTGGATCGAGGAATGGACCCTGGTGGAGTCGGAGGCGCTGCCGGTGTGGTCACCGGGCGACGAGATCGCGCCGCGCAAACGCCGGGTCGATCCGCTCGACGAGGTGCCCGCCGAGATCGGCGAGCTCGGCACCGATCTGGTCGCCGCGATTCGTGCGACCATCGATACGTCCGCGCCGGGGGAGGGTCGATCATGACCGCCGGGCGCTCGGGCCGCCGGTGGTGTACAAACGTGTGTCGGCGTCGAAGTGTTTGTGGCACAACACCTTTACAGTGGGAGAAAGGCACCCGATGAGCATGATCCTCCTCGCCGTGCAGGACACGTACGGCACGGTCCTGGCCCAGGTGGGTAATCCGACACCGGAAGCTCCTCCCGGCTCGGAGAAGATCCTGCAGCTGGTGCGGTACCTCACCTGGTTCGTGCTGCTGTCGGGCATCTGCGGCATCACCTACGCGGGCGGCAAGTTCGCCTGGGAGCGCTGGACCGGTGGCGGCCTCGAGTCGCCGAAGATGGTCGCGGGCGCCATGATCGGCGGTGTGGTAGCGACCAGCGCGGGCACCATCATGAACGCGGTCATCGGTACGTGATCACCGTGCTCGCCTACAAGCAGATCCCGGCCGATGTGCTGGCGCCGATGATGCAGCTGCTCAACTGGTTGCTCTGGTTCGTCCTGCTGTCGTGTCTGGCCTGGATGATCCTGTCGGCAGGCCGGTTGTGGATCGCGTTCCGTTCCGACCTGGCCGTCAACGACGCCTCGCACGGTGTGCTGATGAGCCTGATCGGCGCCGCGGTGGCCAGTACCGCGTCCGGCATCGCGCTGGCGTTCCTGCCGGCGTGAGGAGTGCTGCCATGACGCGCCCGGTCGCGGTCGGTATCGCGCTGTTGGCCGCGGCGGTGGGCTGCGGCCGGGGCGGCGAGACCGGCCCCGACCTGTCCGCCGCGCCGACCGGGGTGCGCTGGCAGGACTACCAGGGCATCCCGCTGCCGCGCACCGATCAGGGACCGGCCGCCGAGACCGGCGGCGCCGCGACGGGTTTCGAGCATTCCCCGCGCGGGGCCGGACTCGCCGCGCTGACCCACACCATCCGGTTGTCGGTGGCGCCCGACACCCAGTGGGCGGCGGTGGTGAACCAGGAACTGGTGCCGGGACCGGCGCGGGACGAGTGGGCGATCAACCGGGTGCAGCTGTCCATCACCGGGCCCGCCGCACCCGAGTACGCGCCGAGATTGTTGGGTTACAAAATCACGGAATATCGTGACGAACAGTCCAGGGTAGAGGTGTACACGGAGTATTCGGACCGCTCGCGGGCGGTCAACCACACCACGGTCAGCTGGTACGGCGGGGACTGGCGACTGCGGTTACCCGATCCCCGGTCCACCGAACGACCCGTCGACGCCATCGACGAACTACCCACCGACATCGTGACATTGGAGGCACCGAGGTGAGCGAGAAGGAGCCGGGCGCGCGCGACCGCGCTTCCTTCGGCATGATCGCCTCGGGCGCCCTGCTCGCCCTGATCCTGGTCGTCGGCGCGGTCGTGTACTTCACCAGTGGCGGTGACGCGGCCACCGACGACGCCCCGCCGCCCGCGCAGGCCGCGGGCGGAACGGGTTTCGCCGATCCGGAGATCGACGTGCTCGGCCGCCGGGTCGACATCCCGAACAACCCGGCCGGCCAGCCGCTCGAACAGGTGCCGGGAACCCAGCGCACGCCGGTGGATTCGGACTGGCTGACCGCCGCGCCGGTCGGGACCAACCGACCGCACGGCTGGCAGCGGGTCTACGGTGCCTCGGTGCCGTTCTCCACCTCCGACGGGCCGACCCGGATCCAGAACGGCATGGCGGTCGGCTACGCGCGGACCCCGCAGGGCGCCGCGCTGGCCGCCGCCCAGATCACCTACCGCCTCAACGCGCGGCCCGCCGACCGCGCGCTGTACGTCACGCAGGTGCGGGCCAGCACCGCGCAACTGGCGGCCTACGATTCGGCGCTGTCGAGCGACCGGCTGCCGGAACAACAACCGGAGAAGGTGACCCGCTACTTCGTGGCTTCCGACGCGTTCAAGATCGATGACTACGCCGACGACATGGCGATCGTGCGACTCGCCTCCCGCGGCCCGGTGATCGACGGTAAGCAGTTGTACGCCGCCATGCGGATGATCGTGGTGTGGGACGACGGGGACTGGCGGCTCAAGCCGTCGACCACGACCAACACCCAGACCGAATACGTGGAATCGCTGGCGGGGTGGACGAAATGGTGAGCATCGGTGTACAGCACAGCCCGGATCGATTCCCTGCGGACCATCGAGGGGTGCCAACAATGCTGAGGCGGATCGTCACTATCTTCGCGGTGATCTTCACCGTGATGCTCGCGACGCCGACCGTGGCCTACGGCCAGCAGTACGGCTTCGACGAAGCGTGCAACGAACTGCACGACACGCTCGACAGTGTCGCGATTCCCGGTGTCTCCCTCGGTGACGCGGCCTCGGCGGTGTGCAAGGCGGGCAACGCCGCCACGCATCCCGGCGACGCGGCGACCGCGGTGAAGGACAAGGCCTGGGACTCCACCTTCGGCAAGGTGGTCGACTCGCTGATGAAGGGCCTCGGCGAGGCGCTGATCCTGGCGCTGACCTTCTGGATGAAGGTGCCCAACGAGGCGGTGAGCGATTCGGGCGCCCTGTTCACCAAGATCAACGACTACACGTATCAGATCCAGATGCTGTTGTTGATCGCCTCGGTGATCATCACCGGCGGCAGATTGGCCGAAGCCAGACGCGGGGCGGCCGTCAGCGAGGCCGCCGAATCGTTCCGCCTGTTCGCCCGCGTCGTGTTCAGCTCGTGGATGCTCGGGGCGGTGATCGTCGCGGGCACGCGTGCCTCGGACAAGTTCTCCGAGTGGATCATCCAGGACGCCACCGGCGGCAATGCCAAGAACATGGCCGAGCTGATGGTGAAAACCAGTAAGTTGCAGGCCTTCTCACCGGGCCTGGTGCTGATCATCGCGATCGTCGGTCTGCTCGGCGCGCTCGCCCAGATCGTGCTCGCCATCGTGCGGCAGGGTCTGCTCGTGGTGGCCGCGGGCGTGCTGCCGCTGGCCGCGGCCGCGTCGGCGACGGGGACAGGCAAGCAGTCCTATCAGAAGCTGATCGGCTGGATCATCGCGTTCATGCTGTTCAAACCCGTCGCGGCGATCGTGTACATGATCGCGTTCACCACCGCGGGCCACGTCGACGAGACCACCACCTCCGGTGGCCTGCCCGAGGGCGAACAGGCGCAGCGGATGCTGGTGGCGCTGGTGCTGCTGTGCAGCGTGGCCTTCGTACTGCCCGCGCTGATGCGGCTGGTCGCGCCCGCCGTCGCCACGGTCGGCACCGGTGGTTCCGGTCTGATGGTGGCCGGTGGCACCGCGGTCGGCGCGATGGCGCTCGGCGCGATCGGCACCAAGGCGGTGGCCTCGCGGCCCGCCGCGGCACCCGGTTCGGCGGGCTATTTCGGCAGCGCGGCGGGCGGTACCCGCCCGGGCGGCGCGGGCGGCACGGGAGGTGGACGGTCCCCGCGCGGACCGGCGCCCACACCGCCGCCACGCGGTGGCGGCGGCGCGGGGG
>NZ_JARWOJ010000349.1 GCF_029868625.1 Nocardia neocaledoniensis | reverse complement strand
GAACCGTTGCCGCAGTTCGGCATCGGTGTAGGAGGCCGCGGTCAGCTCCGCCAGCTGTTGCCAGGCGCCGGGGCTGCGGCCCCACAGTTGCTCGGCCTCGCCGGGTTGGACGTTGATCAGTGCCGCGGTCCCGGTCGCACGCCGCCACAGCGCCGCCATGTTGTCGTGGAGTTGGCGTTCTGCTGGCTCGCTGTCCGGCAACCCACCCGTGTGCACACGATGCAGGTACTCCGCGCGGACCAGGGCAGTGTGTTCCAACCGCCACACGTCCTCGGCGAGCTGGTCGAGCAGGTACAGGCGTGCCGGATCCACCCCCGGCGGGGCCGACGTCAGTGATGCTGTTTCGGGGGTATCGCCCCAGCGTGCGCCTCTGGCGCCGGTTTCGGTGGCGTAGTCGATCATCCGTTGCGGGACCCCGCGGGCGTGGGCGTGTAACTCGATCTCACCGCGCTCGTCGTCCAACGCCCTCAGGTGGGACCGCCACGTCTCGAGCTGAACGCTCGGACCGTGGGCGGGCGAGTACTGCGGGGACCCGTGGAACAAGGTGCGGTAGTGGTCGTAGCTGGTGTTCTGGATGCGTTCGAGTAGGCGAAGCTGCCACGACGGCAGATCCTCAGCACCCGAGAGGGGATGACTCACCGGTTTCTCCAATCCTGTTGTTCGACTGTGTGTTCAGTGCTCCCGGAACGGCCTGGACCGTGCGCGGCGGTTCACGGCCCCGGCCCGATCTCGGGCCCGGCGTGTTGATCCGGGGTCGGGCCCGGTCGGGGATCGGTGGGGTCGTGTTCGGTGTGGGCACCGGCGCCGGTGGCCTCGATCGCGGCGTCGATATCAACGCCGCCGACTACCCGCTCCGTGGGATTAGCCCCGAGGGCGGCTGCGGCGAGCTCGACCATCCGGTCGGGCAGGACGGGCAGCTGGCGGTTGATGTCGTCGGGAGTGATTCCGGCGGCTTGCAGCACCATCACCGGCATCGACACCGTGGCGAAGTCGGTGTCGATGACGGCCTGCCACCGCGCCGACAACTCCGCCCGGTCGAGCTTCGACAGGGCGTGCGCGACCTGCTCGGTCCACGCCCTGGGGGTGGGTTCCCACGCGTGTTGCTGTTCGACCGTGGTCAAGCCCAGGGTGTGCCCGACCGCGCCGACCTGTTGCCAGCTCACGCCCATGACGCGGCGGAATGCGGCGAACCCGGCACGCGATAGGTCGCCCTGTCGCGCGGCAGCGGCCCCGACGCCGGCCATCGTCTGTAGTTCAGCGACTGCTCGCCGGTGCCCGCGCAGGAGGGTGTCGCGGTCGATCGCTTCGGTGCTCAACAATGGTTGGCCGGGTGCCCAGCGGTGTCCGCGTTCCCCGCAGGCGCGGGTGTAGTCGATCACCGATTTCGGCACCCCGACCGCGGTGGCGATCGCTTCCAGGTTTTCCCTGGTGCGGCGCCCGATATCCAGATGCGCCAACGCCATCGGTGACAAGCCCTGGCTGCCGACGGTGCGGGATTGGTCGATCAGGTGCTGGTTGTCGCTGGCCAGGTTCTGCACGGCCTTGAGCAGCTTGGCCTGCACCGGATTCGGCTCGAACATCTCACCGGCCCCGTCCCACATCGAGATCGCCACGCCACACTTCGAGCTCGGTGCCGGGGACGCGACCAGACGGGGGTTCTGCTCCGCCACTGGTCAAGCCAGGATCAGCAGCGGTGGGATCGACGTCGTGAACCGCCGTCGCCGAAACCGCAGCCTCGATCCATTCACCGTCCTCGACGACCTCCGCGTCGATAATCGCCTCAGCGGCCGGGGCGGTGGTCGGAGCGAGATAGCCCGCGAGGTAACCGAACTCGTGGTGCAAGTGCGCGTCCATGGTCAGATCGGCCGCTAGCCCGCCCACGTCGTCGACGCCGCGCGGTCTGCGTGGGGACCGATTCGCGGCGTTGTCGGTGAAGAAGTCTTCGGAGTCCAGGCCGGTGTCATCGGTGAACCGCTCTTCATAGGCCCGGCGCGCGGCTTCGGCATCCGGAGACAGGTCGCGGGCGGCATCTGCGGCGGCGAACTGGGCCGCTGCGGCCTTGGCGGCGCCGGTGCGTTCATCGAAGTGGTGCAGGGTGTCGGTGAATCCGGCCGCGCGGCGGCGGATCTCGATCATCAGCTCCTTGAGCTCGACATCGAGCTCGTGCAACGCCACCTCGCGGGCTTCGCGGTTGGTGTAGCCAGCGATGCGTGCGGCATGGACCTCGCTGCTCTGCTGCCGGGACAGCTCACCGTCGAGCTCGCGGCGCGCCAAATCTGTTTCAGCCCTGACGATCTGGCCCTCTTTGTGGCGGAGGTCGACCTCGGTGATCTTGGCGGCGTTGTCGATGCGGGCGCGGACCTCGGCGATCTTGACCATGGCCAGTTGTTGCTCGGTTCCCAGGTTGCCGAGGCGGGCCTGGTGCTCGATCCACGACCGTTGGTTCTTGGCCGCTTCGTTCGCGAGTCTCTGATCGGACTCCGCGCGTGAGCGCGATTCCCCGCCCCTGCTGCGGAACAACGCGTTGGTGGTGTGCGCGGTCTGCAACGCCTGCAGAAACCCCTGCCGGACCGCTTGCCCACCTTCTTCGACCGGATCCCCGTTCATCACAACACCCGCATTTCGGCGACCAACCATGCACGTTCGGCCCCCGCGCGAGTCGCCCGCGCGGACACCGAAAACTCGATCGGTGTCCTGGCGGCCGAGGTGAGGGCGACAGTGAAGACCCGGCTCGACGAGGTCGCGGTATCAGGCACAGGGGTATCGCCGGTCACAGCGACCTCGGTGCGCAGCGGCACCCTGGAATCGACCCAGTCCCCCCACGCCTCGGGGGTAATCGGCGCCCACAACGACTCCCCGATCCGGGCGTCTGTCGCATATGTGGCGCGCATCAGCGGCCGCGCGGCCTCGAACGCCGACCGTGCGTCCACCCCAGCAACCGGATCCAGCCGATACAGCATGGTCACCGCGACCTGGAGAACCGCAGACGCCGAACAGGGCGCAACCTCGGTGTGCGGTGGCGGGAACGCCTCGGCGCGACAGCCCGGTTCGACCACCGGCGCATGAGCGGACGAACACCCACTCACCGCCGCCAGCACGACGAGGGCGACGCTGGGGAACGCGACGGGTTTCATGACGCAGCGTCCCAGAGTTCGTGCAGGTCGACGGTGCGCCACCGGACTTCGTCGGGCCAGGTGCATTGCTCGGCGGCGGGGTTGCGCACCGGGACGGTCGCGATGTCGAGGACCAGGCTCGCAGTCGTAGCGATGCGGTGGAGCCGCGCAAAGTCCAGGCCGCGGCTACGCGCCAGATTCAGCCGCAAGACCCCAGCGTCGCCACCCCACTCAGCCAGGGCGTGCGCGGCCAACTCGATCGCCTTCTCCGCCGAGAGGGTGGCCGCCTCTACCCCGTCGACCATCTCAACGCCGAAGGTTTCGTGCCAGATCATGCGACCGGAGGCACCGCACACGGTGAACGCGTCCAGGGTCGCCGCCGACCACACCGTCAGCGCCGGTCCGGTCGCGGCCTTGCGCACGAGGTTGGCACCTGATGTGGCCCAGAGGATTTCGGATTGGCGCAGACCGTCGTAATCGATCCCGGCGAGATCGAGCAAGGCTTGGATGTATCGGTCCGACAAGTCACTGGTAGTGAAGCCGTATTCGGTTGCGAGGCTGTCGAATTCGCCGGTTGTGGCGAAGGCCTGTAGTTCAGTTGCCCGGGCGCGGACCATGTCTTCGGGGGTGGTCGGTGTCGCCGCGGCACAGGTACGGGGGTGGGTGGTCATCGCGTTTTCCTTCGGAGCGATCGGTCAGAAATCTGGTTCGAGCTGTGGGTGCGCAACCTCGCCAGGAGGCGGAAGGTCGAACAGGTCGCCGTCTGCGATGCCGTAGCTGTCCTCGATGCCGGTGGCGGCGATCGCGGCACCGATCCC
>NZ_JARWOJ010000348.1 GCF_029868625.1 Nocardia neocaledoniensis | reverse complement strand
CCCCCCCCAATGCCCTTTCCCCCCCCCCCCCCCCGGGGGGGGGCGCGCCCCCGCCCCCCCCCGCCCGCCGGGGGGCGCGGCCCCCCCCGTGGGCGCCCACACGAGCGTCCGGGGGGGGGGCCCCACCGCCAACTCGCGCATCCGTTCGCTCGCCGAGGAGCGGTGTGCCGCGGCGGGATTGACCCTGCGCGTGCCCAAGCCGCGGTTGTGCACGGACAACGGCGTGATGATCGCGGCACTCGGCGCGCATGTGATCGCGGCGGGCGCGCAGCCCGCGGAGCTGACGGTCGCGACCGATCCCGGTCTGCCTGTCTCGGTGAGCGCGCTGCGCGGTTAGCGCACCCGTCGTCGGCTCCGGATTCGGCCGGCTGGGCTCGGCGCTCGTCGCCCGCGGATGCAGGCTCGGCTAGTCGACCAGCTGCAGAGGTGCCGAGTTCGGCACGGAGGCGGCGGGCGGGATCGGCAGGCCGCCGCGGGAGGGCCGCTGGGTGGGTGAGGTGTTCGGCGTCGACGGGCGCTGCTGGCCGCCCGCGGAGCCGCTGTTCAGCGGCCCGAGGGGCGACTCGGGGTAGGGGATCTCCGGCAGATTCGGATCGGGACGCAGCGTGGGCGCCGTCGTGGAGGTCGGCCCGCTCGGGCTCGGCGACGTGGCGGAGGGGGACGGCGTGGTGGACGGCTGTGTCGTCGTCGGGGGAGTGGTCGCCGCCTCCGTGGTCGGCGGGGCGACGGTGACGCCGGTGCGGTCGCTGCTCTCCCGGTTGGACTGGCTCGAGGGCGGCAGCTGCGGGACGGCGGGCAGCGGCGGCTGCCGGACGGTACTGCTGGTGCCCGCCGGCGTGACATCGGGGGTATCGGGCGAAATGGCCTGCACGCCATAGCCGATCACCAGACCGACGACCACGACCGCACCGGCCAGCGTTCCGGCCACCTTCGTGAACGTGCCGTTCGGCGAATCGCCCAGGGCGGCGGCCTGTAACGCCGAGGGAGCCGAGGCGTCGGCGACCAGCGCCGCGCCCTTGGCGATCACGGCCTCCGGATCGGGCACGGTGACCACGGGCACGTCGAGCCGGGTCTGCAGCGTGTCGACGACGGCGGGGATATTGGCGCACCCGCCGATCACCGCGACAGCGTCCGGGTACTTCGGCGCCCGGCTGAACACGGACGAGGCGAACAGCGCGATATTGCGCAGCAGCCCGCCGATGAGCTCCTCGAAGTCGGAGCGGGTGAGCTTGAGCGGCTGCCCGGCCACATGGTCGATGGTGACCGCGGGCGCGATCGAGAGGTGCTCCTTCGCCGCCCTGCCGCGATTGGTGAGGGTGCCACGGTTGGGCCTGGTGCCGCGCCGGGCGTAGTGCAGGTCGACGAGGTGGTGGTAGATCAGCTCGTCGATGGCGTTGCCGCTCAGTGTCGGCGTGCGCTCGGTGTGCAGGATCGCGGTGTCGGCGAAGTCGACGACGGTGACGGTGAGGCCCGTCGCGCCGAGATCGATGACGGCCACGGTGGCGTACCGATCGAGTAAACCGGTATCGCGCAGATAGGTCATGGCGGCGGTGCCCTCCGGCACCAGCCGCAGATCACGATGCCGGGCGGTGGCTGCGCGGATGGCCTGTGCCTGTTCCCTGTTCCGGTAGGCGACGGCGACGCTGGTCGGTGGCCGCGAACGGCCCGCTTCGGCCCTGCGGTGCGCGCCCGAGTAACGGCCGAGTGGTTCGCCGAGCCCGGCGCTCTGGGAGACGGGTAGCTGGGTCGTCATCAGCTCGATCGAGGACGACACGAGATCGCCGAGATCGGAGTGTGCCGCGTCGGCGGACACGACCCGGTAGTCGAAGTGCTGCTCACCGGCTGGCCCGGTGGCGACCAGTGCTGAGCACACCACCTCGTTCCCGGCGGAGATGCCGAGGGATGTTCGCATGTTCACCTCCCTTCGAGCGGATGGTTCTGTGATGCCGACCATCTCGAATGGAACGTTGTACATATCCTTTCACAGCCTGTTATGCGAACGTTACAGAATGTGGCAAGCGATGTGAAGATCACTGTCGAGTGTGGGCGTGTCGAAAACGCGACATTGGCAGAACCCGGCCTTGAGCGCTGGCACTCTCACGTATAGAGTGCTAGTCGGCACTGTGTAGCTGTGCTTGTGCCAGTCGACTACTGGGCTTCGGGTCCCGGCACCCGCGACGACGGGGCTGACGCGCAGTGTCGCAAGCTGACCGAAACCCGGTCCGGAACAACAGTTCCGGACGACCGAATTCCCTGAAAGTGGAGGGCTCAACGTGGCGAGCGTGAACATCAAGCCGCTCGAGGACAAGATCCTCGTCCAGGCCAACGAGGCCGAGACGACGACGGCCTCCGGCCTGGTCATCCCGGACACGGCCAAGGAGAAGCCGCAGGAGGGCACCGTCATCGCCGTCGGCGAGGGCCGGATCACCGACAAGGGTGACCGCATCCCCGTCGACGTCAAGGAAGGCGACGTCGTCATCTACAGCAAGTACGGCGGCACCGAGATCAAGTACCAGGGTGGGGAGTACCTCATCCTCTCGGCGCGCGACATCCTGGCCGTCGTCACCAAGTAGGCCAACGCCGCATTCGCACTCCGCCCCGGCGTCGTCCCGCGACCCGGGGCGGACTGCGTTCATACACAGGAGCTGAATCTTCTATGGCAAAGCAGATCGAGTTCGACGAGAAGGCTCGCCGGGCTCTGGAACGCGGTGTCGACAAGCTCGCCGACGCCGTCAAGGTGACCCTCGGCCCGCGCGGCCGCCACGTCGTGCTGGCGAAGGCGTTCGGTGGCCCCACCGTGACCAACGACGGTGTCACCATCGCGCGTGACATCGACCTCGAGGACCCCTTCGAGAACCTCGGCGCCCAGCTCGTCAAGAGCGTCGCCACCAAGACCAACGACGTCGCGGGCGACGGCACCACCACCGCCACCGTGCTGGCTCAGGCGTTCGTGCGGGCCGGCCTGAAGAACGTCGCCGCCGGCGCCAACCCGATCTCGCTCGGCCAGGGCATCGCGCTGGCCTCGGAGAAGGTGTCGGAGGTGCTGCTGGCCGCGGCCACCCCGGTCTCCGGTGAGCAGGCCATCGCCCAGGTCGCCACCGTCTCCTCGCGCGACGAGGAGATCGGCGAGATGGTCGGCAAGGCACTGACCACCGTCGGCAAGGACGGCGTCGTCACCGTCGAGGAGTCGTCGAGCACGCACACCGAGCTCGTCGTCACCGAGGGCGTGCAGTTCGACAAGGGCTACCTCTCGCCCTACTTCCAGACCGATCCCGAGACCCAGCAGGCCGTGCTGGAGGACACCTACGTCCTGCTGCACCGCGACAAGATCAGCTCGCTGCCCGACCTGCTGCCGCTGCTCGAGAAGATCGCCGAGTCCGGCAAGGCCGTGCTCATCATCGCCGAGGACATCGAGGGCGAGGCGCTGTCCACCCTGGTGGTCAACTCCATCCGCAAGACGATCAAGGCCGTCGCGGTCAAGGCGCCGTTCTTCGGTGACCGCCGCAAGGCGTTCCTCGACGACCTGGCCGTCGTCACCGGTGGCACCGTGATCAACCCCGATCTCGGCATCACCCTGCGCGAGGCGGGCATCGAGCAGCTGGGCCAGGCCCGGCGCGTGGTGGTCACCAAGGACGAGACCGTCATCATCGACGGTGCGGGCAGCGCGGAGGACGTCGCCGCCCGTGGCGCGCAGCTGCGCCGCGAGATCGAGGCCACCGACTCCGATTGGGACCGCGAGAAGCTCGAGGAGCGCCTCGCCAAGCTGGCCGGTGGCGTCGCGGTGATCCGCGTCGGCGCGGCCACCGAGACCGCGCTCAAGGAGCGCAAGTACCGCGTCGACGACGCGGTCGCTGCCGCCAAGGCCGCGGTCGAGGAGGGCATCGTCCCCGGTGGCGGCACCGCCCTGGTGCAGGCCGCGACCGCGCTGGCCGAGCTGCGCGACTCGCTGACCGGTGATCAGCGCATCGGCGTCGAGGTGGTCCGCAAGGGCCTCGAGGCGCCGCTGTTCTGGATCGCCACCAACGCGGGCGTGGACGGCTCCGTCGTCGTCAGCAAGGTCGCCGAGGGCAAGGAAGGCTTCAACGCCGCCACCCTCGCCTACGGTGACCTGCTCACCGACGGTGTCGTGGATCCGGTCAAGGTGACCCGCTCCGCCGTGGTGAACGCCGCCTCGGTCGCGCGGATGATCCTGACCACCGAGAGCGCCATCGTGGACAAGCCCGAGGAAGAGGCCGACGACCACGGCCACCACGGGCACGCGCACTGACGCACAGCACGACGAAGGCCCCTGGACCGCAGTGCGGTTCGGGGGCCTTTGTGGTTGGTGGGCTAGCTCGCTACCGGGGGTTCCTCGGCCTCGATCGCGGCCAGCAGACGCGCGCGCAGGGAGGGGGGCGGCGGGGTCGGGGTGCTCGCTCCGATCACGGCGAGAACCTCGCGGGTGCCGCGGAGCTCTCGCCGGAAATCGGAACAGAGGGTGGGATCTTCGTTGTCGATGATGGTCTGAATGGCGTGATGGTCTTCGTCGTCGATCAATCCGAGCGCGACGGTGTGCGCGAGATCGATCTGGGCTTCGTTCATCTCACGTCACCCCCAAACTTTTCTTCAGTCGTGTCAATCCATCCCGTATACGGGACTTAACGGTCGGTAACCCAATGCCGAGGTGCTGAGCTACCTCCGCGTAGGTGCGCCCGCCGTAGTAGGCGAGCGAGATCGCCTCGCGTTGGGTCTCGGTCAGTGTCGAGAGCCCGCGCTGGACGGCCTGTTGTTCGAGTCTGCGTTCCACCTCCTCCGTGACCTCGTCGAATTCGTTGCCGAGCACCCGTACCCCGTACGCGACCTCGCGCTGGGTGTGGGCTTGCTCGGCGCGAACCCGGTCGACCGCCCGTCGGTGTGCCAACGTCATCAGCCAGGTCACCGCGGAACCCTTGGTGGGGTCGAAACTCGTTGCGGTGCGCCAGATCTGGAGATAGACCTCTTGCGTGGTCTCCTCCGCGTATCCCGGGTCGTGGAGGACCCGGAGGATCAGGCCGAAGACGCGTGCGGACGTCCGGTCGTACAGTTCGGCAAAGGCTTGCTGGTCGGACATGCCGCATCGTTCCAACAGTGCAGCTAGCTCGACTCCTTCGGCCGCGCGTGCGGTAACCGCAGAATCCACGCTCGGTGGGAAGGCTTCGCTTCGGAACCCATTCTGTGTCATCGGTCACGAATGTAGCCCGCGGCTATGACCTCCCTTCGCCCGGGGTGCCTCTGGATCGCGTGCCAGCTGTTTGCTAGAGATTCGGCACGCCACGCCGGGCGGATGGGATTTGATTTGCCGAGCTATCTACACGGCCATGCGGCGCCGGTTACGGCGCGCGTGCATCTCCCGTTCGGTCTCCGACATGCCGCCCCAGATGCCGTACGGCTCGCTGACCTTGAGGGCGTGTGTACGGCACTGCATCAGTACGGGGCAGGCCCGGCAGATCTCCTTGGCGCGCATCTCGCGCGCGGTACGGGCGCGGCCACGCTCGCCGTCGGGGTGGAAGAAGACGGCGGAGTCCTGACCGCGGCACGAGCCACGCATCTGCCAATCCCAGACGTCGGCGTTCGGACCGGGGAGGTGGGTGGGCATGGGCATGTGAACTCCTTGTGGTGCGAGCTCGTCAGCGTTGTCGAGCGACGTGGTGCGGCAGGTCTTCGCGCCACCTGGTGCGGTGGCCGGCTCGACGGTGCCTGACGGTGCGCCGAGAGGTGGTCGCTGCAATTTCGCGCGGCGCCGACCCCGGCGATGAGCTACGTTAGGTGCAGGCGGGAAATTCCGTCAATAGTTCCGCGCATTGATTCCGCAAATCCACAACGCCGAAATTTAACCTGCGAACTGTTTACATTTCACTTCCGATTCGTACATACTGTCCGGTTGGCTATGGATCGGTCCCTGAGGGGTGTCGCCTGGTTCCGCTGTTTTCCCAGGTCGTGCGCTCAGGGGCGGTGTATGGGCAGGTGAACGGCCCACGGAGCGGGTGGTGCGGGTCACAACGTGGCCCGGCGCCCGGGACCGCGCAGATGGCGGAAACGGGGCGCCGAGGTTAATTGCGCGAAACGCATGTGAATTCGAAACATTGCGGTAGAGGCGCCTACGGTCGGAGATTTACCTGATGGCAACATCGGGGCCCCGGAGAAAAGCTGACCGGTAGCTGATCCCGCGCGACTGGGACATATCACGAGAACCGTCGCGGCACCGGGGCGGCTACAGTCTCGGCGTGCAGACAACGGCTTCACCCGCGGATATCGGTTCCGAAACACTCGTTTCGACAGCTTTCGGGCCTACCCCCGGCCGATCCGCTGTGGAGTTGCCGGAACCCGCGACGCCGATCCAGCGCTGGTATCGCGCCGTCGCGCTCGGTGGTCAGGGGCATTACGCCGCCGCCAGGGCCGACCTGTCGATCCTCGCCAGAACCCGGGTCGATCCCGCCCTGCGTTCGCTCGCCGCGAGTACCCACGGCTCCCTCGTACGCCAACTCGGCGGACACGCGGCCGCCTCGACCCTCGACGGGCGCGCGGCCGTGCTGGCCACGGCGGCGACCGGACCCGCACGGGCCGAGGCCATGGCCGACGCGCTCACCGGTCTCGCCGCCGACGCGCTCGGCACGGGCAGGCTCGCCCTCGCCCACCGCCTGCTCGGCCGGGTGGAACCGCTGCTGGCCGAAGCGCCGGATCGCTGCGCGGTGCGTTGGCACTGGGTGCGCGCGGAGACCGCGCTCGCCGGGGGAGCGGCCGCGCCCGCACTGGCCGACGCCGAGCGGGCGGTGGAACTGGCCGTCGCGCTCGGCTCGGTCCGGCACCGGGTGAAGTCGGCGCTGCTGGTCGCCGCGGCCACCGCGGCGACGGGCGATCTCGCGCGCGCGGCCGCGCGCGCCGCCGCGGGCGATATCGCCGGCCGCGGGCCCGGCCGGGAGGCGCGGGGCGGGGCCGCCGCGGTGTTGGGCGCCGGGGTGGGCGCACCGGCCCCCGGGCG
>NZ_JARWOJ010000347.1 GCF_029868625.1 Nocardia neocaledoniensis | reverse complement strand
CGGTGGTGGCTACCCGCCGCCGCCCGCGCCCGCGCAGCAGCCGCCCGCGGGCGGTTACCCGCCGCTGCCCGGCCAGGGCTACCCGCCGCCCGGCCAGCCGCCGCAGGCGCCGCCGCAGCCGACCGGTGAGGTGAGCCTGAGCAAGGATCGCCCGGTCAGCCTGCAGAAGGGGCAGCGCGTCACGCTCCGCAAGGAGGGTGGCGCCGCGCTCACCTTCGTGAAGATGGGCCTGGGCTGGGACCCGGTGCGCACCCGCGGCATGTTCGGCAACCGCACGGTCGACATCGACCTGGACGCCTCGGTCTGCCTGTTCGCCGACAACAACCTCGTCGACGTGGCCTACTACGGCCAGCTGTCCTCCAAGGACGGCTCGGTGCGGCACCAGGGCGACAACCTCACCGGCGAGGGCGAGGGCGACGACGAGATGATCCTGGTCGACCTCACCAGGATTCCCGCGCACATCTCCACACTGCTGTTCATCGTCACCTCCTACAAGGGGCACACCTTCGAACAGGTGCAGAACGCCTTCTGCCGCCTGATCGATGGCAGCAACAACGGCGAACTCGCCCGCTACACCCTCGCCGGCGGCATGCCGTTCACGGCGATGGCCATGGCCAAGGTGTACCGGGTCGGCGCGGACTGGAAGATGCAGGCGCTGGGCGAGGGCTTCCAGGCCAAGCATCCCGGCGAGGCCGTGCCCCAGCTGGGCCGGTTCCTCGGCGGGAACTAGACCGCACGAACAGAGCAGGGCAAACGACGTGATTCACCTGAAGGCGGGCCAGAACACCGCGCTGACCGCCGACACCGTGCGGTTCACCGCACAGACCACCGGCGCGGTCGATCTCGGCGCGCTGGTGGTCGGCGAGGATCTGCGGGTCCGCGACGAGCACGATCACGTGTGCGCGTCGCGGCCGACCGCACCCGGTGTGCGCCTGGCCGACGGGGCGATCGAGCTCTCGCCGGCACAGATCAGGCCGGACGCGAACGCCGTGCTGCTGTTCGTCGCCGCGAGTCACGTGCTGGGTACTGTCACCGCGATGCTGGCCGAGAACGGCACGCCCGCGGCGGAATTCGTGATCGCCCCGAGCTCGGGGGAGAGCGCGCTGATCTGCCTCGAGGTGTACCGCCGCGGTGGCGCCTGGAAGCTGCGGGCGCTGGGGCAGGGTTACGACGGCGGCGCGGCGCGGCTGCTCACCGCGCACGGCGTCCCCGCCGCCGCGGCCATGGCGGACGCGCCGACCGCGCACAGCGTGCCGGTCGCGCCGACGCAGCCGACCGAGACGCTCGCGCAGCCGCCCGTCGGCGCGCCGGGTATCCCGCTCGAGGTCGACCACGGCCTGCAACGGATGTGGATGATCTTCGAGGACGCCGCTCGCTCGGCGGCCGCGCTGATCTCGGCCCGCGAGTACGCCACCAAGCGGCTCGATCAGGAGATGTCGGAAGCGGTCTCGAATCCGGCGACCCGCAACACCCCGGCCGCCGACGCCGCCAGGGCCGCCGCGCAGCGTCGCCACGACGACCTGGTCGCCATCGCCGATGCCGATCACCGGCGCGACAGCGACCAGCTCGGCCGCGAGATCGCCGAGGCCGACGCCGTGATGCCCGCCGCGCTCGCGTCCTGGCTCGCCCCGGCGTGGACGACGAAAGCCGTACGCAGCGACGGCATTCGGCTCGGTGAGCTGCACGCTCTCGACCGTGGGACCTTGCGCGTGCCGTATTGCGTTCCGGTGCCGTTGAACCGGCCGCTGTGGGTCGACACCGAGTCCAGCGCCGCCGCCTCGCGGGTGGTCGGCGCGCTGGTGGCCCGGCTCGTCGCCGCGCTGCCGGACAAGCCGACCAGGGTCGATCTCATCGACCTCACCGGTGGTCTGCGTGGGCTCGCCGCGCCGCTGGCGCCGCTGCTCGCCGGTCCGGTGATCGGCGACCACACCGAGATCCCGGCCCGGCTCGGCGAATTGGCGCACGCGGCCGAACTCGCCGAAATCGCTTACAACAGTGGACAGGCCGTGCCGCCGTCGGAGCACCGCATCCTGGTCGCCGCCGATTTCCCGCACGGCTACCAGCCCACCGATATCGTGCGGCTCGGTCAGCTGATGGTGCGTGGCGATCTCATCGGGCTCTCGCTGGTGATCGTCGGCAGCGGGGGCGTCGACTTCGGTGACGGTCCGCTGTCGCTGCTGGCCCAGTCGTGCCGTCATCTGCCCACGGTGCCGGGCACCCCGCTGTTCGATCCGTGGACCGGCAACGCCTGGGAGCTCGATCTCGACATGCTCCCGGCCGAGCCCGAACTCCAGGCCCGCTACCTGCGGATGTAGTCAGTCCCCGACCGCGGCGGGCCGCACGGCCGCCTGCGCCTGCCGTGGTCGCAGGAACTCCGGCAGCCACGGCAACAGCGGGTCGGGCGCCCGGTCGAGGATGCCGCCGGCGGGATCGTCGACGTAGTCGCGGCGCACCAGGTCGTCCTGCGGGCGCAGGATCTGGTGGATGATCAGCGCGCACAGGCCGATGACGGCGAGGTCGCGCACCACGACGGTGCCGGTGAACCACTGCTCGGGCAGGCCCTTGGCGTCCTCGCCGAGGTAGTAGAACATGCGCGGCACCCAGACCAGGGCGTCGATCGTCATCCAGGCCAACAGGATTCGGCGATGGGGCAGCGCGAGCACGGCCAGCGGGACCAGCCACAGCGAGTACTGCGGGCTCCAGACCTTGTTCGTCAGCAGGAACGCGGCCACGACGAGGAAACACAGCTGGGCCAGGCGTGGTCGCCGCGCGGCGGTCAACGCCAGGTAGGCGATGCCCGCGCAGGCGAGGACGAACAGCAGCAGCGAGACCGCGTTCAGGATGGTCGGCGCTTCGCCGTGCGCGAGTTCGCCGTCGAATCCGCTCCAGCCGGTGAACGAGGTGATCACGTTGTAGATCGAGTCCGGGTCGGCGTGCCGGGTGGTGTTGAGCCGGAAGAATTCCCGCCAGCCGTCCGGATACAGCGCCGCGATCGGCAGGTTCACCGCGATCCAGGTGCCCGCCGCGGCCACGATGGCGAGGGTGGCGGCGCCGAGCGGGCGCAGCGCGAAGAACTGTGTCCTGGCGGGGGTTTCGCGCAGCCAGGTGCGCGCGGAGGCGATGCTGTCGACATCGCGTAGCCGGAGACCCGCACGGGCCGCGGGTAGTCGCTGCATCGGGTCGGCCCGCAGGCACAGCACCAGGATCGGGCCGAGCAGCAGCAGCGGATACAGCTTCGCCGCGCCGCCGAGGCCGAGCAGCACGCCGGCGAGGACAGGCTTGCGGCGGGCCCAGGCCAGCAGGCCGGTGGCCGCGAAAGCCGTTGCCAGCGCGTCGAAATTGGTGAACGCGTGCACGATCACCAGCGGCGAGACCGCGATCAGTGCCGCGTCCCAGACCCGGCGTCCCGCCAGTCGCGAGGACGCCCAGATGGTGATCAGCCAGCCCACCGCGAGCCCGAGCGCGACGACGTTGAAGTAGACCACCACCGACAGCGCGCCGGGCAGCGGCAGGTGGTCCCAGACATTGCCGATCTGCATGGCCGCGTACTGGTACAGGCCCGACAGGACCGGATACTCCATGTACCTGACCTCGGTGCCGCCGTCGGGCGTGTCCTCGATCCAGGACTTCTTGTACGGGAACGCGCCCTCGTTGAGTCGTTCCGCGCCGTAGAGCGGGACGGTGTCGGAGTAGCACATGGCCACGTACTGGCGGCCGTCGGTCCAGTCCAGCATCAGGCCGCCCGCGCCGTCGCTGGTCTGCTGGATGCAGGGCGCCTTCGCGAACCAGCCCAGCGCCAGGAAGATCACCGTGAAGGCGAACATCACCCGCAGCGGCGTCCAGAACCGCACCCGGCCGATCAGCGCGTGATCGCCGACCGGGCCGCCGATCACCGTCGACAGCTGCGCGGTCAGCGAGTCGTTGCGGCTGGGCCGATCGCGCGCGTCGACCGAGCGCAGGTCGGGGGCCAGCTGGGCGGGCGCGACGTAGTGCACCGCGCGACCCTGCCGGGTATCACTCGACGCAGGCAGGTCCGCGAGTTGCTGATCGGTCACGACATCCGAGGCTACCGGTGGTTACCGGGATCTCGTCGGCGTGGTTCCGGCGCCGCCCTCGTCGTCGTCGTTCCCGGCGCGTCCACCTGGCCGCGTGCCACCGTTGTTGCCGGTGGTCGGGGCCGTACCCTCCGGGCCCGCCGTCGGCTGACCCGGCAGCGGACCGGTGGTGGTCTCCGGCGCCTGCTGCGAGGGCTGACCGGCGGGCTGCTGCACGCCGGGCACGGGGATCCGGATGCCGGGCAGGATCTCGACCTGCGACGGCACGATCACCGGGGCCTCGATGGTCGGCGGGGTGGTGGACGGCGCGGTGTAGGGCGCCGACCACTCCGGTACACCGGCCTGGCCCTTGATCGGTGCGGGCTTGGGGAACGACTCGTTCGGCGTGCCGGACAGCGCGCCGTCCATCGTCGCCTTCCAGATGTCGGACGGCAGACCCGAACCGTAGATGCTGCCGCCGCCGTAGTTGCGCAGCGGCTCGCCCTGCTCGGTACCGACCCACACCGCGGTCGACAGCGACGGCGTGTAGCCGACCATCCACGCGTCGCGGTTGCTGCCGGTGTCGCCCAGCTGGTGGGTGCCCGTCTTGGCCGCCGACTCGCGGCCGCCCGCCAGGTTGTGGTTGCGCGAGTACGCCGCGATCGGCTTCATGGCCGCGGTGGCGTTGTCGGCCACGGCCGCGCTGACCCGCTGCTCACCGGCGGGCTCGCCGCGGTCGAGCAGCACCTGGCCGTCGGCGGTGACGACGCGCTGCACGAAATGCGGCGCGTGGTACACGCCGGAGGCGGCGAGCGTGGCGTAGGCCGAGGCCATGTCCAGCGGACGCGACTGGTACTGGCCGAGCACGATGCCGTTGTTCGGGCCGGCGCCGTTGGGCTCGGTGAGGGTCTCGCCGATGCCGGGCAGTTCCTCGGGGATACCGAGCTTGTAGGCCATCTCGCGGATCTTCTGCGGACCGTTCTGCATGTCCAGCTGCATGCGGTAGAAGCTGGTGTTCAGCGACCGCTTGAGCGCCTCGGCGATGGTGCACATACCGCAGGACTCACCCTCGACATTGCCGATCTGGATGCCGTTGACGGTGATCGGCGAGCTGTCGTACAGCTGCGAGAGCGGGACGCCCTGTTCGAGGTTGGCCGCCAGGCCGATCACCTTGAACGAGGAGCCCGTCGGCAGGCCGGCGTTGGCGAAGTCGTAGCCCTGGCCGTCGTTGCCGCCGTAGTAGGCGCGCACGGCGCCCGTGCGCGGGTCGACCGAGACGACCGCGGTCCGCAGGTTCTCCGGCTCGCCCTCCAGCTTGGACTGCGCGGCGTTGACCGCGGCCTCCTGCGCCTTGGGGTCGATCGTCGTGGTGATCTGCAGGCCCTCGGTGTTGAGCTGCTGCTCGCTGATGCCCGCCGCGGACAGCTCCTTGAGCACCTGGTTCTTGATCAGGCCCTCCGGCCCCGAGTTCTGGGTCTCGTCACCCTGGGCGGCCAGCGAGACCACCTGCGGGTACTGCATCGAGGCGCGTTCGGCCGCGGGCAGGTTGTTGCCCGAGACCATGCCGTCGAGCACGTAGTTCCAGCGAGACTTGGCGCCGTCGGGGTTCTTCTCCGGATCGAGCAGCGAGGGCAGCTGGATGGTCGCGGCGAGGACGGCACCCTCGGACACGGTCAGCTCCTGCACCGGCTTGCCGAAGTAGGCCTTGGCGGCGGCGTCGATGCCGTACGCGCCACGACCGAAGTAGATGGTGTTCAGGTACGCGGCGAGGATGTCTTCCTTGCTCCACTGGCGGGCCATCTTGGCCGAGATCACCAGCTCGTGCATCTTGCGCTGCATCGAGCGTTCGTCACCGACCAGCGCGTTCTTCACGTACTGCTGGGTGATCGTGGAGCCACCACCGGCGCTTTCCTTGCCGAGGATGTTGTCGCGGGCCGCGCGCGCGAAGCCCGAGACCGAGAAGCCGGGGTTGGTGTAGAAGTCGCGGTCCTCGGCGGCGATCACGGCGTTGCGCACGTGCGGCGGGATCTGGTCGATCGAGACCTCGGTGCGGTTGCCCTGCGGTGGGACCACCCTGCTGATCTCGGTGGTGCCGTCACTGGCGAGAATCGTCGCCACCTGGTTGGTCTGCAGGTCGCCCGGCTTGGGCACCGAGACCGCCGTGTAGGCGACGAGGAACACCGCGCTCGGCACGACGATGGCGAGCGCCATCAGCACGTACATGGTCCGGCGAATGGCCCGCCACGGCATCTTCCTCACCGATCCACCATTACCGGAGCCGTCGTCGCCCCCGCCACCATCGCGGCGGTTGCGCGGTCCGGTCGGCGGTGGGGTGCCGCCCGCGCCGGTGGCGCGTCGCTCGCCGGTGGTCGGCCCGCCGGGACGACGGCCCGCGCCGGGGCGAGCGGCGGCGCCTGTCCCGGCC
>NZ_JARWOJ010000346.1 GCF_029868625.1 Nocardia neocaledoniensis | reverse complement strand
CCCCCCCCCCCCCCCCCCCCCCCCCCCCCCCCCCCCCCCCCCCCCCCCCCCCCCCCCCCCCCCCCCCCCCCCCCCCCCCCCCCCCCCCCCCCCCCCCCCCCCCCCCCCCCCCCACGGCCGTACCCGGGTGGGCTATCCCTGTTCTCCAGTGCTGCTCGGCGCCTGGAGGATGATGTTCGTCAGCGTGCGGACACCGACCGCCAAGGCTCGTTCGTCGATGTCGAACGTGGGCTGGTGCAGGTCGAGCTGGTCGCCGGTGCCCGACCAGACGCCGAGGCGTCCCATCGCGCCCGGGGCGTGCTCCAGGTACCAGGAGAAGTCCTCGCCGCCGCCGGACTGCGGGGTGTCGGCCAGTGCGTCCGGGCCGAGGGCCAGGATCGCGTTCTCGAACATCAGCGCCGAGGTCGGGTCGTTGACCACCGGCGGCACGCCGCGCTTGTAGTTGAGCTGGAAGCGCACCCCCGTCGGGGCGAGCAGGCTGTCGACGATCTCGCGGACCAGCGGCTCGAGCTCCAGCCAGGTGGCGTGATCGCCGGTGCGAACGGTGCCGGTGAGCATGCCGGTCTGCGGGATGGCGTTGGGCGCCTTGCCCGCGCTCACCGCGCCCCACACCATCACGGTGCTGGTCCGCGGGTCGACCCGGCGGCTCAGCAGCCCGGGCAGTCCGGTGATCACGGTGCCGATCGCGTACACCAGATCGCTGGTGAGATGCGGGCGTGAGGTGTGCCCGCCGGGCGAGTCGAGGACGAGTTCGACCGTGTCGGCGGCGGAGGTGATCGCGCCGGTACGCATGCCCACCTTGCCGACCTCGAGCCGCGGATCGCAGTGCAACGCGAAGATCCGGTCGACGCCACGCATGGCGCCCGCCGCGACGGCATCGAGCGCACCGCCCGGCATCACCTCCTCGGCGGGCTGGAACACCAGGCGCACGCCCACCGGCAGCCGGTCCTCGGCTTCGGCCAGCGCCAGCGCGGCGCCGAGCAACACCGTGGTGTGCGCGTCGTGCCCGCAGGCGTGCGAGACGCCGGGCACGGTGGAGGCGAAGCTCAGGCCGGTGAACTCCTGCATCGGCAACGCGTCCATGTCGGCGCGCAGCGCGATCCGCGGGGCGTCGGTGGGGCCCAGATCGCAGATCAGGCCGGTACCGCCGGGCAGCACCTCCCAGCTCAGGCCCGCCTTGGTGAGCCAGCCCGAGACGAACTCGGTGGTGGCGAACTCCGCGCGCGACAGTTCCGGGTTGGCGTGGATGTGCCGACGCCACTGCACCAGGTCGGCGGTGTGCTCGGCCAGCCACGCGTCGACGATCTCCGCTCCTGACATCTCGATTCGCTCGGCGTCCGGCATGGTCGGACACACCGCGTTCTCGCGCATCACCGAGTGGACGTCCACGTCCATCGATAGCGACTCGGCGCCTGCGCGCGCGGTGCCCGAATAGCCGGAAATGCTCACCGAATGTCCTCCTGTCGTTCGACCAGCCGTTGCAACAACCTGTCTCTGTGTACTTCATCGCGTGCCACCGCGACAGCGGTACGCGCCAACGCCAGCGCGCCGTCGAGCACCGCGCGATCCGCCGAGGCGTTCACCGCGGCGGCGGCGAAGTCCGGCTGATGCGTCACCGCGCCGCCGGCGTCGATGCCGATGACCGGGTGGATACCCGGGATGACGTTGGTGACGTTGCCCATGTCGGTGCTCCCGAGCGGCCGCAGCACCTCGAGCTCGGGCGCGATCGGCGTCCTGCCCAGTCCGGTGATCTGCGCGCGGTAGGCAGCCGAGAGAACTGGATCGGGGGTGAGCTCGGTATAGGTGGGCGCGAGCGTCCGTATGTCGTGCGTGCAGCCGGTCGCCAGGGCGCCCGCCTCGAAACACGCCTTCGCTCGGCGCATCAGGTCGTCGAGTGACGCGGAGTCGGCCGCGCGGAGGTAGTACAGCAATTCCGCCCGTCCGGGCACGATGTTGGGGGCTACGCCGCCGTCGGACACTATACCGTGCAGCTGCTGGCCGGGCCGCAGATGCTGGCGCAGCAGGCCGACGGCGACCTGGGTCAGCGTCACCGCGTCGCCCGCGTTGCGGCCCAGTTCCGGCGCGGCGCTGGCGTGCGCCTCGCGGCCGTGGAAGGTGATCGCGAGGTCGGCCAGTGCCAGCGAACGCGCGCCGACGATATCGGCGGGACCGGGGTGCACCATCATCGCCATCGCGATGTCGTCGAAGGCCCCCGCTTCGAGCATGAGCACCTTGCCGCCGCCGCTCTCCTCGGCGGGCGTGCCGAGCACGACGACGGTGAGGCCGAGCTGATCGGCGACTTCGGCGAGGCCGAGCGCGGCGCCGACCGCGGACGCGGCGATGATGTTGTGCCCGCAGGCGTGCCCGATCTCGGGCAGCGCGTCGTATTCGGCGCAGATACCCACCGTGAGCGGGCCGGGGGACACGTTGCGGTGCCCCGCCGCGACGGTGGCGGTGTCGAGGTCGGGGCCGGTCAGGGTGGCGGTCAGCGTGGTCGGCGCGGTCTGACGAATCCGTGCGGTGGTGATCGTGGCATCGCCCGCGCAGGTGCGCATGGGTCGCACAAGGTCCTAGCCGTCGCGCACCCACGGGGAGATGAGGAAGGACTCCAGTGCGTGGGTGAAGTCGACGTGGCCGTTGACCGGCAGCTCGATCACGGTGGTCTGGTCGGTCATGCGATCACCAGGTCTTCGAGGTAGCGCAGGGTCGGGGTGCCGGTCAGGTCGACTTCGACG
>NZ_JARWOJ010000345.1 GCF_029868625.1 Nocardia neocaledoniensis | reverse complement strand
CCGCCCGCTCCCCCGCCACCGGACACCCGGCCCTCCTCCCGGCACCGAACCGCGTGGTCACTCGGCGCGGCGGCATTGGCCGTGGCGCTCACCGCCGGCGCGGTCGTCCTGTTCGCCGACAGGTCGGGCCCCCCCGGTGGCGACCCGACCAGCACCCCGCCCCCCCCCCCCACCCCCCCCCCGCCGGGGGGGGGGGCGGCCCGGGGGTGCGGCCCCCCCGGGCCCCGCGCCGTGCGGTGGATCAGCCCGCGCTGATCGAGCTGAACAGATTCTGGATCGTCTGCAGGATCACTTCGGTCAGGAACTCAGCAGCTGAACCGGCCATGGGGCACACTCCTCGGTTACGCGTCCTCATCAGGTGTGACGAACAAGTGAAGCATGCCCTATTCACTTCGGGTCGCGCGGCGTTTTCGTGAAAAACGCTCACACGGCCCGCTAGGCGGTAAGGCCGCGCCCCCGTGGGAACGCGGCCTCCACTCGATCGTTCTACAGGTACTGACCGGTGTTGGACTCGGTGTCGATCGCGCGGCTCGCCGAGGCGTTCTTGCCCGTGACGAGGGTGCGGATGTAGACGATCCGTTCGCCCTTCTTGCCCGAGATCCGCGCCCAGTCGTCGGGGTTGGTGGTGTTGGGCAGGTCCTCGTTCTCGGCGAACTCGTCGACGATCGAGTCGAACAGGTGCTGTATCCGCAGACCCGGGTTGCCGGTGTCGAGCACGGACTTGATCGCGTACTTCTTCGCCCGGTCCACGATGTTCTGGATCATCGCGCCGGAGTTGAAGTCCTTGAAGTAGAGGACCTCCTTGTCACCGTTGGCGTAGGTGACCTCCAGGAACCGGTTGTCGTCGCTCTCGGCGTACATCCGCTCGACGACCTTCTCGATCATCGCCTCCACGCACGCGGCCTTGTCGCCGTCGAACTCGCGCAGATCGCTCTCGTGCAGCGGCAGCGTCTCGGTGAGGTACTTGGAGAAGATGTCCTGCGCGGACTCCGCGTCCGGCCGCTCGATCTTGATCTTCACGTCCAGGCGGCCGGGCCGCAGGATCGCGGGGTCGATCATGTCCTCGCGGTTGGAGGCACCGATCACGATGACGTTCTCGAGACCCTCCACGCCGTCGATCTCCGAAAGCAGCTGCGGCACAACGGTGGTCTCCACATCGGAGGAGACGCCCGAACCACGGGTGCGGAAGATCGAGTCCATCTCGTCGAAGAACACGATCACCGGGGTGCCCTCGGAGGCCTTCTCCCGCGCCCGCTGGAAGATGATCCGGATGTGGCGTTCGGTCTCGCCGACGAACTTGTTGAGCAGTTCCGGGCCCTTGATGTTGAGGAAGAAGGACTTGGCCTCCTTGGCGTCCTCACCACGGGCTTCGGCGATCTTCTTGGCCAGCGAGTTGGCGACGGCCTTGGCGATCAGGGTCTTACCGCAGCCGGGCGGACCGTAGAGCAGCACACCCTTGGGCGGGCGCAGCGCGTACTCGCGGAACAGATCCTTGTGCAGGAAGGGCAGTTCCACCGCGTCGCGGATCTGCTCGATCTGCCTGCCGAGACCACCGATGTCGGTGTAGTCGACGTCGGGAACCTCTTCCAGGACAAGGTCTTCGACCTCGGCCTTGGGGATGCGCTCGAAGGCGAAGCCGGCTTTGGTGTCGACCAGCAGCGAATCACCCGGCCGCAGACGGCGAATCGGGGCGTCCGGGTCGTCGAGGTCGTCGAACTCGGCCAGCTTGCTCAGCGGGCCGGACAACCACACCACGCGCTCCTCGTCGGCGTGGCCGACCACCAGGGCGCGGCGGTTGTCGTCGAGAATCTCGCGCAGCGTGCCGATTTCACCGATGGCGTCGAAGGTGCCCGCCTCGACGACGGTGAGCGCCTCGTTGAGGCGGACGGTCTGGCCGTACTCGAGCGTGGCGACGTCGATGTTGGGCGAGCAGGTGAGGCGCATCTTGCGACCGGAGGTGAAGACGTCGACCGTCTGGTCCTCGTAGGCGTGGATGACGATGCCGTAACCGCTGGGCGGCTGCCCGAGCCGATCGACTTCCTCCCGCAGGGCGATCAGCTGCTGACGCGCTTCCTTGAGCGTGTCCATCAGCTTGCCGTTGCGGATGGTCAGCGAATCGATCCGTGCTTCCAATTCGCGTGTGCGATCCGGCGAGTCGGCGAGTTGCCTGCGGAGAGCAGCCGCCTCGGCGCGTACCGCCTCGAGCTCTCGCCAGGCCGCCGAATCCGAATTCTCGTTGGGGCTCATGATGCTGCTCCTCCCAGTCCCGGTCTTTCAACGCTACCGGGCGCGGTCCGTTCTCGCTTTCCGACATGGTTTCGTCGTGATCACATCTTGTACGGTCGGTACGACATCAAGCGACGAATACTCGCCTGTTAGGCTCCCCTAACACCCCGACCGGGGCACTCGCCGTCGAACCGAAAGGTTGCTGAGCATGCTCCTTCCTGCCCGCACGATCCGTGTCACCGTCGCTACCGCCGCAGCGGCGCTCGCCGTTACCGTCGGACTGACCGGTTGCGGCGGCTCCGACGATTCCTCGACGAACGCCACCAGCAGCAGTACCAGTATCTCGGCCGCTCCGTCCAGCATTTCGGCAACTCCGGCTCCGTCCGGTGACAACGCCGCCGCCCCCTCCACCGATTCCCTGAAGGCGACGCTGGTGCAGTTCGCCGACCCGGCGCTGTCGACCGACGAGAAGTCGAAGCTGATCGTCAACGGCGAGGCGCGCAAGGCCAACATCGATCAGATGAACGGCATGCTCGCCGGGTACACCCTCTCCTTCGCCGTCGCCAACGTGGTGCCCAGCGGGAACAGCGCCACCGCCGACGTGACCATCACCTCGCCGCACGGCACCGCCCCCGCGTTCCCCGTCACCTGGGAGAACGTGGACGGCACCTGGAAGCTGTCCGACACGAGCGGCTGCCTGCTGCTCGGCTTCGCGCAGGCTCCCTGCACCCCGGCCTGAGGGCCGTCACCGGGCGCCTGAGTAGTTTCCCCGCGCCGGACGCGTAGAACCGCGGTGGGCGCGGGGAGCGAGGGTCTGCGAAGGTCTCCGGTATGAGTGTCGTTCCCGGTGTCGCGGTCGTCGCGGCGAACACCCCCGCCGATCGTGACCGGGTGCTGGATCTGCTGCGGTTGTCCTCGCTCGTGGTCGTCGTGGTCGGCCACTGCCTGATGCTGACGGTGACGGTGCGCGACGGGCAGGCCCATTTCGGCAACGTCCTCGCCGACCTGCCCGTCCTGCAGCCGCTGACCTGGCTGTTGCAGGTGCTGCCACTGTTCTTCTTCGCCGGCGCCGCCGCGGGCGCGCGTGGTCTCGCCGCCGGGACGGCCTGGGGCCCTTGGCTGTTCCGGCGGACCCAGCGGCTGGTCCGTCCGCTGGTGTACTTCCTCGCCGCGTCCACGCTGCTGGTGCTGATCGCCGGCCGGGTGCTGGGACCGGGCTGGGATCGTCCGCTCGCGGTGACGAGCGTGCAGCTGCTGTGGTTCCTCGGCACGTACCTGGTGGTCCTGGCGTGTGTGCCGGCACTCGCCGCCGTCGTCACCGACGGTCGCCGGCTGTTCGCCACCGTCGCGGTCCTCGTCGGGCTGACGGCCGTCGTGGACGCGGTGCGCCTCAACGGTGGCCCGGCCGCGCTCGGATACCTGAATCTGCTCGCCTGGTTGATCCCGGCCGCGCTGGGCATCGGCTATCTGCGCGGAGCGCTCCCCCGCCGGACCGCGGCGGCCGTCGCCGCGACCGTGCTGGTCGCCGACGTGCTGCTGGTGGCGTTCGGCCCCTACGACACGAGCATGGTGACCGTGCCGGGCCAGCGGCTGTCGAATCTGGCGCCGCCGTCGCTGCTGCTGGCCGGGCACGCGGTGATGCTGTGCTGCGCGGCCGTGGCCGCCGCGCCCTGGCTGCGCCGGATCGCCCAGCGACCCCGCGTGTGGTGGGTGACGGTGATCGGCAACACCGGCGCCATGACGCTGTACCTGTGGCACATGCCCGCCCTGCTCACCGTGATCGTGCTCGCGCACCTGGCCGGCGTCGACCGTTCGGGCCCGGCGCATCCCGGGTTCTGGGCGCAGACGGCGGTACAGGTCGGCGCCACCCTCGCGCTGACCTGCGTGCTGTTCCTGGCGCTGCGCGGCCGGGAGAACGCGCCGCTGCGCTGGTGGGACGGCACGGTCGCGCCGGTTCGCGGGGTGCGCTCGGCACTGACCGTGGGCGCGGTGGCCGCGGCGGGGTCGGCGATCCTGCAGGCCACCCGTTTCGGGCTGACCACGGAGGGGTGGCGCTGGTTCGCCGTCGCCGCGGCGGCGCTGGTGGCCGCGCGGCTGCTGACCCGGGCGGGGGGGGGGGGGGGGGGGGGGGGGGGGGGGGCCCCGCGGGGGGGGGGGGGGGGCCCCCCCCCCCCCCCCCCGCTCCGGCCACTCAGCCCTTGGAGGGCCGGCGCTGCGGCTTGGGAGTCACGGTCCCCTCGGCCAGGCGCCGCGCGCTCACCAGGAACGCCGTGTGCCCCTGCATCCGGTGCTCGGGACGCACGGCCAGACCGACCACGTGCCAGCCGCGCACCATCGACTCCCACGAGCGCGGTTCGGTCCAGCACTCCTGCTCGCGCAGCGCCTCGACAACCTTCGACAGCTGGGTGACGGTCGCGACGTAGACGATGAGCACACCGCCGGGCACCAGCGCCTTCGACACCGCGGGCAGCGCGTCCCACGGCGCGAGCATGTCCAGGACCACCCGATCGACCGGGTCGCCCTCGTACTGGGCCACATCGGCCACCGTGAGCGACCAGTTCGACGGGCGCTCGCCGAAGAACGTCTCCACGTTGCGCACCGCGTGCTCGGCGTGGTCGTCGCGGATCTCGTAGGAGATCACCTCGCCCTCGGGCCCGACCGCGCGCAGCAGCGAACAGGTCAGCGCGCCCGAACCGGCGCCGGCCTCGAGCACCCTGGCGCCGGGGAACACGTCACCCTCGTGCACGATCTGCGCGGCGTCCTTGGGGTAGATGACGGCGGCGCCGCGCGGCATCGACAGCACGTAGTCGACCAGCAGCGGCCGCAGCGCCAGGTAGGGGGTGCCGTTGGTGGACTTCACGACGCTGCCCTCGTCGGTGCCGATGAGCTCGTCGTGCTTGATGCCGCCGCGGTGGGTGTGGAATTCCTTCCCTTCCTCCAACACGACCGTGTAGAGGCGCCCCTTGGCATCGGTCAGCTGCACCCGGTCCCCGATGGCGAATGGACCGGTCCGTCTGGCCGTCATGGATCTCCGTTCTTCGAATGGACACTCCAGCCTGCCAGGTGAACCGCGCCCGGCTCCGCACCGGGGTGATCCCCGTCGGCTACCGCGCGGCGGCGAGCACCCGATACTGCTCGCGGGCGTCGCGGTGCGCGGCGTCCTGGGATTTCGCCCACACCTCGCCCACGTACCGTCCGGCGGTCACCACGCAGACCCAGGAGTTCGCGTGTTCCGCGCCGTCGGAGGCGCAGGACGCGCCCGGCACATCGTCCGGAGCGGCGGCCGATGTCTTGTCCCAGGCACGGGCGATCGCGGTCGCGGTGGCCCCGGCGAGCTCGCTCGCCGCGGCGGCGTCGGTCGCGCGGTAGACGGTGCTGCCCTTGATCGCCATGGCGCTCACGCCGAGCCGGGGATACAGCGCCACGGCCGCGGGTTGGTCCTCGGCGAACAGCAGCGCGGCGTGCTGCCGGTAGGCACCGCGGCCACTGCCGTTGTCACCGACCGACAGCTCGTACACGCCGTCCGGATCGTAGGGCAGGCGGGCCAGCTCGGCGGCGGGGGTCGGGGTGAACGAATCCAGCAGCGGCCGTTGGCGTTCCAGCGCGCCCCGGCTGATCGCCGCGAGATCCTCGGCCGAGCCGGTCCGCACCTTGGTGAACACCACGTAGTCGCGCACCGGCGTGAAAGCCATGCCTTCGACCCGGCCCCGGTCGGTCAGCTGGACGAACCGGGTGTCCGGCGCACCGGGCAGGGTCGCCTTCGCCCACTCGACCGTCTGCAGCATGCCTCGGTTCGCGATCGCCACCGCGGCGAACTCGTCGGCCGCCGCGATCGCGGTGTCCGGATCGGGAAAGCGCATGACACCGTGGGTGAGCCACTCGCTCTCGGCCAGTTCCTTGCCGCCGTTGGAGCGCTGGCTGACGAAGCCCGCCAGCAGATCGTGATCCTCGGCGACCGCCCCGAGCGGGTTGTTGTGACCGGTCACGATCGTCAGTCTCGCGGAGGTGAGCACGTCGGAACCGCCGTGCCGGACGAAACGGGGATCGATCGCGGTGGGCAGCGCCAGGACCTCAGCGATCCGCATGCCCTCGGCCAGCTTGCCCGTGCGCAGGGCCTGTCCGGGGTCGCTCGTGGTGGTCGCCGCCGCCGATGTCGTGGTCGGTGCGGGCACCCGCACCGTCTTCCCCGGTTCCTCACACGCACTCAGCACGATCATCGCGGCCGCAGCCGCCCCCACCCGAATCCTTCGACGCATGCGCCGATCCTGGCAGACCGACCGGCCGAGATCGAATCCGGCGAGCGGTGTCGGTGCCTGCCGATACCCTGCGAAGTATGTCAGTGCCTGTGCCCGTCTCCCTCGCCACCGACGAACCGGTCGCGCGGTCGCGTCCGGCGCTGTCGCCTTCGCGGGCAAGCGATTTCAAGCAGTGCCCGTTGAAGTACCGGTTCCGGGCGATCGATCGGATACCCGAGCCGCCGACGCGGGCCGCGGTGCGCGGGACGGTCGTGCACGCGGTGCTCGAGGACCTGTTCGGACTGCCCGCCGAACAGCGCCGTCCCGAACGGGCGGCCGAGCTGGTGCCGGGCGCGTGGGAGCGGGTGCGCGCGGACCGCGACGGACTCGACGAACTGGTGGCCGCGGGCGGTCCGGAGGCGCTGTTCGAGGAGGTTCGCCGCCTGGTCGCGAGCTATTACGAGCTCGAGAATCCGACCGGGTTCGAACCGCACGCGCTGGAGGAGCGGGTCGAGGTCGACCTCGACGGCGCCGTCCCGCTGCGGGGGTTCGTCGACCGCATCGATATCGCGCCCAACGGCCTGCTCCGGGTGGTCGACTACAAGACGGGCCGCTCCCCCGGCCCGCTGCACGAGGCGCGGGCGCTGTTCCAGCTCAAGTTCTACGCGCTGATGATCCTGCGCACCCGCGACATCGTGCCCGCGCAGCTGCGGCTGATCTACCTGGCCGACAAGGTGCTGCTCACCTACACCCCCGAGCGGGCGGAACTGGAACGCTTCGCCCGGATCCTCACCGCGCTGTGGGAGGCCATCCTCGCGGCGGGCCGCACCGGGGACTTCCCCGCCGTGCGCAACACGATGTGCCGGTACTGCGAATTCCAGCACCTGTGCCCGGAATTCGGCGGCACCCCGCCACCGTATCCGGGCTGGCCCCGGGGCGAACCGGCGCCGACCGAGCTGGGCATCCCCGACGTGCGGGCCGACGAGGACGTGTGAGCCCCGGCGCGGTCCCCGGCCACGGCGGTGCGCCACCGGGTGGTCGCTGTGGCGGAACCGCTCACCCGGACGCGGACGCCACGCTCGGCCGCCGACGCGCCCGGCCCAGCGCCGAACCAGTCGCCTCGGCACCGCGGCCTCACACTGTGAAGTCGCGGAACAGCAGCACCGAAAGGCCCAGACCGACAGCGAGATTCACCACCACGGCGGCGCCGAACACCGCGATCGGCCGCCAGCCCGCCTCGCGCAGGCCGCGCAGCGAGAACTCCAGGCCGATCGAGACGAACGCCAGGATCAGGAACCAGGTGCGCAGGTCGTTGATCACCGCGAGGTGCGCGGCACCCGTCTTCTTGTCGACCGACTGCAGGTAGAGGGTGCCGATGACCGAGGCGGCGAGGAAGCCGAGCACGAATTTCGGGAATCTGGACCAGAATTCGCCGAGACTCGGCCGGGCCGCGCCCGGGGTGCGGTCGACGCGGAAGGCGAACCAGGCGGTCAGCGCGATCGCGACGAGCCCGATGAGCGCGTTCTGGGTGGTCTTGACGATGGTGGCGATCTTCAGCGCGTCCTCCCCCGCGAGCGCGCCCGCCGCCGCCACCGCCGCCGTGGTGTCGATGTTGCCGCCGATCCACGCCCCCGCGACCGGCGCCGACAGCCCGAGCACGTCGGCGAGCCAGGGCAGCAGGAAGATCGACGGCAGCGCGAAGATGATCACCAGCGACGCAGCGTAGGCGATCTGCTCCCGGCGCGCCTGCACCGCTCCCGCCGCCGCGATGGCCGCGCTGACGCCGCAGATGGAGACCGCCGAGGACAGCAGCGCGCGCAGCTTGTCGTCGAGCCCGAGCAGACCGCCGAACCACCAGGTGAATCCGAAGACGATCGTGATCAGCGCCAGCGCCTGCACGATCGCCGGCGCGGCGGCCGTCACCAGGATCTTCAGATTGATCGACGCGCCGAGCAGCACCACCCCGGTCTTGATGAAGAACTCGGTCCGGAACCCGGCCGAGAGCCGATCCCGCAGCCCCAGCTTGCCCAGCACGACATTGCCGAGCAGGCCGATCGCGATCGCGTATACCGGGTATTCGACCGTCTTGGCGACCCGCTGGAACGGTGTGCCCTCCGCCCACCGCGGCGCCTGGGTGTCGAAGAAGCGGGTGAGCGCGCCCAGCGCGAGCACCAGCGCGATCCCGGCCACCACATCGGCGGCCGTCGGTTTCGGGTTGGCTTGCAGCGCGGCGGTTTCGGTGGTGGTGCGCGGCTCGCTCATCACGGCACCAGCCATCCGGGAATCGCGCCGACCAGCACCAGGCCGATCAGCGCGAGGCCGACGACGGTCGCCAGCCAGTCCTCGTTCCAGGTGAACGCGCTACCCGGGCGCGGCTCGGGTGGTGTCTGCGACACGGTGACTCCTCGGTTTCCTCATCGAGAAACCGCAAGGTAGCAACGCGCGCCCCGCCCCACACCGATTGCGTTCAGCCTGAGCGGATCTCGTGGATCGCGGCGCCGCGGGCGCGACAATGGCGCACGCACGGCGACGGCCCGGCGAGCGGTCGTGCTCGCCGGGCCGTCAGCGCACCGGATCAGAAGGCGCGGCAGGACCGGATGTCGGTGGCGAGAATCGCCTTGGCGCCGAGGTCGGCGAGCCGGTCCATCAGGTCGTTGCCCTGCTTGCGCGGGACCAGGGCGCGCACCGCGACCCATTCGGGGTCGGTCAGTGGGGACACCGTGGGCGACTCGAGGCCGGGGGTGATGGCGACGGCCTCGTCGAGCAGCGACTTGGGGCAGTCGTAGTCGAGCATCAGGTACTGCTGGGCGAACACCACGCCCTGGATGCGGGCGATGAGCTGATTGCGGGCGCGGTCGTCGCGGTCGGAGCCGGTGCGCTCGATGAGCACGCCCTCCGAGTCGCACAGCGACTCACCGAAGGCGACCAGATTGTGCTGACGCAGGGTGCGACCCGAACCGACGACGTCGGCGATCGCGTCGGCCACGCCGAGCTGGATCGAGATCTCCACGGCGCCGTCGAGCCGGATCACCTCGGCCTCGATCCCGAACCGCGCCAGATCCGCGCGCACCAGATTCGGGTAGGAGGTGGCGATGCGCTTGCCCGCGAGATCCTCGACCTTCCACTCGTCCCCGGCCGGGGCGGCGTAGCGGAACGTCGAGCGGCCGAAGCCGAGCGAGAGCCGCTCGGTCACCGGCGAGCCGGAGTCCAGCGCCAGATCACGGCCGGTGATGCCGAGGTCGAGCTCACCGGAGCCGACGTAGATGGCGATGTCCTTGGGCCGCAGGAAGAAGAACTCGACCTGGTTGACGGGGTCGAGCACGGTGAGCTCGCGAGAATCGGTGCGTTTGCGGTAACCGGCCTCACTCAGGATGGAGACGGCCGATTCCGACAGCGAACCCTTGTTGGGAACAGCGACGCGCAACATGGGAATGGGGACCTTTCGGGGAGAAGCAGTGGGGGTGGACGTCGACGGGACGGATCAGCCGTCACAGATGTCGGTACACGTCCTCGAGCTTCAGCCCGCGACCCACCATCATCACCTGGACCCAGTACAGCAACTGGGAGATCTCCTCGGCGAGGGCTTCGTCGCTCTCGTGCTCGGCGGCCAGCCAGATCTCCCCGGCCTCCTCGAGCACCTTCTTACCCTGGAAATGGACGCCGGCGTCCAGTGCGGCCACGGTGCCCGACCCCTCGGGGCGGGTCTGGGCGCGCTCGGTCAGCTCGGCGAACAGGGATTCGAAGTTCTTCACGATGAGACATTGTTTCACACCGTGTACACCGCTTTTCCCCGGGCCCCCCCCCCCCGGGGGGGCGCCCCCCCCCCCCCCCCCCCCCCCCGCGCGCCCGGCGGCCCCCCGCGGGCCCCCCGGGGGGGGGCCGCCTACGCGTTCGGCGTCGAAACGATCAGCCCTTGTGGGACTTGACCGCCTCGGTCAGCTGGGGCGCGACGTTGAACAGGTCGCCCACGATGCCGTAGTCCGCGATCTCGAAGATCGGGGCCTCTTCGTCCTTGTTGACCGCGACGATGGTCTTCGAGGTCTGCATGCCGGCGCGGTGCTGGATGGCGCCGGAGATGCCGAGGGCGATGTAGAGCTGCGGGGAGACCGTCTTACCGGTCTGACCCACCTGGAACTGGCCCGGGTAGTAGCCCGAGTCGACAGCGGCACGCGAGGCGCCGACGGCGGCACCGAGCGAGTCGGCCAGCGCCTCGACGACCGCGAAGTTGTCGGCGGAACCGACACCGCGACCACCGGAGACGACGATGCCGGCCTCGGTGAGCTCCGGACGGTCACCGGCGACGATCGGCTCGCGCGAGACGACCTTGACGACGCCCTCTTCCTGCGCGGGCACAGCCACGGTGACCTGCTCGCCGGCACCGGCCTGCGCGGCGGCCTCGATGGCGCCGGGGCGGATCGAGATCACCGGCACGTCGCCGGTGGCCTTGGCGTCGACGGTGAACGCGCCACCGAAGATGGAGTGCACGGCCGAGCCGTCGGCGTTGACGCCGATGACGTCGACGAGCAGACCGGAGCCGATGCGCGCGGCGAGGCGGCCCGACACCTCCTTGCCCTCGGCGGTGGCGGCGACCAGCACGGCGGCGGGCGAGGCGGACTCGACCAGACCGGCGAGCACGTCGACCTTCGGGGTGACCAGGAAGCCGTCGACGTCGTCGGACTCGGCGACGTAGATCTTCTCGGCGCCCGCGGCGGCCAGCGCGGAGGCCAGCTTCTCGGCGGTACCGGCCGGGCCGGTGACGACGGCGGCGGGCTCGCCCAGGGCGCGGGCGGCGGTGAGCAGTTCGGTGCTGACCTTCTTCACGGCACCGTCGGCGTGCTCGACGAGCACAAGTACTTCAGCCATTGTTCTTTCTCCTTGGGGAAGTCTCGGACGGCCGGATCAGATGATCTTCTGACCGATGAGGTAGGACGCGATCTGGTTGCCGCCCTCGCCCTCGTCCGCGATCTTCTCGCCCGCGGTGCGCGGCGGCTTCGGGGTGGAACCGGTGACCTGGGTGCCCGCGTTGGCGACACCGACGGTCGACGGGTCGATGCCCAGATCGGCCAGCGTGAAGACGGTGACTTCCTTCTTCTTCGCGGCCATGATGCCCTTGAAGGACGGGAAGCGCGGCTCGTTGATCTTCTCGGTGACCGAGACGATCGCGGGCAGCGAGGCCTCGAGCTTGAAGACGCCCTCGTCGGTCTCGCGCTCGCCGGTGATCTTGTCGCCGTCGACGGTCAGCTTGCGCAGGTGCGTCAGCTGCGGGATGCCCAGGTACTCGGCGATGATCGCGGGCACGGCACCGGCGCGACCGTCGGTGGCCTCGTTACCGGCGATGACCAGCTCGACACCCTCGACCTGGCCGAGCGCGCCGGCCAGCACCCACGCGGTCTGCACGGCGTCGGAGCCGTGGATCGCCGGGTCGTTGATGTGGATGGCCTTGTCGGCGCCCATGGACAGCGCCTTGCGGATGGCCTCGGTGGCGCGATCCGGACCGGCGGCCAGCACGGTGACCTCGCCGCCCTGCGCCTCCTTGATCAGCAGCGCCTCCTCGACGGCGCGCTCGTTGATCTCGTCGAGGACGGCGTCGGCAGCCTCGCGGTCGAGGGTGAAGTCACCATCGGTGAGCTTGCGCTCGGACCAGGTGTCGGGGACCTGCTTGATGAGTACGACGATGTTCGGCATCGGTCTTCGTCGACCTCCTTCTGGGGACACGTGTGTGGTGGCCGCACGAGCTGGGCCGTACGTCCGGGTGAGAAAACTGCTCAGGGCGGAACACTACCCTACGCTAAGTTACTCGTGGGTAACCTACATGACAAGGGCATCCCTGACTCCTGGGCGAACCGGCGGTACCAGTAACGTCGGAGCCATGAGCGAGGCTGTGATCCCTGCCGCACCCGTGGCCGCCACACATGAACCACTGCCGTTGACCGGCGAGCGGACCGTGCCCGGCATCGCCGAGGAGAACTACTGGTTCCGTCGGCACGAGATCGCCTATGCCCGCCTGCTCGATCGCTGCACCGGCAAGACCGTGCTCGAGGCAGGCTCGGGCGAGGGCTACGGCGCCGACATGATCGCCGGGGTCGCCGCGCGCGTCGTCGGCGTGGACTACGACGAGAGCGCCGTCGCGCACGTGCGCGCGCGCTACCCGCGGGTGGAGATGATCCAGGGCAATCTGGCCGCGCTGCCACTCGACGACGACTCGGTCGACGTCGTGGTGAATTTCCAAGTGATCGAACACCTTTGGGATCAGGCGCAGTTCCTCCGCGAGTGCCTGCGCGTGCTGCGCCCCGGCGGCCTGCTGCTGATCAGCACCCCCAACCGGATCACCTTCTCCCCCGGCCGCGACACCCCGCTCAACCCGTTCCACACACGCGAGCTCAACGCCGCCGAACTGACCGAGCTGCTGGTCGAGGCGGGCTTCACCGTCGAGGAGATGCTCGGCGTGCACCACGGGGCGAGCCTGAAAGCACTGGACGCCAAGCACGGTGGGTCCTTCATCGACGCCCAGATCGAGCGCGCGCTGGCCGGTGAGCCGTGGCCCGCCGACCTGACCGCCGACGTCGCCGCCGTGACCATCGACGATTTCGACCTGCGCGAAGGCGATATCGACGCGAGCCTGGACCTGGTCGCGATCGCGCAGAAGGCACGGCGTTGACAGATTCCCGCTCCGCCCGGTCCGGCGCCGTGCCGGGCCAGTTCACGCTCGTCCTGCACTCCCACCTGCCCTGGCTGGCCCACCACGGGCGCTGGCCGGTCGGCGAGGAATGGCTCTACCAGTCCTGGGCCGCGTCCTACCTGCCCGTGGTCCGGGTGCTGAAAAACCTTGCGGCCGAGGGTCGTACGCATCTGCTGAGCCTGGGCATCACGCCCGTGCTCGCCGCCCAGCTCGACGACCCGCACTGCCTGGCCGGTATGCACCACTGGCTGGGCAACTGGCAGCTGCGCGCCGACGAGGCGTCGATGTCGGGCAACGTCGCCCTCGGCCGCCACGAACACCGGCTCGCCGCAACGGCTTCGGCCGAATTCGAACGCGACTGGCGACACGGCGGCTCGCCGGTGTGGCGCTCGCTCATCGACGCCGACGCGATCGAGCTGCTCGGCGGCCCGCTGGCGCATCCGTTCCAGCCCCTGCTGGACGAGCGGCTGCGCCGATTCCAGCTCACCGAGGGCCTGGCCGACGCGCGGCAGCGCTGGGGCACCACCCCCACCGGCATCTGGGCGCCGGAGTGCGGTTACACCCCCGGCATGGAGCGCGGCTACGACGACGCGGGTGTGACGCATTTCATGGTCGACGGCCCGTCGCTGCGCGGCGACACCACCCTCGGCAGGCCGGTGCGCGACTCCGAGGTGCTCGCGTTCGGCCGCGATCTCCAGGTGAGCTACCGGGTCTGGTCACCGAAACAGGGGTACCCGGGACAGAGCGCCTACCGTGATTTCCATCACTACGATCACGCGACCGGTCTCAAACCGTCGCGGGTGACCGGCAAAACCGTGGCCGGTCCTGACAAGGCCCCTTACGATCCCGAGCTCGCCGCCACCGCGATCACCCGCGACGTCGCCGACTTCGTCGAGACCGTGCGCGCCCGACTCATCGAGGAGTCCGCGCGGATCGGGCGCCCCGCCCTCGTGGTGGCCGCCTTCGACACCGAACTCTTCGGGCACTGGTGGCACGAGGGTCCCGAATGGCTCGAGCAGGTGCTGCGCGCGCTGCCCGAGGCGGGGGTGAACGTCGGCACCCTCGCCGATGCCCGCGACAACGGGTACGTGGGCGAACCCGTGCAGCTCAACGACTCGTCGTGGGGTTCGGGCAAGGACTGGCGGGTGTGGGCGGGCGACCAGGTCGCCGATCTCGTCGAGCTCAACGCCGACGTCGTCCGGCTGGCGCTGGACACCCTCGACAAGGTGCGCCGCGACGGTTCGCTGCGCGATCCGGTGGCCGATCAATTGCTGCGCGAGGCGATCCTGACCGTCTCCAGCGACTGGGCGTTCATGGTCAGCAAGGACTCCGCCGCCGGGTACGCCCGCGACCGCGCGCACGAGCACGCGCACGCCGTACGCGAACTCGCCGAGGCCATCGGGGCCGGACAGTTCGCCAAAGCGACCCGTCTCGCGGCAGGATGGAGCCTGGCCGACGGATTCTTCCCTGGTCTGGACGCGCGGCGGTTGCCGACCGCTGTCCCGTCGGCCGCCCCTTAAGGATTCGCATGAAGATTTTGATGGTGTCGTGGGAGTACCCGCCGGTCGTGGTCGGCGGGCTCGGTCGGCACGTGCACCACCTGGCCGTGGAACTGGCCGCGGCCGGGCACGAGGTGGTCGTGCTGGCGCGCAGGCCAACGGGCACCGATTCGCTCACCCATCCCACGCACTCCTATGTCGCCGACGGCGTGCTCGTCGTCGCCGTGGCCGAGGACCCGCCTTGCTTCGACTTCGGCGAGGACATGCTCGCCTGGACCCTGGCGATGGGGCACGCCATGGTCAGGGCCGGTGTCGCGCTGGGCAAGCCGGGGGTCGGCGAGGGCTGGACGCCGGATGTGGTGCACGCGCACGACTGGCTCGTCGCGCATCCGTCGATCGCGCTGGCCGAGTTCTACGACGTGCCGCTGGTGGCGACCATCCACGCCACCGAGGCGGGCAGGCACAGCGGCTGGGTGTCGGGGCGGGTCAACAAGCAGGTCCACTCGGTGGAGTGGTGGCTGTGCAACGAGGCCGACCAGCTCATCACCTGCTCGACCTCGATGCAGGACGAGGTGGAACGCCTCTACGGGCCCGAGCTCTCGCCGATCACGGTGATCCGCAACGGGATCGACGTCGGCGCGTGGACCTTCCGGCCGCGCGCGCCGCGCAGCGGGCCGCCCAAGCTGCTGTACGTGGGGCGGCTCGAATACGAGAAGGGCGTGCAGGACGCGATCGCGGCGCTGCCCCGCATCCGCCGCGCGCATCCCGGCACCACCCTGACCGTGGCCGGTGTCGGCACCCAGTTCGAGTGGCTGCGTGAGCGGGCTCGGGTGCACCGGGTCGCCAGAGCGGTGAACTTCGTCGGCAGCCTCGGTCACGCCGAACTGCTCGGCTGGTTGCACGGCGCCGACGCGATCGTCCTGCCGAGCCGCTACGAGCCGTTCGGGATCGTCGCGCTCGAGGCCGCGGCCGCCGGTGTGCCGCTCATCGCCTCCACCGCGGGTGGTCTCGGCGAGGCCGTCATCGACGGTGTCACCGGCGCGTCCTTCGAACCCGCCGACATCGACGGACTCGTCGACGCGGCCCGCGCCGTCCTCGACGATCCGGCCACCGCCCAGGACCGCGCCTACAACGCCCGCGAGCGCCTCACCGCCGACTTCGCCTGGGACGTGGTCGCCGCCGAGACCGCCCAGGTGTATTCGGCCGCCAAGCGCCGCGTCCGCACCTCCCTCGGCCGCCCCGACATCGTCGAACGCCCGCTGCCGGAGCGCGATCCGAAGTAGTACCGGACTCGGCGGGCGTGCCGATCTCACCCGCAACGCATGACGCCGCGCCGTCGGTCCGGCTCTACCGTCCCAGGTGTCGACCACCAGGACGAAGGAGCCGTGTCATGCCCTTGCAGCCGATTCCCGACCTACCCGCCGCGACGATCGGCTTCCGCGCGTCCGGCACCGTCACCGCCGAGGACTACACCACCCACCTGGATCCGGCGATCGAGTCGGCGCTCCGGCACCAACAGCCGATCAACGTCGTCTACGTCCTCGGCCCCGACTTCGACCGCTACTCCCTCGACGCCATGTGGCAGGACCTGAAACTCATCGAGGTCCCCCGCAGCGCCTGGGGCCGCATCGCCCTGGTCACCGACCACAAAACCCTCGCCGAAGCCATCCACCTCTTCGCCTTCCTCCTCCCCGCCGAAATCCGCGTCTTCCCCGTCGCCGCCGAACCCGACGCCATCGCCTGGGTGGCGTGAAACCGGCTGCTCAGCAGCAGGTAGTCACGTATTCTCGCGCCCAAACGTGAGATGTGTAACACCACCGCCGCAGCCGCCGACATTCCTCGGCATCGCCGGTGAATCGCGATGTGCGGCAAGGGGGTCAGCGAGCGGGTCGGCTGCATCAGCCTTGCGGGTCGTGCCGAGCCTCGAAGGGTGAGCTGCTGCTGTGTCGTCTCCGCTGTTGTCCAAGGGCCAGAACATCGCGTTGCCGGAGGATGTCGACCGCGTCGACATCGTGATCGGCTGGCCGGAGCCCGCCGTCGAGGTGGATGCCTCGGCACTGCTCCTCGGTGCCGATCGCCGGGTCGGATCCGATGCCGACTTCGTGTTCTACAACCAGCCCGAATCCCAGGACGGGTCCGTGCGCTTCCTCGGCACCAGCGCCACCGAGGAGGGCATGCAAGCCAAGATGACGATCGATCTCGGCGCGGTGCCTGCGCACGTCCACACGGTGGCACTGGCGGGCAGCGTCGGCACAGGAACCTTCGGCGACCTCGGCAAACTGGCATTTCACGTGATCGACCCAGCAGGACAGTCGCTGGCCGAATACCTGACGGCCGACGCGGACACCGAGTCCGCGTTCGTGTTCGGCGAGGTCTACCGACGCGACGGGGTGTGGAAGATCCGCGCCGTCGGGCAAGGCTGGGATTCGGGCTTGAGTGGCCTCGCGACCGACTTCGGCGTGGCGATCGACGATGAACCTGCGTCGGCCGCCGCGGCGCCTGAACCCGCCACGCCGGAAACTGCTCCGGAGCCCACACCGGCGCGTACCAGTGGCGTCCGCACCGCGAAACGGCCGGTACGCAAGGCGAAGCCGATCGAGTTCCGCCAAGCCGAGTCGGAAGCTTGGCAACCGGCCCGGTTGTTCTCGATCGTCGGGGTCGGCTCGGGCGAGGAACAGGAGCGCCGCACCACATCGGCGCTCATCGCGACCATGCAGGCGGTGCGGCCGTTCGCCCGTGCTGTCTGCGCTCGGATGGGCGCGCCCGCAGGCGCTTTCGAGGGCTACCTCGAAGTCCAGTACGAGGCGGGCGATTCGAAGGTGATTCCCGACGCCGTCCTCAAGGTGGTTCGTGGCAGCAAGCAGTGGACCGGATTGCTCGAGGTCAAGACCGGCAACGGGCGGCTGCGCAAGGACCAGCTGGAGAGTTACCTCGATGTCGCGCGCCGGAAGAAATATGACGTAGTCGTCAGCCTGTCCAACGACATTCCCGCCGGTCCCGGCGAGCTGCCGGTGCAGGTCGATCGCCGAAAACTGACGAAAGTGGCGCTGCGGCATCTGTCCTGGGCCGAAGTCGCCCACGAGGCCAGGATGCTGCTGTCGCACGGCGGTATCGAGGACCCGTTGCAATCCTGGATCCTCGCCGAATTCTTGCGCTTCCTCGACCATCCACGTTCGGGCGCCGCGGAATTCGTCGACATGGGCAGGCACTGGGTCACCGTCAGGGACGCGGTCACCACCGGCACGCTGCGGGCGGGCGATCAGAAGGCGCTCACGGTGGCCGACACCTGGGTGTCGTTGAGCAGGCATCTCGCTCTGCGACTGACAGCGGAGTTGGGCGTCGAGGTCAAGCATGTGCTCGCCCGCAAACACCGGACCGACCCGGCCGCCCGCGCCACCGCCGTCGCCGAGCGACTGGCCACCGACGGCTCGTTCGAGGCGGTGTTGCGAATCCCCGACACCGCAGGTGATCTCACCGTCACCGCCGACATCCGTACCGGAAAAGTACGCTGCCGCACCACGATCGCCGCGCCCGACGAAGGCACCGCCTTGCGGCGCGTCGCCTGGCTGACCAAGCAGCTCACCGAGGCGCCCGGCAATCTCCAGATCGAGGCGGTGTTCACCGAACGGGGCGCGGAGACCTGCGAGTTCCTCGAAACCGTCCGCGCGACCCCGAAATCGCTCACCGAAGGGCGGCCCGGCTCGATCGTCTCGTTCACCCTCGAACAGACCTTCCCGATGGGCAACAAACGCTCCGGCACCGCCGCCAGCTTCATCACCAGCGTGACCTCGGCGACCGATTCGTTCTACGGCTCCGTCGTCCAACCACTGCGCGAATGGGTCCCCGCCGCGCCGATCCAGACCGAGGTCGCCGCCACCGACTGAGACGCCGACGACGCAGCTCAGGCCGGGGGGATGCCGTCGGCGTGGTAGCGGGTGGCGGCGTTCCAGAGGAAGAAGCTGTCTATGCCCGCGGCTCGGGTGGCGTCGATCTGGGCGCGGACCTCGGTGTCGCCGTAGGGGACGCCGAGGGTGAAGTCCTGGAGCCAGGGGATCACCTTCGCGCCGGTGCCCGCGGTGGTGGTCTGGAAGTCGCGGAGGGAGGCGAGGGTGATGTCGTAGGGCTGGGCGTTGGGGTTCGCGACGCCGTATTCGCCGGGGTTCCAGTGCGAGGGGTAGACCATGGGGGCCACGTAGTCGACGTGGCGGGCGATGCGGGGGATGTCCTGGGCGATCTGGTCGGGGCGGGTGGCGGCGATGCCGTAGACCGCGGCGCTCAGGTGCGCGCCCGCGGCGTGGACCGGGTAGCGGCTCTCGGCCACGAAGCCCGCCACCGCGTCGGTGGGCGTCTCGGTGAGGCCGGCGAAACGCATGCTGGGCAGACTGCCGTCGGGGCGGCGCACGTAGTCGTACATGATGCCGTCGAAACCGAGCCGGGCTGCTTCCACCGCGAGATCGATGTTGTAGCGGCGCACCTCGGGATGGGCGACATTGGTGAAGGCGATCGGGCCGTAGTGGCTGGAATAGGGCTGGCCGGAGGGATTCTGGACGACCCAGTCCGGCCTGCCACTGTGCCACGCCCACGCGGCAACGGTCGGGTCGCGGAACGCGACGATGCGTCCCACCACCCGCACGCCGAGCTCGTGCAGCTGACGTAAGGCGGCCGGCGCGTCGTAAATGGCCGCGACAGCGCCGGATTCGCGAGCAAGCGGCACCTGCGAGTCGTACCCGACCACGCCGTCCTCGTCCTTGATGTCGAGCTGCACGGTATCGACGCGTCCCGCGCGCGCCATGGCGAGCACCGCCTCCCGCAGCCCTTCGTGCGACCAGGCGTGCGCGGTGACGTGCACGGCGCGCACCCGCGGCAGCGCGAAGGCCGTGACCGCGATCGCGCTGCTGCGATTGCCCGCCGCGTCGACCGCGACGACCTCGACAGCGGGCGCCCACGGCACCGAGAGTTCGAAGGTCCCGTCCGCGGCGGGCGCCACCGCGTCGGCGCCGATGGACACGCGCACCGCGTCGATCGCCGTGCCCCGCACCACGATCGGCGCCCGATAGGACGACACCGGCTCCGGCGCGCGCACCCGCAGCGCCGGTGGCGTGGTGTCGGCGGCCGACTCGCTCCCGGATCTGGTCAACGCGAATCCGGCCAGCAGCGCGATGATCACGGCAGCGAGGACAGCGCCCCCGCCGATCGTCGCCCACCGCTTCCGATCCCTCGCCCAGATTCGCAATCCCAACGCCCACACCAACTTTCACTACGGTTCGCCAGGCCACTATGGCGCAGTCGTGTCCGGGGTCCACCGGTTATCGCAAGATCGAGGGAAAACCTCTGCCGCCGCGTAACATTGCCGCGATGACGGGCGGTTCGACGGCGATATCCCGGCTCTTCGGCGCGGTCCTGCTCGCCCTGACTCTCACCGCGTGCGCGGCCGAGGCTCCGCCGCCGGTCGTCGAGTCACCACCGGCTCCCGCGCCGAGCAGACCACCGGATCCGGCCGGGATCGCCGCCAACGAACTGGGTTTCGTCCCGATCCTGATGTATCACCAGATCACGCCGGACCCGGCGGGCGAATACGACCAGACCCCGGCGGAGTTCCGCGAGGAACTGGAGCGGCTGTATCGCGAGGGCTATCGCCCGGTGACCGTCGCGCAGTACATCTCCGGCGAGCTCGACCTGCCGGCGGGCACGCACCCGGTGGTGCTCACCTTCGACGATTCCACCAGCAGTCAGCTCGCGTTCACCGCCGTGGGCGCGCCGGCCCCGGACAGCGCGGCGGGCGTACTCGCCGAATTCGGCACGCGTCACCCGGATTTCCGGCCGGTCGCCACCTTCTACGTCAACAACGAGCCCTTCGGCGGTGACCCGCGCGCACTCCCCTGGCTGGCGGCCAACGGCCACGAGATCGGCGCGCACACCGCCGAGCACGCGAACCTCGCGAACCTGGATACCGAGGCCGTGCAACGCCAGCTGGTGCTGAACGTGCGGGCAGTCACCGCGGCGGCGCCCGGAGTCACGGTGCGCACCATGGCATTACCGCTCGGCATCGCGCCCCGCGAGCGAGACCTGGCCCGTGCCGGCAGCTGGGACGGCACCGGCTACCGCTTCGACGCGGTCATGCTGGTGGGCGCCGAGCCCGCGCCCACACCCTACGGCGCCGTCGATCCCGGCGGAATACCGCGAATCCGGTCGGGCCGGGGCACCGTCCCCTTCGACTCGGCACACTGGCTCGACTGGCTGGCCGCGCACCCGGATCAGCGCTACACCGCCGACGGCGACCCCGCGCGCATCTCGTTCCCCCGGCAGCTCGCCGCCGAGGTCGACGCACGCTGGTCGGACCGGGCCAACCCCTACTGAGCGTCCGGTTGGAACGTGAAGATCTCGCCGAGCCGGGTCGCGACGACGACCTCGCCCTCCGGCCCGATCGATGTGCCGGTGGTGGTTCCGGTCGCGCCGGGCAGGACATCGGAGTCGACGGTGTTGCCGGTGGTGGTGTCGAAGGTGATGAGGTTGAGCCCGGCGCCGATGGCCGCGACGGTGTACCCGATGTCGCCCGCGGCCTGGGCGGGGGTGCCGCGCAGGGCCAGGTCCTTGCGCTCCCAGGCCGGCTCGACGCGATCACCGCGGTCGTGCACCGCCATCAGATAGCCGTCGTCGCCGGCGGGAATGATCAGGTCGTCGACCACCGAGATCCCGCCGCTGGGGGTCCAGCCGAGCGCGTGGGTCCAGCGGGTGCTGCCGTCCTCGGTGTTCACCGCGATCAGGCGGCCGCTGTTGTCGCCGACGTAGACGGTCGCGCCGTCGGCGGACAGCGTGGGGCTGGTGGCGCTGCCGCCGGTCAGCATGTCGGCGCTCCACACCTGCGTGACCCTGCCGTCGGCGTAGCGCAGGGCGCGCAGCGCGGCGACCGCCTTGCCCGGCTCCCACACGGTCACGAAGAAGCGGCCCGATTCCGGGTCGACGGCGGTGGTGTTGGCGACAGCGCAGCGCGGGCCGCCGGTGCGGCAGTCGTCGAGACCGTCGCCGGAGGCGGGGCGGGTGAGCCCGGGGTACTGCAGGAAGTCGGGCTCGCCCAGCAATTGCAGGGTGGGGACCTCGCGCCCGCCGGTCTGCCTGCTGAGCACGTCCACCTGGCCGGACTGGGTGATGGTGAGCAGCTTGCCGTCGCCGGTGAACTGGATCGCCACCGGCACCCCGGCGACCGGCGTGCGCCAGCGCGGCTGACCGAGGTAGTTGAAGGAGTTCACCGCGCCGTCGTCACCGGCGTAGACGTTGTTGGTGCCGTCGACGACGTTCGGCGCCTCGATGGTGGACGGCCCCAGCGGGTTGCAGAACCGCTTGCGTCCGGTGTGCATCTGGAAGGAGAAGATCGCGCAGTTGCCGGTGCTCGTGGTCACGAACATCTGGCCTTCGGGGCCGATCGTCAGCGGCTGGGCGATGGGGCCGCCCACCGGCCGTGACCAGCTCAGCGTCACCGACTCGGCGCCGGTCACGGGGCTGGCGCCGCCGTTGCGGCCGTCGTGATGCGCTGCGGGCCAGCCCAATCCGGTGCCGACGGTGATGTCGTCGACATAGGTGCCGCAACCGGTCAGCGCCACCACACCGGCGGCAGCGAACGCGACCGCGACACGAGTCCGAGTTCGCACCTGCTGTTCTCCCTGTGATGTTCGAAGCCGAGGATCGGGGTATCGCACAGTTGCTGTGCGCTCCGAAAGTACTCTGTTTACCCGATGACCGACTCCCCGGGTACCAGGCCCGGCGGATCACGACGGGAGAGTAGTTCGTGACGAGCATGTGGGGCGCGCCGCTGAGCGCGCGCTGGCGTGGATCACGCCGCCGCGATCCGCAGCAGGCACGCTTTCTGACCAGGGATTCGCTGCGCTGGGTGCTCGCCAATCGCGCCTACACTCCCTGGTACCTGGTGCGGTACTACCGGCTGGCCAAGTTCCGGCTCACCAACCCGCACATCGTGCTGCGCGGCATGGTGTTCCTGGGGCGCAATGTGGAGATCCACGCGACCCCGGAACTGGCCCGCATGGAGATCGGCCGCTGGGTGCACATCGGCGACGGCAACGCCATCCGTTGCCACGAGGGTTCGCTGCGCATCGGCGACAAGGTGGTGTTCGGCAAGGACAATGTCGTCAACACCTACCTCGACATCGAGATCGGCGAATCCACGCTGGTCGCCGACTGGTGCTACATCTGCGACTTCGACCACAAGATGGACGACATCACCCTGCCCATCAAGGACCAGGGCATCGTGAAGAGCCCCGTCCGGATCGGCCCGGACACCTGGATCGCGGCCAAGGTGACGGTGCTGCGCGATACCCGCGTCGGCCGTGGCTGTGTGCTCGGCGCGCACGCGGTGGTGCGCGGCGACGTCCCCGACTACAGCATCGCCGTCGGCGCGCCCGCCAAGGTGGTCAAGAACCGCAAGGTCGCCTGGGACGCGAGCGCCGAGGAGCGCGAGGCCTACCTGGCCGCGCTGGCCGATATCGAGCGCAAGAAGAACGCCGCCGCCCAGGCGTGATCGTCCGCCCGCCGACGCGCCGCCATTCGATGGTGCGTGTCGGCGGGGATGGGTACGGTCTGCTTCGTGGAGAGCTATGCGGCGCTGCTGCGGGGCATCATGCCCACGAATCCGAACATGCGGAACGAGAAGTTGCGCGGGGTGTTCGAGGGGCTCGGGTTCACGAAGGTGGCCTCGGTGCTGACGAGCGGCAACATCGTGTTCCGCACCGCCGACGATCCGGCCGACCTCGAGGACCGCATCCAGGAGGGGCTGTCGGCCGAGCTGGGTATCCCTGGCGGCACCATCATCCGCAGCCACCCCGAACTGCGCGCCCTGCTCGACCGCGACCCGTTCGAGGGCCTGCCACACGAACGCGGCTCCTATCTCACGGTCACCTTCTTCAAAGACCGCATGCGCCAGGCGGATACGACGGCCTTCGACGACGATCCACTGACCCGCGTCATCGGCTACGACGCCGACGCCCGCGCCTTCCTCACCGTGATCGACAACAGTACCGGCAAGACACCGGACTTCATGGCCCGCCTCGAGAAGACCTACGGCAAGGACATCACCACCCGCACCTGGCTCACAATCCAGCGCGTGGTGAAGAAGATGGAGTCCTGACTCCGCGGGAGGCGAACGAGAGACCCCGCGCCGCCTGTTCCTGCCTGACGCCGACACGGTAGGGGGCACGCCGGCTGCTGGGGCAAGATCGAGGGGTGAGTCACCCGCACCTCCCGCGCAGCATCGAGGAATTCCGCGCCCTCGCCACCGCCCGGTTGACGGCGTTTCCCCGGATCGCCGTCCCCGATGCCCCGGGCATGCGCCGCGCGGGCGTGACGCTGTGCGTGGTGCCGGGCGCCGGCGACGCTCTCTCGGTGATCGTGATGAAGCGCGCCTACCGCGGTCGCAACGCGGGCCAGTGGGGGTTGCCGGGCGGGCGGCTCGAGCCCGGTGAGACCCCTGAGCTGGCGGCGCTGCGGGAACTGCACGAGGAACTGAATCTGACCGCGAAACCGGCCGATGTGCTCGGCCTGCTCGACGATTTCCCGGCCACCTCCGGCTTCGCGATCACCCCGATCGTGGTCACGGTCGACGACATCGACTCCCTGCGACCCAACCCGGACGAGGTGTTCTCGGTCCACCAGGTCGACCTCGCCCAGCTCGCCGCCGAGGACGTCCCGCACTGGGTGCGCCCCGAACACGCCACCCTCCAGCACGAACTGCGCGGCGATCTCCCGGAGGCGGATGCCGCCGGGCTGCTCCAGATGCGCATCGCCCCGAACATGACCATCCACGCCCCCACCGGCGCCATGCTATGGCAATTCCGCGCGGTCGTGCTACTCGGCCACTCCCCCGCCGATTCCCGGGTCGCCCACTTCACCCAGCCCGACTGGACCAAGCACTGACGTCCAGGGGGCGACCGCGGTGCAGAGGAAGGCGGTGCCGGTGCGGCCGATGCGGGTGAGGACGAGGGTGTAGGGGATGGTGCCGCGTGGCTTGAGTTTCTTGCGGAGGGCGTCGGGGTCGATGTCGACGCCGCGGACCAGGATCTCGAGCGCACCGCAGTCGCGGCGGGCGAGTTCCTGGCGCAGTGTCTTCTCGCGCAGCTCGAAGCGGTCCTCGATGCGGAACCCGCGCATGCCGGCCGGGACCGCGTCGCCGGTGAGGTAGGCGATGTGCGGGTCGAGTTGCCACAGGCCGTGTTTCGCGGCGTAGTGGCGGACCAGGCCCGCGCGGACGACGGCGCCGTCGGGGTCGACGATCCAGTCGCCGGGCGCGCGTTCGGGAATGTCGTCGGGCTCGGCGTCGGTGAGAGTGGTCGCGCCGCCGCGAGAATCGAGGACGGTGGCGCGCCGGGTGACACCGGGTTCCGTGAGCCCGGCCGACCACAGGCACGCTTCCCGGACCGCGCCGTCGAGGGAGACGATCTCGATTTCCCCGTCCCAGCCGAGCCGGTCGAAGTCCAGGCCGGGCGCCGACTTCACCGCGATGTCACGGCCCGGGTAGGCGGCGAGCAGATCGGGCAGTGGGGGTTGGAGTTTCGCCGGATCGTAGGTGCGGCGGCCGTCGGCACGGCGCGCCGGGTCGGCGATGATCACCGTGTCGCGGGTGCTCGGGACGAGGGCATCGGCCTTGGCCAGCACGATGTTTCGGCTACTGTCCGCCACGGTCGACGCTGGTTGTGCGGCGACACCGCCGCTCGGGACGCGGGCGGATTCCTCATCACCGAGGTCCGGCCTGCCCGGGTCGGCGACCGGCGCCGCGAGTGGGCTGACCGCGAGATTGTGCGCGGCCATGGCGAGCCGCACGTCGTCGAGATCGCTGCCGACCACCGCCGGACACACCGGCGCCAACTCAGCGAGCTCGGCGCCGATCGAACAGGTGACATCGTGCACGGCGCGACCGGCCAGCCGCGCGGCCCGGTGCCTGGCGACCGGGGCGGGCGTGGCCTGCTGCAGCGCGTCGTCGGTGAACAGCCACTCGGCGGCCGCTGGCAGCTTCACCCCGGCCTTGCGCCGCAGACGCACCGTCTCGATCAGCGCGGCGGCGTGCTCGGGATGCGAGCGACGCACCCGCTCGATATCGCGCAGGTGCGTCGCGGTGGTCAGCTCCAGCCGGTCGACCTCGGCGAGCGCGGCACGGCCCGCCGCGCTGCCGAGATGGGCGACGTCGTCGCGGCCGAAGCGGTAGCCCACCTACTTCTGCGCCGCGCCCGGCTTCACACCGGTGATCATGGCGTTGTAGAAGAACTCGCGCGGAACGACCTTGCGCAGGACGTTCTCGTCGAGCCAGCTCAGGCCCAGCCAGGCCCGGTACTGCGCCATGCGGTAGCCGATGGTGAGCTTCTCGTCGGGCACGGCGGCCTCGAAGGTGCGCACCGGCCAGCCCCACAGGGCCGCGGCGAACTCCTCGGTGGTGGCCTTCACGTCGACGGCGCCCGCCGACTTCGCCATCTTCTCCAGCTCGGTCGGATCGAAGGTGTGCAGGTCGACGACGGCCTCGAGCGCGGCGGCGCGGGAGGACTCGTCCAGCTCGGTCTGCGGACGACGCCAGCCGGACAGGAACGGCAGCTTGGTGATCTCGGTGGTCACCTTCCAGGTGGCCTGGCCGAGCTTGCGGGCGTAGAAGTTGCCGACCGTGGTGGGCTCACCGGCGAAGACGAAGCGCCCGCCCGGCTTGAGCACGCGCAGGCACTCCTTGAGCGCCAGTTCCACGTCGGGGATGTGGTGCAGCACGGCGTGGCCGCAGACCAGATCGAAGGTGTCGTCGTCGTACGGGATGGTCTCGGCGTCGGCGACCCGGCCGTCGACATCGAGGCCGAGGTGTTCGGCGTTGCGCAGCGCGACCTTCACCATGCCGGGCGAGAGGTCGGTGACCGAACCCTTCTTCGCGATGCCACCCTGCATCAGGTTCAGCAGGAAGAACCCCGTGCCACAGCCGAGCTCGAGCGCACGCTCGTAGGGCAGCGGGGCGGGGCCTACGGCGAGGTCGAACCGGCCGCGGGCATAGGCGATACAGCGTTCGTCATACGAGATCGACCACTTGTCGTCGTACGTCTCGGCTTCCCAGTCGTGATACAGGACCTGGGCGAGCTTGGTGTCCTTGAGCGCTGCTTCGACCTCGGCCTCGGTGGCGTGCGGGTTCGGCGCCGGGTCATCGGGGTGGACCGTCATAACCGCCAAGAGTAATAGGAGACCCTCAGCACGCAATGGGCGGTCTTGGTTCCGGCCGTTCCAATTGGTCGATTGACCGGTCTCAGCTCAGCGTCCGGTGAAAACGGCGCTGTTCGGACCGTCGGCGGCGAAGGCGCGCGTGCCGATGCGGGCGTCGTCGGTCTCGAACAACGCCGACCATTCGGTGACGGCCGCGGAGTGACCGTGCGGACCCGCCTCGAAGACCGCCTTGGCGGCGGCGAGTGCCCGCGGCGCGGCCGTCACGAACTGTTCGGCCCAGCGGCGGGCGGCGGTGAGGACGTCGTCGGGCGCGACGACCTCGTCGACCAGACCGAGCGCCGCGGCCTCCTCGGCGTCGACGAAGCGGCCGGTGTAGACGAGGTCCTTGGCCCGGCTCGCGCCGATCAGCAGCGAGAGCCTGCGGATTCCCGACAGCGGGATCAGGCCGGCCTTGATCTGCGGCAACCCGAGCTTGACATTGTCGCCGACGATCCGGTGATCGGCGCCGAGCGCCAGTTCGAGACCGGCGCCGAGGCAGTAGCCGGTGATCGCGGCGACCGTCGGCTGCGGCACCCGGGTCAGGCAGCCCAGCGCCGCCTGGAGATCGGCCGCCATCGCCGCGGCCTGGCCCGCGTCGAGCTCGGCGAGTTCGCGCATCTCGTCGCCCGCGCTGAACACCCGCTCGTCGCCGTAGACGATGAGCGCGGCGACGCCGGGATGCTCTGCCACCGTGCGTGCGGCGGCAGCGACCTCACGAGCCAGCTGGGCGTCGACCAGGTTCAGTGGCGGACGGTCGATGCGCAGCACCGCCACGCCCCGAGCGGTCGGGTCGGTGGGCAGCTCGATGGTGACGAATTCGGCCATGCGGCCAAACCTACCGGCCGCCGAAACCCGCCTGCTGCGGGAGTTCCGTGAAATACCGTTCGTTGTCCGGGAAGTCCGACAGCGGCCTGCCCTCGGGACCGGGCGAGTACCTGGGCATGATCGGCACGATCTCGCGCTCGGCGGCCAGCACGGCGGTCGTGTCGGCGAATCCGCACAGCGCGTCGAGCTGCGACCAGGTCGGCGGCATCAGCACGTGCTCGCCCGCCCGCCAGCTCGCCAGCGCGGTCTCGGGTGTACACCAGGCGACGTGCGCGGCCTCGGAGGTCGCGCCGTCGGCGATCTGGCCCTGGGGCAGCACCGCCACGAAGAAGTGGGTGTCGTAGCGGCGGGGCTCGGACTCCGGGGTGATCCAGTTCGACCACGGGCGCAGCAGATCGGCGCGCAGTACCAGGCCCTCGGCGGTCAGGAAGTCGGCCAGCGACAGTTCCCGGCGTTCGAGCTTGCCCCTGGCCTCGCGGTAGCGGGTCGAGTCGTCGACCACGGAATCGGCGGTCGGCCCGGCCAGCAACACCCCGCATTCCTCGAAGGTCTCCCGCACCGCGGCGGCGACCAGGGCCTGCGCCGCGGGCTCGTCGGTGCCGAAACGCTTCGCCCACCAGGCCGGTTCGGGACCGGTCCAGGCGATATCGGCGACACCGTCGGTGGCGTCGACCCCGCCGCCGGGGAACACGGTGACGCCGCCGGCGAACGCCATCCCCGACACCCGGCGCTGCAGGAACACCTCGAGGCCCGCGACACCGTCGCGCACCAGCATCACCGTCGACGCGGCCCGTGCGGGCACCCCGGACTCACTCATACCGTTCCTCTCCACCGCCTGCTCGCCGAGCCGACCACCGCCGACCCGGCCTTCCAGCACCATAGCGCCCAGTTGGTTCGCTCTGCGAACTATTCAGCAGGGCGGGCGGGACGCGAGATCCGGCGCATCCCACTGAGTGGGTCAGGCCCTGCGGTGCTGCCCCGCGCGGCGAGCCCGGCGGGCGAACCAGCGGCCGTCGACCCGGTCCAGCGCGATGGACTGGCTGAACGCGGCGCTGAGGTTCTCGGCGGTGAGCACGTCCTCGAGCAGCCCCTGCCCCACCACCTCGCCCTCCTTGAGCAGCAGGGCGTGGGTGAAGCCGGGCGGGATCTCCTCCACGTGATGGGTCACCAGGACCATCGCGGGCGCGTCGGGATCGGCGGCCAGATTGCCGAGCCGCTCCACGAGCTCCTCGCGTCCGCCCAGGTCGAGGCCCGCGGCGGGCTCGTCGAGCAGCAGCAGTTCCGGATCGGTCATCAGGGCGCGGGCGATCAGCACGCGCTTGCGTTCGCCCTCGGACAGGGTGCCGTAGGTGCGATCGGAAAGATGTTCGGCGCCCAGGGTTTCCAGCATGTCGATGGCGCGTTCGGTGTCGATCTCGTCGTAGCGCTCCCGCCACCGGCCCAGCACCGCGTACCCGGCCGACACGACCAGATCACTGACCTTCTCGTCGACGGGGATGCGGCTGGCGACCGCGGCCGAGGACAGCCCGATGCGCGGGCGCAGTTCGGTGACATCGACGCGACCGAGCGTCTCCCCCAACAGGTTCGCCGCGCCCGAGGTCGGATGGACCTCGGCGGCGGCCATTCTCAGCAGCGAGGTCTTGCCCGCCCCGTTCGGGCCGAGCACCACCCAGCGTTCGTCGAGTTCGACTTGCCAGCTGACCGGGCCCACGAGCGTTCGGCCCGAGCGGCGGATGGTCACGTCGGAGAAGTCGATGAGCAGATCGGGATCGGGTTGCGACACGCGCTCCATCTTGGCCCACCGGAGCCGTCAGTGGAACGACCGGCCCGCGTGGGATTCGTCGCCGCTGGTCAGGCGGTGCCCGGCACCGCGATCACCGTCATCGAGCCGGGCGCCACCTCGGTGAAACCCGCGTCGCGCACGGCCACCGCCCGGCCCGCCGACACCTCGGCGACCAGGCCCGGCCACCGGTCGGATCCGGCATCGCGCACCGCGCACCGGAATTCGCGCTCGGCCCAGGCCGCGGCCGCCGCCACCGGCAATGCCCCCGCCAGCAACATGCTCGCGTGCCCGACCTGCGCGGCCGCCTTGCCGACCGACATCTCCAGCGCCGCGTTCACCCACAGCACGGGCAGTTCCGGATCGGGCGGGCCGGGTTCGTCGTGGTCGAGATCGGTGCCGCCGATCTGGAGTTTGCGGATCCGCTGGTCGATCGCGCCGACCGGGCCGGGCACGAAGGCGCGGGCCTGCGCCCCGTCGACCTCGATCGTCACCCCGTCGACCGCGCCCGCGGCCAGCCACTGCGCGCCACGGGCCCGCCGCGCGACCTTCCTGATCCTGGACAGCTTCCACGCCAGGTACCGCGCTTCCCACTCCCCGCCCGGCCCCGAGCGTGGATCCAGGCACACCGCGACCGCGGCGGCCGCGGCGGCTTCCAGCAGGGCGCTGCGGGCCGGCGGATCGGCCTTGGGGATGTGCAGGACCATCTGCATGGCCTGCACCATGGCCGGGTCGTCGGGATCGCCGTTGCCGCCGTAGCCGCGCGCCAATTCGGCGTGGCGGAGCGCGAATTCGGCCGCGTCGTCGCGCGCCTCCGCCTCGGTCTCCACGCTCAGTTCCCCACTGCCCATGCCACAACACCCGATTCGATCGACACCACCACTGCCGACCAGCCTATCTGCGCCGCCGGTGACGGCTCTCGACCGGCACTAGGCCACCCGCACAGTGATGACGAACTCCGGCCCCGGCTCGATCGGCGCCTCGCTCGCCGGTCCGTAGGCGAATTGGATGGTCGAGGCCCCCGGACCGACGCCGAGGAACGGCCACACCATGCTGGTGCCGTCCGACACCGGCGGCTCTGGCGCGAGCACACCGCGCTCGATGTTCACCGGCGTCCACGAGTCGGCGTCGTTCGAGTTCTGCGGCAACCGGACCAGCAGTCGCTGGCCGAGTTCGAGGGCGACGGTGCTGCCGTTGAACCGCTCGTCGACCTCGACCGGTCCGGCGGCGCTCCGCGGCGCCGCGGCCGGCAACCGGATCGTGGTCGAGGACAGGCGGTCGGCGGGGTCGTCGTCGTCTCCGCACCCGGTGACGGCCACCGCCACACAGACCGCGAGCAGGATTTTCCGCATGGCACGCTCCCAACGCCGAAGGACACCCTGCGCTGGAGGCTAACGCCGCGACCGGGTTTCGCCGGTCGCGACGCGCCAGGGCTACCTGCCGAGCAGCGGGACCCGGCGCACGCCGCCGTCGCGCGCGTCGGCGGCCTCGACCTCGTCGCGGGTCACGCCGAGGATGAACAGCACCGCGTCCAGGTAGGGATGCGACAGGGCCGTGTCGGCCACCTCGCGCAGCGCGGGCTTGGCGTTGAACGCGACGCCCAGCCCGGCGGCGTTGAGCATGTCGATGTCGTTGGCGCCGTCGCCCACGGCCACGGTCTGCTCCATCGGCACCCCCGCGTCGGCGGCGAACTTGCGCAGCGCGGTGGCCTTGAACGCCCGGTCGACGATCTCGCCGACGACCCGGCCGGTGAGCTTGCCGTCGACGATCTCGAGCGTGTTGGCCTGTACGAAATCGAGTTCCAGCTCGTGCGCGAGCGGCTCGATGACCTGTCGGAAACCGCCCGAGACCACGCCGCAGCGGAACCCGATCCGGCGCAGGGTGCGGATGGTGGTGCGCGCGCCAGGGGTGAGCTCGATGCGGTCGGCGACCTCCTCGATCACCGACTCGTCGAGGCCTTCCAGGGTGGCCACGCGCTGACGCAGCGACTCGGCGAAGTCCAGTTCGCCGCGCATGGCGGCCTCGGTGACCTCGCGGACCTGGTCCTCGACGCCGGCGTGCGCGGCCAGCATCTCGATGACCTCGCCCTGGATCAGGGTGGAGTCCACGTCGAACACGATGAGCCGCTTGGCCCGCCGGGCCAGCCCCGCCCGCTCGACCGCGATGTCGACCTGCTCGGCGACCGCCACGTCGGCCAGCGCGGTGCGCAGCCGGGAGTCGGTGTCGGCGCCGGTGTCGGTCGCGGTGACCATCAGTTCCATGCCGGTCACCGGGTAGTCGGCGATGCCGCGGATGGTGTCGATATTGGCACCGAGGGCGGCCAGGATGCGCGAGATCGCGCTGAACGCGTGCGCGGTGACCGGGGCGCCGAGCACGACGACGGCGTGCGTCGACATCGGCGGCTTGCCGATCTGCGCGTCGACGGAGACGTCGACCTGCATGCCGACGGTGTTCATCGCCTCTTCGAGGTCGTCCTGCAGCGCCTCGGCGTCGTTGGGGCACGACACCAGCACGCCGAGGGTGAGGCGGCCCCTGATGACGACCTGTTCCACGTCCAGCAGGCTCACCTGGTGCTTGGACAGCGCCGTCAGCAGTACGGACGTGACGCCGGGTCGGTCGGGGCCGGTGACGGTCACGAGAACTGTGGTGTCGGCCAAGTCGATCTGCTCCGTTCGATTACCCACAAAAAGAGTGTGCACCCGCTGGTGAACCCAGCAGGTGCACACCCTCGTCTTACGGTGTTTTCTACTTCTTCGCGAGCGCGCCTTCGGTGACGTGCGTGGCGTGCTTACCCGAGCCCCAGCCCACGTGCGCTTCGGCCTTCATGCGCTCGATCATGTGCGGGTAGTGCAGCTCGAACGCCGGACGCTCCGAACGGATGCGCGGCAGCTCGTAGAAGTTGTGCCGCGGCGGCGGGCAGGTGGTGGCCCACTCGAGGGAGTTGCCGTAGCCCCACGGGTCGTCCACCGTGACGACCTCGCCGTAGCGGTAGCTCTTGAAGGTGTTCCACACGAACGGCAGCATCGAGGAGCCAAGGATGAAGGCGCCGATGGTGGAGATCGTGTTCAGCGTGGTGAAGCCGTCGCTGGGCAGGTAGTCGGCGTAGCGACGCGGCATGCCCTCGGCGCCCAGCCAGTGCTGCACCAGGAAGGTGGTGTGGAAGCCGACGAAGGTGGTCCAGAAGTGCCACTTCGCCAGGCGCTCGTCCATCATGCGGCCGGTGATCTTCGGGAACCAGAAGTAGATACCCGCGAAGGTGGCGAACACGATGGTGCCGAAGAGCACGTAGTGGAAGTGCGCGACGACGAAGTACGAGTCGGTGACGTGGAAGTCCAGCGGCGGCGAGGCCAGGATGACGCCCGACAGACCACCGAAGAGGAAGGTCACCAGGAAGCCGATCGACCACAGCATCGGAGATTCGAACGTCAGCTGACCGCGCCACATGGTGCCGATCCAGTTGAAGAACTTCACACCGGTCGGGACCGCGATGAGGAAGGTCATGAAGGAGAAGTACGGCAGCAGCACGGCGCCGGTGGCGTACATGTGGTGCGCCCACACGGCGATGGACAGCGCGGCGATACCGAGGGTCGCGTAGACCAGCGTGGTGTAACCGAAGATCGGCTTACGGCTGAAGACCGGGAAGATCTCGGAGACGATGCCGAAGAACGGCAGCGCGATGATGTACACCTCGGGGTGGCCGAAGAACCAGAACAGGTGCTGGTAGAGCAGGATGCCGCCGGTGGCCGGGTCGTAGATGTGGCCGCCCAGGTGGCGGTCGTAGGCCAGACCGAACAGCGCCGCGGTCAGCAGCGGGAAGGCCAGCAGCACCAGGACCGAGGTCACCGCGATGTTCCAGGTGAAGATCGGCATGCGGAACATGGTCATACCGGGCGCGCGCAGGCAGACCACGGTGGTGAGCATGTTGACGCCACCGAGGATGGTGCCCAGACCGGACACGGCCAGGCCCAGGATCCACAGGTCGGTGCCGACACCGGGCGAGTGCAGGATGTCGGTCAGCGGCACGTACGCCGTCCAGCCGAAGTCCGCCGCGCCACCGGGGGTCACGAAGCCCGCCGTCGCCATGGTGCCGCCGAACAGGTACAGCCAGTAGCTGAACGCGTTCAGTCGCGGGAAGGCGACGTCGGGGGCGCCGATCTGCAGCGGCAGGATGATGTTGGCGAAGCCGAACACGATCGCCGTCGCGTAGAACAGCAGCATGATCGTGCCGTGCATGGTGAACAGCTGGTTGAACTGCTCGGGCGAGAGGAACTGCAGACCCGGGCGCGCCAGCTCGGCGCGCATGAGCAGCGCCATGAGGCCGCCGACCAGGAAGAAGCTGATCGCCGTCACCAGGTACATGGTGCCGAGCACCTTGGGGTCGGTGGTGGTGACCGCCTTGTACAGGAACGAGCCCTTGGGCCCGGTCCGAGCAGGATACGGTCGAGTCGCTTCCAACTGAGGGACTGGCCTGGGCTCTACCGCAGTCACTGATCCTCCTGAAGATGCCTGTACGTCACTCGCGGGCTCTCCGTCCTCGGGCCAGAGGCAGACGACGGTCAGCATGCGTTGGAGTGAATCGTAAACCGTGCTGCCGCAGCACGACGCGCGGGTCCTACTCTGTGTCGTATTCAGCGCGCCGTAGACGATCTGCGGCGTGTCGAACCGACGCCGTTCTCGATCTTCCTCCGCAGGTCGCGCGGGTGCAACGGATGTCGCCGATGACTTTTCTGCCATGCGGGCGTCATGATCGATGACGGTGGGTGCGCGCCGCCACCGTCTCTGTCGAGCCAGTCCCCCGCAGCCGAGGAGTCGCCATGTCCGTCACCCGCCAACCCGGTGATCCCACCTGGGTCGATCTCTACACCGCCGATCTCGACCGCGCCATCGCCTTCTACGGCGAGCTGTTCGGCTGGACCGCCGAACGCGGCGGCGAGGAATTCGGCGGGTACACCACGCTGCGCAAGGACGGCAAGGCCGTCGCCGGCGCGATGAACCGGATGCCCGACGACGGCGATCCGTTCCCCGATCGCTGGACGGTGTACCTGTCCTCGCTCGACGCCGCGGCCACGACCAGGCGGGCGGAGAACGGGGGCGGCAATGTGATCGTCGAGCCGATGGCGGTCGGCGAGCTGGGCACGATGGCGGTGCTGGCCGATGTCGGCGGGGTGGGCGTCGGCGTCTGGCAGGCCGATCAGTTCCCGGGGTTCGAGGCGATCGGTGAGGTCGGCGGCGGCGTCTGGAGCGAGCACGCCGGGGTGCCGTCGTGGTTCGAGCTGATGACCCGCTCCTACGAGTCCTCGCTGTCGTTCTACCGCGAGGTCTTCGGCTGGAACGACGCGTTCACCGTCGCCGACTCCCCCGAGTTCCGCTACACCACCATCCACGCCACCTCGCCGATGCGCGGCGGCGTGATGGACGGCGGCGGCCACCTCCCCGAGGGCGTCCCCGGCGCCTGGACCGTCTACTTCGGCGCCGACGACGTCGACAAGACCGCCGAGCACGCCGAGGCCCTCGGCGGCACCGTCGTCTTCGACCCGATGGACACCCCCTACGGCCGCATGGCCGGCCTCACCGACCCCACCGGCGCCCACTTCAGCATCGGCGGCAACCCCCGATGAGCGTGGTGGCGGTGCGTTGTCGGCATCGCCACGACGAGCGCTAGTCTCGACGCGACACCCGGGGGTGGTGTCGATCGAGTCTTCTTCGGGGGGAACATGTCCGACGATCCGTCCATCGATCGCGCCCGTTCGCGGAGTGCGCTGCCGATCCTCGCCGGGGTGGTCGGTGCCGTGCTTCTCGCCGGTGGTGTCGTGCTCGCGCTGTACAGCCAGTTCGTCGCGGCGCCGATTCCGGTGCCGTTGGACGACGACGACGCGGAAACCCGCGAATTCCCCCTCCACCTCGTCCGGGGTTCCCTCGTCCTCGCTGGAGTGGTCGTACTGGTCGGGGCCGCGGTGCTCATAGGGACTGCGGTACTGGCCCGTAAGCACCGCGGTGACGAGCGCGTCGCGGGTTTCACCGCCGGTGGCGTGCTCGCGATGGTGGCGGTCCTCATCGGTGGCATCGCGTTCGCGGTCACCGCGCACATCCCGTCGACGTATCAGCGACTCACCTCGATCTTCGTCGCCACACCGCGGGTGCCGTCCGCCATCGCCGCGCTGGCCCTCGTTCTCCTCGGCGCGGCGCTGGTCTTCGTGCTCGTGGCGACGCCCCCCCCCCCCCCGGCCCCCCCGGGGGGGGGGGCGGGGGGCGGGGCGCGGGGCGGCCGAGCACGGGGGCGCCCCCCCCCCCGGCGCGGGCGGGGCGGCCCCGACGGTGGGCGCTGGCGGGGGCGGTCGTCGTCGGCATCGTGCCGGTGCTCGCCGCCGCCGGGATCGCGGTCCGGCTGGGTGACGACACGAGCTCGATCGATCGAGCCACCGCCGGGCCCCGCCCGGACATTGCCACGCCAGCGGTGCTCGGGCCGGAGCAGTTCCGCTTGCGGCTTCCGGCGGAACCTGATCGGCCCGGCTCCCGAATCATCGTCACCGGCAACGGATTCGTCGTCTCGGCCCGGGATGGCATCACGATGTACGACGGTGCGACAGGGACCGCGCGCTGGCACTACCGCCGTCTCGGCGTCGGGTCCGACGACGTCGCGAACGTGCCGAGAATGACCGTTGCCCTGCGCGGCGAGAACGCCGTGCTGACCTACTGGGAGAAGCGCGGCTGGCTGGCCTTCGACACCGCCACCGGCGAACTCCTCTGGACTGCGACGGATCTTCTCGCCGACAACGACCTCATCGACCGCATAGTGCGGGGGAACCTGTTCGCCCTCAGCGAGCCCATCGTGCGGGGGAACCTGCTCGCCTTCACCTCCCACCGCGGGACGGTGATTCGGGTCGACGCCAGGACCGGCCGCACCCTGTGGAGCTCCCCGCCGGAAGCGTCCGGGTGCGCCGCCGCACTGCAGCGTGTCGTCGCCACCATGACCGCGATCTACCGAGTCGAGTTCTGCGGTTCCGGCGACAGCGGCGCGGTGGTCATCACCGAGCTCGATGATGAATCCGGCGCGATACGCGACCAGCGCAGTTTTCCCGCTCCGAAGAGGCGAACGCCCTGCTATGGCGACGTCCAGGTGCGCGACAGCGGGTTCGTCTGGACAACGTGCAGCCACGACGACGGCGAGACCGAAATTCTCCTCCCGCCGAACGGCTCGTTGGCCTCGGCTGTGGTCGTATCGAGCGACAAATACCCCCGTGTGCTCGCGGCGGACAACGACATCCTGATCAATTCAGCCCTCCCGGACGATCCTGAGGGCGGGTGGGCGGTCCTGTCGGCGGCCGACGGCATACACACGACCGAGCTCGATCGAGCATCGGTCGGGGAGCACGCGCAGTTCACCCGCGCGACCGCGATGCTCGCCGACCAGGTAGTCGTCGTCACCCGTCGGAACAATGAGTACACGCTGCGAACATGGGACAAGCGGACCGGCCTTCCGGGTCAGGCCAGGCCGGTCACCGTGCCACCGGAGACCGTGGGTCTGCGATGGATCACCCTCGGGGGCTCGCTCGTGCTGATCGCGACCGATCACGACTACCGCGACATCGAGATCATCGGCTTCGGTTGACACCTCGTCCGGTATTCGCGGAACGAGAACACCCGCCGCCGGGTTCATCACCTTGGGGTGGGAATGACGCCCCCTGGGAGTCGGCTCCCCAACGCTGGGGTTCCTGTCGGGGAAGGCGCTCGGGGACGAGATTGGAGGTGTACCGAAAAACACCGCCGACTCGCCCTCGAGGAGACACCCGATGAGCACTCTGGTCACCGCCGACAATGTCATCCAGCTGCCGCGCAGGCAGTCCGGCGCCTCGGTCGCCGACGGACATCTCGCCGACGCCGACCTGGACCGCTGGGCCAACCGCCTGGCCCGGCTGCTGCTCACCCGGGGTGCCGCGATCGGCGACCGGATCGCGCTGGCGATCGACGCCGACATCGAGGCGATCGTCGCCGCGGCCGCGGTGCGCAAGATCGGCGCGACGCCCGTCGCGGCGGACGCGTCGGCCGCCCAGGACGCCCGTTTCGGGATCACCACCGCCGACCGCAGGCCCGAACTCACCGACGCGATCGACTGGCTGGTCCTCGACGACCGCTGGACGCTGCAGCGCTACCTGGTCAGCTCGGACGCGCCGCTGTCCATCACGGATCTGCGCGCGGCTTCCTGAACCTGTTCCCGTCAGGTCCCCACAGGTTCAGAATGGATCTTGTGAGTGCGCAGCGGCGAGCACTACCTCCCCGTAGGTAGCGACCCGTCCGGGTCGGGGACCCATGGTGAACACCTAACTCCACACCTGAGAACGCAGGTCTGCTCATGACCCAGTCTTCCTCGCGTGCGTCGACGGCCGAGGCCACCCTTCCCCTGTCCGCCGCCCAGCGTGGCATCTGGTTCGCCCAGCACATCGCGGGTGACACCCCCATCTCCATCGCCCAGTACGTCGAGCTGACCGGCCCGGTCGATCACGCGGCGCTCACCGAGGCCGTGCGGCGCACCGGGCGGGAGTTCGGCACGGGGTACGTGCGGCTGGTCGACGTCGACGGCGAGCCGCGTCAGCTCGTCGACCTCTCCCTCGACGACGACGTCGCCGAACTGGACTTCCGGAACGAACCGGACCCGGAGGCCGCCGCCAACGCCTGGATGCGCGCGGAGTACTCCGCCCCGCTCGATGTGATGACCGACCGGCTGGTCCGCGTCGCGTTGCTGCGGGTCACCGAGGACCGCTGGTTCTGGTACGCGCGGATGCACCACATCGTGCTGGACGGGATGGGCGCGCTCGCGCTGGTCCAGCGGACCGGGGAGCTGTACAACGCCATCGTCGAGGGCCGCGAGGCGCCGCAGGCCAAGGCCGAGCCGCTGTCGAAGATCGTCGAGGCCGACCTGGCGTACCGGACCTCCGAGCGGTTCGCGGCCGATCGCGAGTACTGGCGCACGCACCTGGCCGGAATGGCCGACCCGGTGACCCTCGCCGGTCGGGAGGCTCCCGTCGACGCCCATCCGGTCCGGGTGTCGGGCGCGCTGCCCGCGGACACGGCCGCGCTGCTCGATACCGTCGCGGCGAAGGTGAATTCGGGGGTGGCGCCGACGGTGGTGGCCGCGTTCGGCGCGTATCTCGCGGCGATGACGGGCGCGTCGGAGGTGGTGCTGAGTCTGCCCGTGTCGGCCAGGACCTCGGCGACGCTGCGCCGGTCCGGCGGCATGCTCGCCAATGTCGTCCCGCTGCGCGTCGCCCTGGATCCGACCACGACGGTGGCCGCCGCGATCCTCGCCGTGCAGGGCGAGCTGACCGGCGCGCTGCGCCGTCAGCGGTACCGGCAGGAGGACATCGTCCGCGATCTGGGCTGGTCGATGGACGAGGCGGCCTCGTTCGGGCCCGCCGTGAATCTCATGATGGTCGACACCAGGATCGCGCTGGGCCCGGTGGTGGGCCGCCTGCACGTCCTCACCTCGGGTCTCATCGACGACCTGTTCGTCAATCTGTATCCGGGTGTGGGCGGCGAGAGCACCCACATCGATCTGCAAGGCAACGGCAATCTGTACAGTCCGGCCGAGCTGGCGGTCCATCACGAGCGGTTCCTGCTGTTCCTGCACCGATTCCTGGCCGCCGGACCGGATGCGCCGCTGTCCACGGTGCCCGTATTGTCCGCCGACGAGCAGGCGCTCTCGGTGCCGGCGCGGGGTCCGGCGGGCGTCGCGCCACGCACCCTGCCCGACATCCTGGCGACGGGCGCGGCCGTCGACCCGGACGCCATCGCCCTGCGCTGGGGCGACGGTGACACGCTCACCTACCGCGCGCTGGACGAGTTCACGAACCGGCTGGCCCGCGTGCTCATCGCCGCGGGCGCGGGCCCGGAACACGGTGTGGCGCTCTCGATTCCCCGCTCCGCCGATTCGGTGCTGGCCACCGTCGCGGTGGCGAAGACGGGCGCGCCGTTCGTGCCGATCGATCCGACCTATCCGGCCGACCGGATCGAGCACATGGTCGGTGACAGCGGCGTGGTCGGCGGAGTGACGGTAGCGCAAGCGCGGAAGTCTCTGCCGGACAACGTTTCCTGGCTCTGCCTCGACGACGAGTCCATGATCCGGCGGATCGCCGAGCAGGATGCCGGACCGCTCACCGATGCCGAACGGCGCGGTGCGCTGCACCTGGATCAGGCGGCCTACATCATCTACACGTCGGGCTCGACCGGCCTGCCCAAGGGCGTGCTGGTGTCGCATCGCGGCCTGGCCAATCTCGTGGCGGGTTCGAGTGCGGGGTTCGGTGTCACGTCGAGTTCGGTTGTCGCGCACGCTGTCTCGCCGAGTTTCGACATCTCCGTCGAGGAGATCCTGGTGGCGCTCGCGAGCGGCGCCGCGCTGGCGATCGTGCCGCCGTCGGCGTACGCGGGCGAGGACATGGCGCAGGTGCTGCGCGCGCATCGGGTCACCCATCTCAATGTCACACCGGCGGTGGTCGGTTCACTGGACCCGGCGACGCTGCCCGACCTGCGCACCATCGTGGTCGGCGGCGACGCCTGCCCGCCGGAGCTGGTGTCGAAGTGGTCGGACCGCGTGCTGCTCAACGGGTACGGGCCCACCGAGACCACGATCACCACCACGCTGAGCGATCCGCTGACGCCGGGGGCGCCGATGACCATCGGCGGGCTCGTCCGCGGTGTCACCGGGCTGGTGCTCGATCCGTGGCTGCGTCCGGTCGCGCCGGGCAGCCTGGGCGAGCTGTATCTCGCCGGCCCCGGGGTGGCGCGCGGGTATCACCGTCGCAGCGGGTTGACGGCGAGCAGGTTCGTCCCGAATCCGCATGCGCCGGGTGAGCGGATGTACCGGACGGGCGATCTCGTCCGGTGGACGGCGTCCGACGGCCGGCTCACCCTGGCCTACCAGGGTCGCAGCGATTTCCAGGTGAAGGTACGCGGGTTCCGGATCGAGCTGGGCGAGATCGATGCCGCGCTGCAGCGGCTGCCCGAGATCGATTTCGCGATCACCCTCGGCGTGGAGTCGCCGTCGGGCGCGACGGCACTGGTGTCGTATGTGACGGCGGCGCCGGGCGCGCAGGTCCATCCCGAGGCGGTGAAAGCCGCTGTCGGCGAGCGGCTTCCGGCGTACATGGTTCCGTCGGTGGTGATGGTGCTCGATCGGGTGCCACTGACCCCGCTGGGCAAGGTCGACCGCAAGGCACTGCCCGCACCGGACTTCAGCGCCAGAGCGGTCGAGCTGCGGGCGCCATCGAACCCCCGTGAGCAACTCCTGGCCGGCCTGTTCGCCGACGTCCTCGGGCTGGACGTGGTCGGTGTCGACGAGAGCTTCTTCGCGCTCGGCGGTGACAGCATCGTCTCCATCCAGCTGGTTTCCCGCGCCAAGGCAGCCGGACTGGCCTTCAGTGCCCGTGATGTCTTCGAGCGCAAGACCGTCGCGGCCCTGGCGGCGGTCGCCACCACCGCCGAAGCCACGGTGGTACACGAATTGCCCGGCGGCGGTGTCGGTTCGGTGGAACTCACCCCGATCGTGCACGCCATGCTCGAACACGGCGACACCTGGCACCGCTACGCCCAAGCTGTCCTCATCGGCCTGCCCGAAGGCACCGATCGCGCGGCACTGACTACGGCGATCCAGGCACTCACCGAGCACCACGACCTGCTCCGCTCGTCACTGCGACAGGTCGACGGTCGCTGGGAATGGAGTGTGTCCGAGCGAGGTTCGGTCGATGCCGGCCAGCTGATCGAGGTCGTCCACGCACCGGCGGGCGACGACACCGATCCCAGCGCGGTATCGCCCGGCGACGCGATCGACCACGCACTCCAGCAGGCCGCCGACCGCCTCGACCCCGCCTCCGGTGTCGTCGCCCGGTACGTCCTGATCGAACGGCCGGATGACTCACCCCTGTGCTGGCTGGTTCTGCACCACCTCGTCACCGATGGCGTCTCGTGGCGAATCCTGCTGCCCGACTTGGCCAGCGCCGCCTACGGCGGCACGCTCGATCCGGTCGGCACCTCGTTCCGCCGCTGGGCGCACAGCCAGCCCGAGCAGGCGACGGCGCGGCGCGGCGAATTGGCTTTGTGGCAAAGGATTCTCGCCACTCCCGACACCGCGTACGGCAGCGACGCCTTCGACCCGGCACGTGACACCGTCGCCACCATGGCGCAGTGCCGCACGACGATCCCGGCCGAGCTCGCGCACTCGGTACTCACCACCGTGCCGGAGCGATTCCATTGCGGCGCCGACGATGTGCTGCTCGCCGCGCTCGCGCTGGCGGTGTGCCGGTGGCGCGAGCGCACCGGCGCGCTGCTGACACTGGAGGGCCACGGGCGCGACGAATCCCTGCTGCCCGGCGCGGATGTCGCGCGCACGATCGGCTGGTTCACCAGTGTCTACCCGGTCGCGGTCGACCTGACCGGGATCGACCTCGCCGACGCGTTCGCCGGCGGCCGGTCGGCGGGATCAGCGATCAAGACCACCAAGGAGCAGCTGCGCGCGATCCCGGACCGAGGAGTCGGTTACGGTCTGCTCCGCTACCTCGACGACGAGACCGCGCTGGCACTCGCCGACGCCCCGACACCGCAGCTGAGCTTCAACTACCTCGGCCGCGCGGTGACCGGCGGCACCGATCCGTGGATCCCGCGCCGCTTCGCCGCGACCAACGACGACGACGCGCCCCTGGCCGCGGTCGTCGACATCAATGCCGTGCACACCGACGCGGGTCTCGAGGTCACCTGGGCCTTCGCGAGCCGGTTGCTCGACGAGACCGCCGTGCGGGAGCTGGCCGATCTCTGGTCCGCCGCGCTCGACGCGCTGGTCACCCATACGGGCGGCGCCGACTCGGGCGGCCGCTCCCCGTCGGACTTCCCCCTGGTCACGCTCGACCAGGCGCAGATCGAGCGGTGGGAGCACGCCTACCCTCAGCTCGCGGACGTCTGGCCGCTGTCCCCGCTGCAATACGGCCTACTCTTCCACGCCCTCTACGACTCCGACACCGCCGACGGCTACACGGTGCAGTCCCTGCTCACCCTCGCGGGCACGGTCGACGCCCCCCCCATGCGCCGCGCGGCCCACCGGCGGCGCCTCCCCCCCCACCACCAGCGTCATCGCCTGCCGGTACCCGAAGCCCATGGCCCGCGCCGCCTCGAGCTGGCCGGCCTCCACCGACTGGATGCCCGAACGGAAGATCTCCCCGATGTAGGCACGTTCCCAGACGCGGTGCTGCAGCGGGAACAGGAACGGCACCGGATGGACCAGGTGCGGGGCGAGCGTGTTCAGCAGCAGCCCACGCTCTTTCAGCGCCTCGCGTACCAGCGCGAAGTCCAGTTGCTCGAGGT
>NZ_JARWOJ010000344.1 GCF_029868625.1 Nocardia neocaledoniensis | reverse complement strand
CGGGTAGCCACCACCGGGCGGCGCGTAAGCGGGGGCCGCCTGCTGCGGGTAGCTCGGCGCGGACTGCGCCGGGTAGGCGGGCGGCGGCGGAGGCGGCGCCTGCTGCGGCGCGGCCTGCTGCGGCGCGGCGGCCGGTGCGGGCGAATCGTCCACCTGCACACCATGATCGGTGACCAGCGCGGCGAACCCACCCGCGTAGCCCTGACCGACGGCGCGCACCTTCCAGCCGCCCTGGCGGCGGTACAGCTCGAGCGCGATCACGATCGACTCGCTGTTGAGGCCGTCGATGCGGTACTCGAACAGCTGGTTGCCCGCGGCGTCGGAGACGATCGCGGTGGGCGGGGCGAAGCGGCCGAAGTTGCTGTTCGCGTCGTCGAGGGTGATCACCGCGCGGATCTGGTCGATCTCGGCGGGCACCGCGGGCAGCGAAACGGCAAGGGAGGCCGCCTGACCCGCCGGGCCGGGGCGCAGATCGACGCCGGGCCCACTCGGCTGGTTGTAGAAGACGAAGTCGGCATCCGTGCGGACCTTGCCCTGCTCGGTCACCAATAGCGCGGACAGATCGGCAGGGGCGGTGAGCTGGAGCGAGATCACCACGTCACTGACGGCCAGCGGGCCGTTCTGGCCCTTGGCGAGTGTTGCAGACAAGTTCGACCCTTCGCTTGTCGGTGCGGTCGTCTGCCACTCTACGAGAAAGCGGCGACAAGCGTCCGCGCTCCGTGGGCAGCGCGTGTACCCGATCGATCCGCTAGGGTGACGCGCAGTTAGGTACCGGGCATTTCACCCGCCTGTGCAGAGGGGACACCAGGGCCGATCATGGCGCAGCTGTTCGAACAATCGAAGAAGGTGATCGAGGCCCACCTCGCGGGGACGAGTATCCGCGCGATCTCCGGCTCGATGGTCGCCTACGAAGGCAATGTGCAGTTCAAGTCGGCCGGCTTCGGCGGCGGCGAGGGCGTGCTGTCCGGGCTCAAGCGCCGCGCCACCGGCGAGAAGCTGTCGCTGATGGAGTGCACCGGCAACGGTCGCGTGTTCTTCGCCGTGAACGGCCAGAACGTCACCGTGATCGACCTGAACAACGAGACGTTGCAGGTCGAGTCGCAGCAGCTGCTCGCCTTCGCCGGGAATCTGCGCACCGATGTACGGTTCGCCGGTGTCGGCGGCATGTCGGCGGGCAACGGCCTGTTCACCACCACCGTGTCCGGGCAGGGCCAGGTGGCGCTGCTCTCGGCCGGTGGTCCACTGATCCATCTCGAGGTCTCGCCGCAGTATCCGCTGATCGTGGATCCGGACGCGTTCGTGGCGGCGCGGGGCAACCTCAACCAGTCCTTCGTCACCGATGTCTCCTGGCGCACGATGGTCGGCCAGGACGCGGGCGAGGCGTTCTCACTGCGATGGGACGGCCAGGGTGTCGTGCTGATCCAGCCGGCGGAACGGTAGGGGACGGCGATGTTCGAGAAGGTCAACAGCAAGGTCGTCAAGGTCGACGTAGGCCAGGCGGGCGGTGTCGTCGCCAGGACCGGCGCGATGCTCTTCTATCAGGGCCAGGTCGCCTTCGCGCCGCACCAGATCCCCGGCGCCGGGCCCGGCATGGGCGGTGGCGGACTCATGCGCATGGCGGGCGCGATGATGGCGGGCGAGCACGAGCGCACCATGCTGGCGCGCGGAAACGGCACCGTCCATTACGGATTCGCCGGGCTCGAGGTGCAGGTGGTGCAGATGCAGCCGGGCGCGGTCCTGCGCGTCGAGGCCTCGCGACTGCTCGCCAACACCGCGGGCCTGCAGGCCTCCGTCGTCTCGGTGGCGAGCTCCGGTGGCGGCGGCGGCGGTGGTGGCGGCGGCCTGATGGGCGCGCTGCGCGGCGCGGCCGCCGGTGTCGTGACCGGGCAGGGCATGTTCACCACGCAGCTCAGCGGCCAGGGCGCTGCGGTGCTGCTCGCGCACGGCGGTTTCCTGGAACTGCAGGTGGGCGGGCCGAATCCGGTGGTGGTCGACCCGCAGGCGTTCGTCGCCGCGTACGGCAATGTGCAGACCGAGCTCAAGTCGGCCATGGGCTGGCGCGACGCGGTCGGCCGCGGTGCGGGCGAGGCGATGCAATTGCATTGCCACGGACAGGGTGTCGTGTACGTGCAGGCCTCCGAAGAGAAGTTGTGAGCCGATGACCCAGATACATTCGCCGATGACTCTCGGTGCCAGCGACAACATTCCGGGCAACAGCTACGCCTACTGCATCGACCTGACCGCGCCGTGGTTCATGCGCAAGGGCGCGATGATCGCCTACTACGGGCAGATCCAGTTCCAGGTGCTCACCCACGGCCTGCAGGGCAACCTCATGCACATGGTGAGCAGCCAGTTCTCCGCGCCGCTGTTCGCGGGCGAGTACGTGGTGGCCGAGGGCCACGGCAAGCTGATCATCGGCGACCGCGGCTACGACATCAATTCCTACGATCTCGAGGACGGCAACCTCACCATCCGCGGCGCCAACCTCCTCGCGTTCGAGCCGGGCCTGGCGCTCAAGCAGTCGATCGTGCCCGGGTTCCTCACGCTGATCGGCACCGGCAAGTTCCTCGCCTCGTCCAACGGACCGGTGATGTTCGCCGAGCCGCCGCTGCGCGTCGATCCCGAGGCGCTGGTCGGCTGGGCCGACTGCCCCTCGCCCAGTCATCACTACGATCAGGGCTGGATCGGCAGCTTCCTGGCGGCGGGCGCGGCCAGGATGGGCGCGAACTCGGGCGAGGAGCGCCAGTTCGATTTCACCGGCGCGGGCACCGTCCTCATCCAGTCCTCGGAGAAGGTCATGAGCGACAACGCCCTGGTCCGCACGATCGAGGGTCAGCTCCAGAGCGGCATCACGGTGGGTGGGCTCCAGCGCATCCAGGGAGTCGTCGCCCAGCAGCTGGCAGGCCAGCAGCAGCACTACTGACCTCCGGGCCGCGGACCAGGTCCCTGGCCGTCGATCGGGCCTCGCGGGTCTCGATCGGCGGCCCCGACGAGCCGGGAGTCCGCCGCCGGTGGGCTGATCAGCTCGCGGTCCGCACCCTGCCTACGGCCGACCACCCGGCACGGTGATCAGGCCGTTGTCGTCGCTACCGCCGGGACGGGTCGTAGGGCGGCGGCGTGGAACCAGTCGAGGATCTCCTCACCTGCCAGGATCCCGGCGGCCGCGGTGACGGTCAGGTTGGGTGCGGTGAAGGCGAGTTCTTCCAGTTCGCCGTGGCGCGGGCGGACGGCGGAGTCGGCCGTGCGCAGCATCTCGGCGTCGAGGGCACCGTCGCCTGCGGCGAAAGTGCCTGCACCCGTGGCCAACTCGCCTGCTTCGAGCAGCCGGTGGCGGACCTCGGCGACCGCGATGCTCTTGCAGACCGCGTCGGGCATCGCGTAGATCTTGCGGCCCTGCTGGGAGGCCGACCAGCCGTTGGCACGACACCAGGCGTCCCATTCCGCGAGGAAACCGGTGGGCATCGCCTCGGGGCGCACCACCAGATAGCAGAACAGCTCGTCGGCCTCGCGGTACTTGGTCACCCAGGAATCATCGACGCGTGACCGTAATTCGGCGCCGACCTCGGCGAGCGTGGCGCCGCTCGCGCTGACCTGCGCGTCGATCCCGGCCCGCCACAGTGGATCGGCGACACCGTCGACCAGGATGTTGCCGCCGTTGCTGGTGATCGCGTAGCGCCACGGCGCACCGGGCAGCGCGATCCGCTGGAACTGTTCGATCGTGCGGGTGGTCGTCGGGACCACCGCCGCCACCTCGGTGAGCGCCCGCAGGCGTTCGACGGCGGTCACGGTCATGTACGACAACGGCTCGCCCTCGTAGTGTTCGACGCACACCTTCTCGACCGACTCCGCGCCGCCGAAGGCGTTGCGGGAGTAGATCATCGTGCGGTCGAGGTCGGTCGCGACGAACGCCGTCGGGGTCACTGGTCCAGCTCCTTGATCAGCCCCATGCAGGAGTACGCGAGATCGGGTACCACCTCCACTGGCACATTCCTGGCCGCGGCGAGCAGCCGGATGTGTGCGTGTTCGGGGGCATCGGCCGCACGCACCAGCACCCGCCACGGTACGCGGCGCAGCAGTACCCTGGTCGTCTCACCGACACCCGGCTTCACGAAATTGACTGTGCTGATGCCGTATTCGGCTTTCACCCGCTCGACCGACGCCCAGCCCGACCAGTTCGGGGTGCGGTCGGCGGCCTGGATCTCGGCGACGGCGGCGGGGACCCGATCCCGGACCGTCTCGAAGGCGGCGGTCACGGCATCGACCAGCTGGTTCGACACATCCGACCCGGCGAGCTCGCGATAGAACTTGGCGCCGTGGAAATCGCCGGGGCCGATCAGGGTGTCGTTGAGGACGGTGCGCGAAACCAGCCCGGACACCGTGGAATTCAGGCAGGCCGAGGCGATGAGGAAGTCGTCGCGGGTGCCGTAGGTGCGCACGCAGTTGGCGGGGTCGGCGAGGACGACCAACTCGTCGTTGAATCGAGCCCCGCCCGCCGCGTGATACGCGTCGAGCGCGGCGGTGAGTTCATGGGTGATCGCGCCCTTGCCGGTCCACCCGTCGACGAAGACGATCGACGCCGGATCATGGTGGTGCGCCAAATAGTCCAGCGCCACCGCGTCGATACCGCGATCACGCACGATCGACACCGCGTAGTGCGGCACGTCGAGTGCCGGTCTCCCGACACCACTGGCCAGCCAGCGCCGCATCAACACCCCGACGGGCGTCCCCGCCCTGGCCAGCGACACCAGCACCACGTTCTCGCCGCGCTCGGCGACGACGAGTTCGGCCACCGTCGCCACGGCCAGCGCCAACCGCTCGGCACTCTCGGCCAGCACTCGATCGAACAGCTCCCGATACTCCGCGTCGGGCTGGTACTCCACCGGCAGCGACTCCGCGTAGTGCGCGATCCCCGCCTGGATCCGCCGCTCCCGCTCGGCCACATCGGCCTCGAGATCAGCGTGCGAAAGATCCTTCAACAACCACGAGACATCCTCGGCCGCATAGGAACCGAACTCGGGGCCGTGCAGGGGTTCGGGCAGACTCCGCGCTGTGGCGCCGCCGAGTCGACTGGCACAGGTGGCCGGCCGCCGGTCGCCGTCCTCCGCCGAGTCCCGCCGCCCAGCATCGGCGTAGCTACGTGCCTTCACACCGATGGTCTCGTCGGCATCCACGCCGGGCACTGTGGCCTGCGGCGCCGCCGAATTCTCGGCCGCCGGGCCAGCATTCGTGCCGCGTGCCGTCGCCGACAGTGCCGCCGAGTCTTCGGCTGCCAGGTCGGCGGCGCGCGACGGCTCTCCGGCGGTCGGTTTCGCGTCGCAGGTCTCCGCGTCCGACGCGGGTGAATCCGGGACTGGTGCGGCCGTCGACTTCGGCACGGGAGCGACGACACTCGCATCATCGGTAGCGGGTATCGCCGCACTATCAGTGCCGGGCAGGCTGGTGGGCCTCCCGGCGCGGCTCGTGTGCAGTGCGCGGGGGTCGGCGCCCGGCACGACAGCTACCACCACGTCGGCGCCCGAGGCCGTGAGCACATCGACGAGCCCGCCGTCCGCGACGAGTTCCGGTGTGTCGGCGGGCGGGTCGAGGACGACCAGCAGAACAGGGGCGACATCGCTGTCGGTCCACTGCGCGTTGTAGAGGTAGCGATCGGCGGTCGGATCCGGTTCGGGGGCGGTGAAGCGGAATCCACGGCGCAGCGGATAGCCGGGCTCGTCCAAGACGTAAGCCGGTGAGCGGGTGGTGGTTTGGAAGCGCGCGGGGGTACCCGAGTCGGCGAGTTCCGTCGCCAGGCGCAGCGGCAGGTACATGAGTTCCTCGTGGCCGAGGACGATCACCGGGCGACCGGCGAACCCGGCGTCGAGACGCGCTTGGACCTCGGCGGTCGCGGCCTTCAACGCGATGTCGAATGCCGCCGCGTCCGTGCTCAGGATTCCGTGCCGACCGCCCTCGGGAACATCGGCGGGCCACTGCAATTCGAGCCTGGTGAACGAACCCCGCCGCGCCGCCACCGGGTTGAGCGCAGGATCGGGGAGCGCGGTGACCTTGTCGATCAGCCCGGCGGGCAGGTCGACTCTGCCCGTGGCCAGGCAGACGGTATCGATCCGCGCGCCGAGCTCGGCGGCGAACGCCTCGAACTTCGCGCGGTCGGCGGCGGTGCGCATGTCGACCAGCGAAGCCAGCACGTAGTGCGAGCGCGGCGCGAAACCATGCAGGGCACGCACGGCGTCGATAGCCGTGTCGCCGGTGGAGATCTCGTCGTCCACCAGCACCAGCGGCAGGTCGTTGGCGAAGATCTCGGCGGGCGCCGGCTGCAGCAGGTGCGAGGTGGCGTGCGAATGCCCCTCCTCGAATCCGGCCAGCGTGGTCGCGCGGGATTCGTGCCTGCGGGTGGAATGCAGATAACAGGCGGCGTCGAGACGCGCGGCCACGCAATGACCCAGACCCGTTGCCGTTTCGGCGAAGCCGAGCACGACGGCATCGCGATCACCGAGCTTCGCGCGCACGAGATCGCCCAGCTGTTCCCCGGCGCCGATCACCACGCGCGGATCGGTGGGCAGATGCTTGCCCAGCACCGTCGACACCAGCAGATGCGCGCGGCGCGGATTGCGCCGCAGACCCGGCTGGACCAGCGCGTCGATCGTGTACCCCACTGGCACAGGGTGTTCGGCGGTTTCCTCGGCGTACTCAGCGGCTCCCGTCGATACCGCGACGGATGCGACGCCGCGCGGCGTCTCCTCGGCTCCACGCACCACGAATGACTCGCCGTGATGTAGCTCGATCCCGAGATACGTTGTCGCCCAAGGCTGTTCGGTCGAGCTCATTCGGCGATCATCGCTGTCAGCAGATCCACGAAGGACACTCCCTTGTTCGCGACCCCGAACGCGCGGGCGCGGACCAGGGTCTGGCGGGCCCAACTGCGATGCGGGCGCATCTCGTTCATCTTGTTGCGGTACTCCGAGGCGGCGACCCCGCCGACATCGGCCTCCATGATGTGCAGCGCGTCGGCGTACTCCTCGTGCGTCACCACCGACAGCGCGTGCACCGCCGCCACGTGCGAGGGATGGATCACCGTCTTGCCCTGTATCCCGTTGGCCCGGTCCAGGGTGATCTCGCGCAGCAGCCCGTCGAGGTCGCGGCTCACCAGGTACTGCCGGAACGGGACGGCGTCGGATTCCTCGAACGGCGCGGTGCGCAGCAGCGGGCGGAACATCCGCTCGTGATCGGCGAAGTACTCCCACACCGGCCCGGTGATGATGAACCCGGTGCCGTCGGCGCGGCCGAGGTAGTTGACGATGTCGGCGATCACGTCGGCGACGACGCGCACGTCGTAGATCGTCAGATCGCGGTCGCGGCGGATGCCGAAGGTGGCGCACATGTCGGTGGCGCCGATGCGGACCGCGAGCAGGTGATCGCGGTATTCGTCGAGCAGCTCGGCGATCCGCGACAGTTGTTCGTCGCGGGTCTGGCGGTGCACCAGGTTGGCCGACTCGAGCACCGGCATGCCGTAGATCGGCCGGTCCAGACGACGTCGCGCGTCGGCCAACGCGGCCAGGTAGGCCGGCCCGGTGACGGTGTCGAATTTGGGGAAGACGAAGCCGGTGAGCACCTCGGCGCCGCGCCCGAGCCGGTCGACCACCTCGGTGACCGTCTGCGGGTCGCGCACCCGGATGAACAGCATCGGGTTCGGGCCCTCGCTGCGGGCGAGCAGGTCCAGCGTGTCGACCGCGTGCTGCTTGGCGGCCTCTACCTGATGGTCGGCCACCGCGTCCTCGAGGTCGATCACCATCGAGCACACTCCGCGCGCGGCCCGGCGCCGGATGGTGGCGGCCAGGTCGGGGCGGGTCGCCGGCACATAGAGCGTGGCGCCGAGCGCGGTGGCGAGGAGTTCGCGATCGTCGACGATCGGCTCGGGTTCGACGAGGAACAGCTCGCGGGCGCGTGGCCCGTGCAGCTGCCGGAAGTGACGGAGCGGGACCTGTTTGCGCAGGCAGATCTCTGTAGCGACGGCGTATCCCGCGGTCATACCCCCCACCTCATCTGTCGGGCCATCTCACTTCTTCTCGTGCTTTCTCATGCGATCGACTACGCCGGCGATGAACGCCGCGACGGTATCCAGTTCGGAAACATACGCCCAATAGTCTGGATGACGACCTGTCAGTCCAGATGTTATGCGCTCCAGCCGCTCGGCCTGCGCATCGAGTACCGAGCCCCACTCGCCGACCAGTCCTCGATCGACCGCGAGCATCTGCGCGTCCCGTAACCGGAATCGTACGGTGCGCGCCTGGGCTTCGGGGTCGGCCCGCACGCCGCGCAACAGTTCGAGGCGCCGGGTCACGGCGTCGACCAACTGCTCGGCCTCGGCGAGGTGCTGGCGCGCGGTTGCGGTCAAGTCAAGGGCGGTCTCCGGGTCGTGCTCGGCCGCCGCGACACGCGCGCGGACCAGCGCGGCGTCCGCGGCGTCGATATCGCGGCGGCTTTCCCGCTCATTGTTGGTCAAGTCCGCCGAACTCGCAGCGTTGAACTCGCGCAGCAGCGCCGAGTAGGCGGGGCCGAGCGCGCTCGCGCGGTTGCGCACCGCGGCCAGCCTGGTCGTCACGGAGGCGATCGCGTTGGTCGCGGCGCCGGCGCGAGAAGGGGCCTGCGCCAACGCATCCGACAGATCCTTGGTGGCCTGCTGCACCGCCGCCGCAGCGGTGCGCGCCGCGGCCACCGAGGTGCCGGGATCCACCCCGGAAGCTGTGATCAGATCGTCATTCAGCCGCCTTACACCCGCGGCCACCGACGGGTACGAGCCGTACCCCGACGACTCCGCCGCCGCCAGCACCCGCTCGGCCTCCGTGCGTACCTGCGCCAGCAGCTGCGGCACCGCCCCGCGTACCCGCGCCGCTTCCGCCAAACCCGCGCTGTGCGCGTGATAGAACTCGTCGACCCCGCGCGCCGCGTCGGTCAGTTGGCGCACCAGCGCGTCGGCCCTGGCCGGACCGTCGGCGATCGGCGTGCCCGCGGCCTCGGCGGCATCGAGCTCGTCGGTGAAACTCAGGTACGCGCCCGCCGCCGCGTAACAACGTGCGCGCACCGGCTCCCACACCGCGCCGATCGCGCGGTCGGGGAAAACCTGTTCGCTGGCAAGCACACCCGCCTCCGCCGCCGTCTGCCGCTGATCCATATCGAGGAAAGCGGCCGACGTCGCGGCCCGCGCTCCGCTGATCCAGTCATGATCCGCCCCCGACCTGAACCATCCGCGTCTGCGAGGTGTCACCGTCACGTCCCCTTTCCGAACCGCGCGGCGACCCGACCACGCACAGTCCCGATGGTAGGAGATTCGCAGCCTTCACCAGGGCTGCAGCTTGTTCCTACGCAAGTTTCGCGAAACCTATTACTGTCGTAGCCGTACCCGGCGATTCGGACATGCTGGGAAACGACACAACGGACTAACCGAAGGGATTCCCGCATGGGTGTCAGTCTGTCCAAGGGCGGCAATGTCTCGCTGACCAAAGAGGCCCCGAACCTGACCGCGGTCGCGGTCGGCCTCGGCTGGGACGTGCGCACCACCACCGGCACCGACTTCGACCTGGATGCCAGCGCGATCGCCACCGGCGCGGACAAGAAGGTCGTCTCGGACAAGCACTTCGTGTTCTTCAACAACCTGAAGTCCCCCGAGGGTGCGATCGAGCACGCCGGCGACAACACCACCGGTGAGGGCGAGGGCGACGACGAGGTCATCAACGTCGACCTGGCCAACACCCCGCCGACCATCGAGAGCATCTTCTTCCCGGTCTCGATCTACGACGCGGAGACCCGCTCGCAGTCGTTCGGCCAGGTGCGCAACGCCTACATCCGCGTCGTCGACCGGGCCAACGGCACCGAGCTCGCGCGCTACGACCTGTCCGAGGACGCCTCGACCGAGACCGCTATGGTCTTCGGCGAGCTGTACCGCAACGGTGCCGAATGGAAGTTCCGCGCCATCGGGCAGGGCTACGCCTCCGGCCTGGCCGGTATCGCCCGCGACTACGGCGTCAACGTCTAGTCACCATCTCGGACGGGGGGTTCGTCGACTCGGGCCCCCTGTCCGCGTGACACAGAAAGGTCCCTCCGCGTGATAACGCGCATTTTCGGCCTGTCCATCGTCATCACGGTGCTGTCGCTGGTCGTCGCCTACCTCTACGGTGGTCTGACCGCCCTCGCGCTGTGCGCGATCCTCGGCATCCTCGAGGTGTCGCTGTCGTTCGACAACGCCGTCATCAACGCCACCGTCCTGGAACGGATGAGCGAGTTCTGGCAGCGGATCTTCCTGACCATCGGTGTCGTCATCGCCGTGTTCGGTATGCGACTGGTGTTCCCGCTGGCCATCGTGTGGGTCACCGCCGGACTGAATCCGGTGCAGGCCTTCGATCTGGCCCTCAACCCGCCAGAGAACGACGCGCCGTACTTCCCCGACGGCAGCCCCAGCTACGAAACCCTGCTGACCGACGCGCACCCGCAGATCGCGGCGTTCGGCGGCATGTTCCTCGCGCTGCTGTTCTTGAACTTCATCTTCGAAGACCGCGAGATCACCTGGCTGAGCTGGCTGGAGAAGCCGCTGGCCAAGGCGGGCAAGCTCGACATGCTCTCGGTCGTCATCGCGGGCACCGGCCTGGTGCTGACCGCGGAGTTCCTGGCCAAGGACGACGATCGCTCGACCGTCCTGGTCGCCGGTCTGCTCGGCATGATCGTCTACATCCTGGTCGACGGCCTCGGTTCGATGTTCCACACCGAGGAGCTCGAAGAAGGCCCGCACGGTCCGTCCGGGCTGGTCAAGGCGACCGGTAAGGCCGCGTTCTTCCTGTTCCTCTACCTCGAGGTGCTCGACGCGTCGTTCTCGTTCGACGGTGTCATCGGCGCGTTCGCGATCACCTCGGACCCGATCATCATCGCCCTCGGCCTCGGCCTCATCGGCGCGATGTTCGTCCGCTCGATCACGGTGTACCTGGTCCGCCAGGGCACGCTCTCGGAGTACGTGTACCTCGAGCACGGCGCGCACTGGGCCATCGGCGCGCTGGCGACGATCCTGCTGGTCTCGATCGGTGTGCACGTCAACGAGCTGATCACCGGTCTGGTCGGTGTCGCGTTCATCGGCGCCGCGCTGGTCTCGTCCATCCTGCGCAACCGCAAGGGCGAGCCCGACGCGGTCGACGAGTCGAAGGAAACCGCGCCGGTCGGCTGATCGACAGGCGGTGTAGCGAGCCGGAAATGCCACAGCGGCGGCGAGTCCCTCGGGATTCGCCGCCGCTGTCGTTTCTACGCCACCGGTTGTGGCCGGCGGACCAGCTCGACCCGTGGTGCCGCGCGGCGCGTTCCGGCCCGGATGAACAGGAAGAACAGGATGCAGAGCAGCGCCGAGCGGGTCCACACGCCGAACTGGACGACCCCCTCGAGCAGCTCGTAGTCCTCGCCCGCGCCCATCGCGGCGAAGTACTTGAATACGCCGATCCCCACCGCCGCGTCCGCGACCAGGTAGGCCGCGACCAGCGACCACGGCACCTCGAGCAGCACCAGGAACGGAATTATCCACAGGGTGTACTGGGGTGAGTGCACCTTGTGGAAAAGCATGAATCCGCACAGCATCGCGCCGCTCACCCCGACCCACGGGAACGCCGACGTGGGAGTCCAGCGGCGGTATCCGAGCCACATCGCGAGCGCGAACGAGGCCAGGATCAGGGTGGGCGAGGCGGCGGCGACCATGTCGTGCCAGTCGTTCGAGGTCTCGGCGGCGCGCCCGAAGATCAGCTGATGTCCCCAGTACCAGATCGAATTGGTGGTGATGTCGGCCTGGCGCAGCTGCTGGAAGACGATCGAGGCCCGCCACCCCTCCACCCCCGCCAGTACGAACGGCAGGTTCACCGCGACGACGGTGCCCATCGCCGCGAGCACGGTCTGGGCCGCGCCCGCGATGTCGAGGTCGGTCAGCCGCCGCCCGTCGCGTGGCCGGCCCTCGGTGAGCACGTACAGCGCCAGCGGGAGCACGAAGATGCCGGGATAGATCTTGAAGCAGAAGCCCACCGCGAGCAGCACGGCGGCGATGATCCCGCGGGTGCGCACCGGCAGGCCGGTCAGCGCGGTCACCACGTAGACCGCGCCCACCGCCGCGCACACCACCGGCAGTTCCCAATTGTGGAACGCGTAGAGCACCAGCGGCGGACCGATCGCCCACAGCAGCGCGGCCGGACCGGCCATCCGCGCCAGCATCCAGGCCGTGAGCAGCGCGAACGGGGTGAGCAGCAGGGCCGAGCGCCACAGGAAGTCGGCGTCGTTGTCGACGCCGATCGCCGCGGCCCACATCAGCAGGCCGCTGAGCACCGGGTATTCCACGGCGCCGCCGACGAGCGCGCCCTCCTCGGTGATCCCGCCGTTCACGTACGGGAACACGTGGTTGTCGATCTCGCGGCCGCTCCAGAGGAACTGGATGTCGGAATAGCAGACGTCGGCGTCCTTGCGGATGTCGAACACCAGGCTGCGGCCGATGTCGTCGATCTCGCCACCCGCGCAGCGGGCCTTGTTGGCGTAGGCCAGCGCGAGGGTGAGACCACACAGCAGCACGATCAGGAACGTCAGCGCCGAGGCCGTCGCGGCGCGTCGTGCGGTCCGCTGCGGCGTGTCGGCCATGGTCATGGCGACCACAGTATTCGATCGATTTCGCTGCTAACGACCCGCTCATGTAGCCTTGTCGGGTTGCTGACGCAACGAACCCTCCTGCCATGGAAAGTCCATGGCCGTTTCCTAGTCCACAGGAGGTGATTGGTCCGTGCGTCAATATGAAGTGATGGTCATCCTCGACCCCAGCCTGGACGAGCGCATCGTCGGGCAGTCCCTGGATACTCTGCTCAACGTCGTCAAGACCGAGGGCGGCAAGGTCGACAAGGTCGACATCTGGGGCCGCCGCCGGCTCGCCTACGAGATCCGCAAGCAGGCCGAAGGCATCTACGCGGTCGTCGAACTGACCGCGACCCCGGCCACCGTGAGCGAGCTCGACCGCCAGCTGGGCCTGAACGAGACGGTGCTGCGCACCAAGGTTCTGCGCAACGACAAGTAGTCCGCGCCCTTCTCGAATTTCGTGTCAGAGCCTAGCTTTAGGCTCGAGCGCAAATCCCGAGACGCGGACTGCACCCCCGAGCAGGAGGAACCCCACATGGCAGGCGACACGGTCATCACCGTCATCGGAAACTTGACGGCAGACCCGGAGCTTCGTTTCACGCCCGCGGGCGCAGCGGTGGCGAATTTCACCGTCGCTTCGACTCCCCGTGTATTCGATCGCAATACGAACGAATGGAAAGACGGCGAGGCCCTGTTCCTGCGCTGCAACATCTGGCGTGAAGCAGCGGAGAACGTCGCCGAGAGCCTGACCCGAGGTGCTCGCGTGATCGTGAGCGGACGGCTCAAGCAGCGCTCCTACGAAACCCGCGAGGGTGAGAAGCGCACGGTCGTCGAACTCGAGGTCGACGAGGTCGGCCCCTCGCTGCGCTACGCGACGGCGAAGGTCTCCAAGGCCGGTCGCGGCGGCGGAGGCGGCGGCTTCGGTGGTGGTTCCGGTAACGCCGGTGGTGGTAGCGCAGGCGGCTACAACGCCAACAGTGGCGGCGGACAGTCGGGCGGCGGCAACGCCGGCAACGACGATCCGTGGGGTAGCGCGCCCGCGGCCGGCTCCTTCGGGGGCGGCGGCCGCATGGATGACGAACCGCCGTTCTGAGGAACGGCACTCATAGTACGGAGAGAACACCATGCCTAAAGCGCCCGCGCGCGAAAAGGTGCTGAAGAAGAAGGCTTGCACTTTCTGCAAGGAGAGCAAGTCCGGCATCGTCAATATCGATTACAAGGACACCACGCTCCTGCGTAAGTACGTCAGCGATCGCGGCAAGATCCGCGCCCGCCGCGTCACCGGCAACTGCGTGCAGCACCAGCGTGATATCGCTGTGGCCGTCAAGAACTCGCGTGAGGTGGCCCTGCTGCCTTACGTGTCGACCGCTCGCTGAGAAAGGGAGTCAGACAGATGAAGCTCATCCTCACCGCTGATGTCGACAACCTCGGTGCACCGGGCGATCTCGTCGAGGTCAAGGACGGCTACGGCCGCAACTACCTGCTGCCCCGCGGCCTGGCCATCGTGGCCACCCGTGGCGCCCAGAAGCAGGTCGAGGGCATCCGCCGGGCGCAGGACGCCCGCAAGGTGCGCGACCTCGATCACGCCAACGAACTGAAGCAGGCCATCGAGGGCCTGGAGTCGGTCTCGCTGGCCGTGAAGACCGCCGACAGCGGCAAGCTGTTCGGTTCGGTCACCACCGCCGACGTTGCCGGTGCCATCAAGGCCGCCGGTGGCCCCGTGGTGGACAAGCGCAGCATCGAGCTGCCGAAGTCGCACATCAAGGCGACCGGCAAGCACGGCATCGTGGTGCACCTGCACCCCGACGTGGCTGCCAAGTTCAACCTCGAGGTTGCCGCGAACTGAGTTCGCTGAGAACCACCCCCGTGTTCCGCATGGGGGTGGTTTCTCATTGCCTTTTTCAGGCGCGAGTAGCGATAGCTAGTCGGTAACCGGCGATCTTTCCCGTGCAGGTCAGCGGTAGCGGCCGATGGTCGGCAACTCGCTGACCTCCCGTTATTCAGCCTGTGGATGATTGCCGAAACCAACCGGCAGATTTGTGACTCCGGTCATAGCATGCACCTCCGCTGTTTACCCAACACGCCCGGCTGTTCACCTTGACCGACACGCCGAAACTTCTTTCATCCACAGGCGACGAGTTGGATAAAACGGGCGCTATCAGGGCGTTTTATCGCACTGACCTGGGTTTTCCCCACGTTTTCCACAGAAGCTGCACAACACTGGGTGAACTACCCCCAAGTTATCCACAGTTGTGTGCACATATCGGGTTGGCGCCGCCCGAAATCGTCGCCTAGGTTCGTCGCATCGCCCTGCGCACGACCCCGGGAAGCGCGCAGGCAACCGATAGCTGACATTCGTGTCAGTGCCCGGGAGTACAACGAGTTCATCGATGTGAAACCCCCGGTTCTGCGGGCAGAGAGGACGGTCGATTCTGGTGACTACCACCGGTGACCGCGCGCATACCGACTTTCCGCCCGAGCCGCCCGGCGAGGACTTCGGGCGTCAGCCCCCGCACGACATGGCCGCGGAACAGTCCGTCCTCGGCGGCATGCTGCTCAGCAAGGACGCCATCGCCGACGTGGTCGAGGTGCTGCGCCCCGGCGACTTCTACCGCCCCGCCCACCAGGCCGTCTACGACACGATCCTGGACCTGTACGGCCGCGGCGAACCCGCCGACCCCGTCACCGTCGCCGCCGGCCTCGACCGCCGCGGCGAGCTCAAGCGCATCGGCGGCGCGCCCTACCTGGTGACCCTCACCCAGACTGTCCCCACCGCCGCCAACGCCGGCTTCTACGCCGAGATCGTCGCCGAGAAGGCCATCCTGCGCCGCCTCGTCGAAGCGGGCACCCGCATCGTCCAGTTCGGCTACGCGGGCGCCGACGGCCAGGACATCGCCGAGGTCGTCGACCGCGCCCAGGCCGAGGTCTACGAGGTCACCGAACGCCGCACCACCGAGGACTTCATGCCGCTGGAAGAACTCCTCCAGCCCACCATGGACGAGATCGACTCCATCGCCTCCCGCGGCGGCATCTCCCTCGGCGTCCCCACCGGCTTCACCGAACTCGACGAACTCACCAACGGTCTACATCCAGGCCAGATGATCATCGTGGCGGCCCGCCCCGGCGTCGGTAAGGCGCTTGCGCTGGACACCCCGCTGCCGACGCCGACCGGCTGGACCACGATGGGTGAGGTTCGGGTCGGTGACGAACTCCTCGACGCACAGGGACATCCCACGCGCGTCGTCGCGGCGACCGAGGTGATGACCGGCCGGCCTTGCTACGAGGTCGAGTTCTCCGACGGAACCGTGTTGGTCGCCGACGAACAGCACCAGTGGCTCACCGACACTCGGGAATCGCGGCGGTCCGCCCAGGAAGCTGCCGCGGGACGTCCGCGTCGCAATCCGACCCTGCCCGCGGTCCGCACCACCGCCGACATCGCCGACACGCTCCGCTGCGACACCGCCGACCGCCGACTCAACCACTCGGTCACCAACACCCTCCCCCTGCAGTTGCCCGAGCGAGAACTGCTGGTCCCGCCGTACACGCTCGGCGCGTGGCTGGGTGACGGAACGTCCGCCGCCGCACAGCTCACCTGCCTCGACCCGGAGATCGTCGCGCGCGTCGAGGGCGAGGGCATCGTCGCGGTACCATCGCCATCGGCCCACGGCCGCTACCAGTTGACGCTGCCCGCTCCGGAGCCGGTCGAAGCTCGCGCGTGCGTCGTCTGCGGCACCCAGTTCGTCCCGTTCACCAGCGAGGTCCGTACCTGCGGCCGATCCTGCGGCGGGACGGCGCGATTCGTCTCGGCACCGCTACCGGCGCCCTCGTGCGCGGAGTGCGGCGGTCCGTCGATCGGACTGCGGCTGTGCCAGGCGTGCCGGAACTCGGTGGGCAGTGTGCAGGCCCGGTTGCGAACCATCGGAGTGCTCGGCGACAAGCACATTCCGGTGGACTACCTGCGCGCTTCCGAAACACAGCGGCGCGCGCTGCTGGCAGGGCTCCTCGATACCGACGGCACCGTCACCCACGGTGGCTCCGTGCAGTTCGCCATCACGAGCGAGCGCCTGTTCCGTGATGTCGAGGAACTCGTCGTCAGCCTGGGCTATCGCTGCGGGGTGTCCACCAAGCGGGTGCGCGGCCGGTCAGAGGAGTCGTCGACCTGCTTCACGCTCACCTTCGCCACCGACGACCAAGTGTTCGGGCTGTATCGAAAGGCGCTGCTACACAAGGAGCGGCGCGCGGCACGCAATACCGCTCGATCGAACGCGCGCTACATCGTGGACGTCCGCAGGGTCGATTCGGTGCCCGTGCGCTGCGTCGAGGTCGACAACGCCGAGCATCTGTATCTCGCGGGCCGCTCGATGGTGCCGACACACAACTCGACGCTGGGCATGGACTTCATGCGTAGTTGCTCTATCAAGCATGGTTTGGCGAGCGTCATCTTCTCGCTCGAGATGAGCCGCACCGAGATCGTCATGCGTCTGCTCTCGGCCGAGGCGAAGATCAAGCTCGGCGATATGCGTTCGGGTCGGATGAGTGACGACGACTGGACGAAGCTGGCTCGGCGGATGTCGGAGATCAGTGAGGCGCCTTTGTTCGTGGACGATTCGCCGAACCTCACGATGATGGAGATTCGCGCGAAGGCTCGACGGCTCAAGCAGCGCCATGATCTGAAACTCGTTGTGGTGGACTACCTCCAGCTGATGACCTCCGGCAAGAAGGTCGAATCGCGTCAGCAGGAAGTCTCGGACTTCTCGCGAAACCTGAAGCTGCTCGCCAAGGAACTCGAAGTTCCGGTGATCGCGATCTCGCAGCTGAACCGTGGTCCGGAACAGCGAACCGACAAGCGCCCCATGGTTTCCGATCTTCGCGAATCGGGCAGCCTCGAGCAGGACGCCGACATGGTCATCCTGCTGCACCGCCCCGACGCCTTCGAGCGCGACGACCCACGCGGCGGCGAGGCCGACCTCATCGTCGGCAAGCACCGTAACGGCCCCACCGCCACGATCACCGTCGCCCACCAGCTGCACCTGAGCCGCTTCGTGGACATGGCCCGCGGCTGACCGCTCACGGCACGCTTCGGCGCTGCCATGGGTAGCGTTCGGGGCCGGTGGATCGGTCGAGTACGGAGGATGGGTGACCTTCTATCACTGACCGCTGAGGGCGCCCTGCTCCGTGCGATTCGGCAGGCCCGAGCCGGGGCCGTGGCTGCGGGCCGCCGGGGTCAGCGGCCAGGTCGACCCGAGTCGGCCGCCACGATGCGGGCGGCGGTGGGGGCGTGGTCTGGGTCGGCCAGCCACTGACTGGCGACGCCGACGAGCAGTGCGAAGTAGTGGGAGCCGACGGCCTCGACGGTGTCGGGGTCGTCGGTGTCGGGGTCGAGGCCGCCGAAGGCGTGGGCGAGGGAGCGGCGGGCGGCGCGCTGGCCGTTGGCGAGCATCGTCTGGATCTCCTCGTCGTCGCGGGCCGCGGAGACCGACTCGAAGTTCACGTACCAGAGGGCGCGGTGGTCACGGATCGAGGCGACGATCCGTTCCCAGCGCGCCTCGTTCCCCGCGGGCCCCGGCGGGTCGTCGCCGATGGCGGCGAAGAGGACATCGCCCCATTCGCGGTTGAGCTCGTGCAGCGTGTCGGTGAGCAGCCGCTCTTTCGAACCGAAGTGGTAGTTGATCGACGCCTGGTTGGCCCCGGAGATCTTGACCAGCTCGCGCACGGTCGTCTTGGCGTACCCCAGCGTGAGGAGGCAGTCACGCGCCGCTTGCAGAAGCTTGTCTCGGTTGCCCATGCGGCTATAGTATAGATAAACGTTCGTTTACAACGATCGTTTACACCACTTGCCGCCCCCGCGAAAGGGGAACCCATGCACACCACTACTTCGAGCCCGCCGGTGTTGCGCCTGCGTGGACTGCGCTGCGAGTACCCAGGGGAGAGCGGATCGGTGCACGCGCTGCGTGGCGTCGATCTCGACGTGGCCCCGGGGTCGTTCACCGCGATCATGGGCCCATCGGGTTCCGGCAAGACCACGCTGTTGCATTGCGCCGCCGGGCTCCAGACGCCGACCTCCGGTCAGATCGCCTTCGACGGGCAGCCGCTGGAAGCGCTGGACCAGACCGCGCTGGCCAAGCTGCGCCGGCGCCGCATCGGCTTCGTCTTCCAGTCGTTCAACCTGCTGCCCGCGCTCTCGACAGTGGACAATGTCGAATTGCCGGTGCGCCTGGACGGGCGGCGGCCCGACCGCGACCGGACCATGGCCCTGCTCGCCGGGGTCGGCCTGCGGGAGCGGGCCGGGCACCGTCCCGATCAGCTCTCGGGTGGTCAGCGTCAGCGCGTCGCCATTGCCAGGGCCCTGATCACGGACCCCGAGGTGGTCTTCGCCGACGAACCGACCGGGGCGCTCGACATCCGCAGTGCCCGTGAGGTACTCACCCTGCTGCGCGGTCTCGCCGATCAGGGGCAGACGATCATCATGGTCACCCACGATCCGATCGCGGCCTCCTATTCCGACGAGGTCCTGTTCCTCGCCGACGGCAGCCTGGTCGACCGCGTCGCGCGGCCCTCGGCGCGGGAGGTCGCGAACCGGATGGCCGTGCTGGTCGAGACGGCCGAGCGGGCCGCGGAGGTGCGGTCGTGATGATCGGTCTGGTTCTGCGCTCGTTCGCGCACCATCGTGCTTCCGCGATCGCCACCGGTGTCGTATCGGCGGCCGGGACAGCGCTGGTCACCGCCATGGCTGGACTGCTCGGGACCGGTCTCGCCGCGGATGCCTCGGCCGACCGCGATTTTCTGGTGCCGTTCCCGCTGATCCTCGGCGGGTGGGTGCTGGCGATCGTGCTGTTCGCCATGGTCTCCACGATCGGGGTGGCCATGCAGGGCCGGGCCGGCGAGATCGCCGGCCTGCGGCTCGTCGGCGCGACACCGTCGCAGGTGCGGCGGATGGTGGTCGCCGAGACCGCCATGGTGGGGTTCGTCGCGGTGCTGCCAGGCCTCGGCGCCGGACAACTGCTCGGCGCCGGACTGCTTGCGGGTATCCGGGCGGGCGGCCTCATCGACGATTCGACGGGTTATTCGCCCGGCGTCCCGTTACCGCTGGTCGGGGCGTCGCTCATGCTGGCCGCGGGGATCGCCGCCGCCTGGATCGGCAGTCGCGCGATCGCCTCGCGCAGCCCGGTCAAGGAACCGGGGCCCACGCGGGCACGTGCTCGTGCGCGCCGCACTCGCCCGATCGCGGCGGCAGCACTGCTCCTCGCCGGGCTCGCCTCCTCGTTCACCGTCCTCGCCATCGATCCGGCCGACATCTTGACGACCGCGCTCACCGGGCCAGGATGTGTGCTCGTGGCGGTGGGGCTGAGTCTGCTCGCGCCGGAGCTGATCACCCTGGCGGAGTTCGTGTTCGGCAAGATCCCGGCGCTGCGCGGTGGCGCCGCGGGCCACCTCGCCGCGCGCAATCTCGCCGCCGCACCCGAGCGAGTGCGCCCCGCGGTCACCTTCCTGACGCTGTTCATCGGCGTCGCCGCCGGCACCCTGTCCATGCAGGCGGTGGAGAATCAGTACGGCGCCGCGGGTGCTGACGGGCAGCTCATGGCCGCGATCAACTACCTGGTAGTCGCCCTCATCGCCGCGTTCATGGCAATCGCCCTGTCCAACAACCTGATCGCGTCGATCAGCCGTCGCCGCGCGGAATTCGCGTCACTGCACCTCATCGGCGCCACGGCCGGTCAGTCGCGGCGCATGCTGATCGGTGAAGCCGCCGCCGCGGTCACCGTCAGCGCTGTCGTCGGCAGCGTGGGCGCCTTCGTGAGCACGGTGCCGTTCGCGATCACCAAGACCGGCGACCCGCTCACCGCCCTGGCACCGGTGCCGTATGCGCTCGTCATCGTCGCGGGCGCCGCCATCACCCTCGGCGTGACCGGGCTGACGGGTGCTCGCGTGATCACTGCCGCCGCGACGTGACCGGCGGCTACGGGCAGCGCCCGTTTCGCGGGGGACCTGACGCTCGGCATCCGGACGCCCGAGCACGGTGTCGGTGGGCGGGCTTAGGGTCGCGGCATGGAATGGCAACCGTGGTTGGCGCGCTGGAGCGAGGAGTGGATCAGCTCCGGTGAGCCCGATTCGCTCGATGCCGAGGTGCTGCGGCAACGGTGGCTCGGTTTCGAGGCCGCGACCGAAAGCAAGGTCGCGGCAACCGAACAGCGGCTCGGCCTAGCGCTGCCACCCTCGTATCGGAGCTTTCTGCTGACCACCGACGGATGGCGTGACGCCGGGTCGTTCGTGTGGCGCATGCGCGACACGGGCGATCTCGGCTGGGTGCGTGACCTCGAGCCCCACTGGGAGGAATCGTGGGCCGAACTGTGCGATGCGGGCTCCGATGACGCGCCCGGAAATCCGTTCGGCCGGGGCCTGTTGATCTCGCGGGAGGCCGATGCGGGCATCCTGTTCCTCGATCCCGGCGATGTCGATGCCGACGGGGAGTGGGCGGCCTACAGCGTGTTCGCATGGGCTGGCGACGCGCCGACGCGCTTCCCGTCCTTCGCGGCACTGATGGAGCACCTGTACGCGGAATTCCACCGGATGCGTAAGCCCGCCGGGCAAACCAGGGACGAGCTCGATCTGATGGTGGAGCGGGCGCGGCTCGACGCACTCGCCGGCGATGTCGATGCGGCACTGTCGGCGCTTACGCGCGCCGACGAATTCGGGCGACCGCGCGCGACTCTGCTCCGAGTTCAGTTGCTGCTGCTGCTCGGCCGCAGCTACGAGGCCGACCAACTGCTCAGCCAGCTGCTGCATCCGGCTTTCATCACCGAGGGGTTTCTCACCGATCCGCTGTTCACCGAGGAGCTCATGCCCTATCTGTTCCGGCAGCACGAGATCCGGGAGCCCTGGCAGAGTTCGCGGCTCGAGATGGCTCTCATCGGCGACCCGCCGGAGATCCGTGCCGCGATCGACGCGCACGAGGCACGAGCGAGACACCCCGAGTATCGAGTGACTTTCGGCTCCGCCGAGTTCGATGTCGCGGTACGGGAGGCACTTTCGGGTCCAGGCGATCCGTGGAAGCACATCCGCGCCGCCCTACCTCAGTGGCAGCCACGTACCTCCGATCATCTCGCCCCAGTGGTGCTGCTCGCCGAACCCGCTCTGGCGCAGAGCTTTACGCCGGAGCGGGGTCGGGAACTCCTGCTCACACCGAGAGGTGATCAGTCGAGGACTGCGTAAGCCTCCACTTCCACGAGGACGTCGGGTTCGAAGAGGTAGTCGACGCCGATGGCGGACAGCGGGGGGAGGGGGTCGGGGAGGGCCAGTTCCTCGGCGACCTGGTTGATGCCGTCGAGGAACGACGCGTACTTGTCGGGGGTCCAGTCGGTGACGAAGAAGCGGAGGCGGACGACGTCGGCGAAGGTGGCGCCTGCGCCCGCCAAGCCGCGGGCGGTGTTGCGGAGCGCGCAGGCCAGCTGACCGGCGAGGTCCCCGGGTGCGACGGGGGTGCCGTCGGCGTCGCGGGCGATCTGACCGGCGACGTGCACGTGGCGGGCGCCGGTGCTGATCGAAACGTGGTGGTACGGAACGGGACCGAACATGTTCGGTGGGGTCAAGAGCTGCACGGACATGGGAGTTCCCTTCGCTGTCGGACTAGGTATCCGATGTATACGTGGTATTCGAAGGGCACTTCAACGAGACTAGGTGTCATGCAGGAAACCGAGGACACCCCGCAGCTCACCGCGCGGCACCGTGAGCTGCTCGACCAGATGCTCGACAAGTGGTCGCTGCAGATCATGGAGGCGCTGTGCGATCAGCCGCTGCGATTCAACGAGCTGCGCAGGGCGATTCCCGTGGTGACGCAGAAGTCGCTCACCTCGGCGCTGCGGCGGCTCGAGCGCAACGGGATGGTCGAGCGAGTGGTCATCCAGACCCGCCCGGTCGCCGTCGAGTACCGGATCTCACCGGTCGGCCGCACCCTGCAGGGACTCATCGATGCGCTGCTGCTGTGGACGGCCGATACGCTTCCGGAGGTCGAGCGGGCCCGCGCCAGGTTCGACGAATCGCAACTCGCGCAGGCGCCCTCGCTACCATCGCGGTGAGATCGGAAGAGGGTGGGGATGAGTAGCAGGCCGCTGTTCAGTCCGATGGTGCCGCTGTATTGGCTGGTGTCGACAGCCGTCGTGGTGGCCTATTTCACCGGCACGATGGATGTGGCGTTCACCCTCGCGCGGTGGTCCGGCAACGATGTCGCGGTGGTGTTCGCGCTGCTGGGGAGTCTGCTGTTCGGGCTGATCACCTGGCCCTTCGTGCTCGCGGTCGGCTGGTGGGCGCGGCGGGCGTATCTGCGCCGGTACGCGACCCCGGTGACCGCGCGGGTGACCGAGTGCGGGCACCGCGTCGTCAACCCGACCAACAATGTCATCTCCTTCCATCACGTGAAGATCGCGGTGGAATTCGCGCATCCGGCAACGGGTGTCGTGTACGGGATGAACAAGGAGTTCGCGTTCAACCAGTTCCGCCGGAAGACGGCGGAACGCCTGCTGGAGCGCTCGTCGGTGGGCGCGGAGATGACGCTGCTCGTACGTGGCCGCGCGGCCGGGTACGACGTGCCGGAACGGCCGCGGTGGGCCGATATCTGGTGAGCGCTGTGGGCAGTGTTCACGAATGTCACGGGCCAGCTGGCTGGTCCGGACGGCCGCGTAGGTGGCCTCAGGCCGCTGCCAGCTCGGCGCGCAATTGCAGGAAGCGGAACAGACCGGGCCTGCCGACGACGGTTTCGTAGCGGTCGACGACCTCGTCGACGAAGACAGGGACCTCAGCCGCGGGGAGGCGGGCCGTCCAGTCCGTGAATCCGACTGTGCACCAGCCGACGAAGGCATCGCGAGAGCCGAAGTCCCATTCCCGGTCGGTGACGGACTGCGCGGTCACTGTGAGCCCGGTCGGCGCCGCGATCGCGGGCAGAGCCTCGGGATCGATGTGCACGTACGGGCAGGGAAATCCGGCGAAGGCCGCCGACCAGCGCGATTCGCCGGTGACGGCCGTCGCGACGTCCTCGAGGCTCGGGCGGTCGCCATCGCAGACGTACTGCACGAGCACGCGGCCGCCGGGCGCGAGTGCCGCGGCGATCGTGCGGTAGGCGGTCTCCTGGTCGGCGACCCAGTGCAGGGCGTTGAACGAGACGACGAGGTCGAACTCGGGCGGGAACGCCATGGTCGTGACGTCACCGACCTGGAAGTCGACGTTGGTGAGCTGGTCGTCGGCGGTGCGGGCCACCTCGATCATCCGCGGTGACGGGTCGAGGCCGAGCACGGAACCGCCGGGCGTCCGCGCCGCGATCAGCCGCGTCACATAGCCGTCGCCACAGCCGACGTCGAGCACCCGCTCCGAGCCCGTCACCGCCACCGACTCCATCGCGGCGGTGGCGAGCGCGCGCTGGAGTCCGCTGATGTGGGCGTAGCCCGCGCCGTCCCAATCGGCCATCGGCTAGGACCCGCCCTGCGGCGCGGCCTCGTTCTTGACCGGTGGCGCGTCCTCGGGCGCGAGGTAGGCGCCGATCTTGCGGAACAGCGCGTCGCCGCCGTTCGAGTAGCCACCCGAGGCGCTGAACGCCGCGGGCAGGTAGGTGACGGCGACCGCGATCGCGATCTTCTTCGACGGCAGGTAGGCGTTGACCGCGGCGCCGCCGTAGAACAGCGGATTCTGATACGACCAGTCACCGGTGAGCCACAGGCCGAGCCCGTAGGTCTGGAAATCGTCGAGGGGCCTGCAGTTGACGCAGCCGGGGACCGCCGTCGTCTTCCCGCGCAGATCGGTGGTGGTCATCGCCCGGTACAACTCCTCGGACAGCAGTTCGCCGCTGCCGATGGCGACGGCACTGCGCTCCAGATCACGGATATCGCTGGTCTGGATGGCGCCGTGGCTGATGGTCCACGACGGATTCCAGTAGGTCGACTCCTCATAGAACGGGACGTCGGCCGCCAAGCCGAAGTACTCGCGGCGTTCGGAGGTGAACGTGTGCAGCACCGGCTCGGGAATGTACGGGGTCAGGTTCGGAACGGTGTTCTGCAGATCGAGCGGGTCGAGCACCTTCTCCTGGAGGGCATCCGCGAGCGACTTGCCGGTGACCTTCTCCAGCGCCAACCCGAGGAGCACGTAGTTGGTGTGCGCGTAGGCCCAGTTGGTGCCCGGTTCGAACCACAGCGGGTCGTCGATCGCGAGGGCCAGCTGGTCGCGGGTGGTCCACGCCTTGTACGGGTCGGCGTAGGCGATCTCGGCGAACTTCTCGTTACCGAGCACGAAATCGTGGTAGCCCGTGGTCATCTGGGCGAGCTGCCGCAGGTTCACGCGGTCGGCGTTGGGAATGTCGGGCAGGTATTTCGAGAGTTTGTCGTCGAGGCTCAATTTCCGCTCGTCGGCCAGGATCAGCAGCAGTGTCGAGACGTAGGAGATGGCGACGGCGCCGTTGCGGAAATGCATGTCGGTGGTGGCGGGGACGCCGGCCATGGATTCGCCACGCGCCTCGGTGACGATCTCCTCGCCGTCTATCGTCACGCGCACGATCACCGACTTCAGGTGTGCTTCGCGCATGTAGTCGTCGACGATCTTCATGATCGCGTCGGCCCGGGCCGGGTCTTCGCGCGCCTCCGGGTTGTCATCCGAGGAACACGCCGCGACCAACAGTCCCAGGGTGCAGATGAATGCCAGGACATTCCGGGAAACGGACATCGGTCACCTTCTTGGATACCAGCTCGAATACGCGGAAATTCGATCGGCCCGAGGACCCGGAAATGCGGCACAGCGATAGACAATTCTATGGTGCCGCGGGCCGATCAGTCGATAGCCGATGAGCGAGCAACCACGGGGCGACCCGGAGCCGGACGCTCCCCGCCCAGCCCGCGATCACGAGGGCGTCCGGAGAACGGTTCCTGTTCGCGCCAGTAACGATCTCGTGGGGTGTCGCGACAATCCCCGTGACAAACGGCCCGTCGGGGGGCCTGCCCACCTGTAGGTTTTCCGAACGGGATCAGACTATGAATCTGCGCGAGTTCCTTGCGAAACATCGCATCGCCTCGGCTGTCGCCGCGCCCGCCGCGCTGGGCGTCGCGGCCATCGTCGCCGCGTCGTTCGCGGTGACTTCGGGACCCGAGTCGCCGACGTACGAGCTCACCACCTCGGTCACCGAGTGCCGCGAGATGGTGACCATCTCCGTCGCCGGCCGCAACGACACACCCGTCGAGGGCACCACGGCGATGCTGCTCGACGCCAACGGCAACCCGCTGCCCGCCGCGCTCTCGGGCGATCACTCCAGCGTGTGGGTCGATCCGGTGGTGAACGCGCCGCGTGACGACCTCGCCGAGGGCGAGTACGCGGCGGTGTACATCGCCTACCCGGCCGACATGTCGACCTACGAGGACGCGGTGAACGCCGGCGTCGCCAACACCCAGCAGGTGATGCGGGAGATCTCGGCGGCCTGCCCGGACACCAAGTTCTCCATCGTCGGCTACAGCGAGGGCGCCGACGTGGTGCGCCGCGTCGCCGAGGGCATCGGCAACGACGACCCGGCCGACGGCTACGCCACCGTCGACCCCGATGACGTGCTCGGTGTCGTGATGTTCGCCGACCCGGGCCGCAAGGCCGGGGACGGTCCGTTCATCGGCGCCGATGACCCGTTCGCCAACCCGGACGGCTTCGACCAGAAGTACCAGAACGGCACCAAGCCGATCTCCGGCCAGGGCGCGACCACCGGTGGCGGTTTCGGCGCGCTCGACGGCAAGATCGCCTCGTTCTGCTCCGAGGGCGACCTCACCTGCGCGGCGCCGGAGAACATCTCCCTGCTGCAGCTGGCCGCGAACGTGGGCAGGCAGATCAACATCGACGACCTGCAGCGCGACGGCCTCACCCCGGCCACCGGCCAGGACATGGCGTTCACGCTCGGCCGGATCGCGATGGCGGCCTTCTCCGACATCGCCGCCAACCCGAACTGGATGGCCAGCGACGAGACCTTCCTCGACGTGCTGCTGAAGGTCTCGGATCCGGACTACAAGCCGGGCGAGACCAAGGCGCCCGCCAAGGCCGACACGATCGCCGCCGAGCAGATCTCGCCGCTGGCGTACCTGCCGCAGAAGATCTTCAACGAGATCGTCGGGCTGATCGTGACGAACCAGAACACGATCCCGGTGGCGATGAGCGATCCGTACCAGCTCACGCTCGGCCCGAACGGCACCGGCCACCACTTCGACTACTGGCGGGATTCCGACGCCGCCAACGGCAAGCCGCTGACCTCGGCCGAGTACGCGGCGGCATGGCTGACCCACCTGGCCAAGCAGGCGCAGGCGGGCGAGCAGGTGGACACCAAGTCCGCACCGGAGGACGCCGATGTGACCGCCGCGCTGGCGGCACCGACGAAGCCCGCGACGACCACGACCTCGGCTGCCCCGAGCACCACGACCGCGAAGTCGAGCACGACCACGGCCAAGACCACGGTCCCGTCGACGACCTCGCAGACGAGCACCGGCACGACGGCCCCCTCGACCACGGTCGCCCCGTCGACGACCACGCCGTCGACCACGACGCAGGCCCCCGTGGTGCAGGAGCCCGCGACGAACCAGGCCGGAGCGCCCGCCCCGACCACGACGACCCCGGCGCCCACCACCACGGTGGCGCCGACCACGACCGTCGAGCCGACGACCACCACGGCGACTCCGACGAACTAGTCACTGCCGCGAAACCCCGGTGGGCCGTCCGCCCGCCGGGGTTTCGCTATGTCCGGACGGGTACCGCGTCGCGCACGCGCGCGGTCGCGCTGCGAGTGCCGATGATCGAACCGACGATGACGAGCGGGAAGCCGATCGCCATGCCGATCGTCAACGGTTCCCCGAGCGCCGCGATCCCGAGGACGATCGCGACCGCCGGATTGATGTAGGTGACCACGGTGGCCCGGGCCGGGCCGACCTCGGCGATGAGCGCGAAGAACACGAGAAAGGCGGCGGCCGTGCAGATCACGGCGAGCCCGAGCACCGACCAGGCCGCGTCGGCGGGGATGCGTTCGGGCCACGACACCGCGGTGAACGGGGTGTAGACCAGGGCCGCGAGCAGCAGCGAGGCCGTGACCACGCCGAGCGAGGGCAGATCGGCGAGGGTGCGGTCGTAGATGATCGGGCCGATGGCGTAGCCGATGGTCACCACGGCCACCGCGGCCAGCGCCGCCGGGGCGGTGAGGTCGACATCGAGGCCGACCAGGGCCGCGACACCGGCGAAGCCGACGGCGAGCCCGAGCGTGCGGCGGCCGTCGAAGCGGTCGTGCCCGAGCATCGTCACCAGGACGACGGCGATCAACGGCACCGCGGCGAGCAGGATGCCGACGGTGGAACTGTGCAGGGTCTGTTCGGCGTAGCCGAGCAACACCCACGGGCCGATGATCTCGACGGCGGTGTAGGCAAGCAGCATCCGCCAGCGGGCGAGGACGCCGCGAAAGGCGTTGGTGTACAGGGCGATCGGTAAGAGGAGCAGGCCGCCGATCGCGGTCCTGCCGAAGGCGACGACCACCGGGTCGATGCTCTCGACCGCGATACGGATCATCGCGTACGGCACACCCCAGATCACTCCGAGGGCGAGGAACAGGACCCACCCGCGCCTACTCACCCGGCTCACCCACCATTTCCGATCCCGTGGCGAGCCCGGCGCTCACCCAGTTCATCCTATGATTTCGGCGAGCGCCCTCCGACGCTAGTGGCTGAAATGACAACTTCCGGCAATATTCCGCCAGCGAACCGGGGCGAGGGACCGGTCGCCGCGGACCGATCCCTCGCACTTCGCCTAGACCGCAACAGGTTCCGGGGCCACCGGCTCCGCGGCCCGCGCGGACCTGGACGCCACGATCAGCACCGCCAGCCCGGTGACCGCGAAGCCGACACCGACCCACAGCGGTGAGACCCAGCCGAACCCGGCACTGATCGCCAGGCCAGAGAGCCAGACGCCGAGGAAGTTGCCCACATTGAAGGCGGCGATATTGGCCGAGGACGCGAGCGTCGGTGCGGCGCCGGCGTGATCGAGCACGCGCATCTGCAGACCCGGCGTGGCGCCGAAGCCGAAGAAGCCCATGGCGGGCAGCAACAGCAGGGCCGCGATCTTGCTGTCGGCCAGCAGCGCGAAGGCGGCCAGCGCCACCGCGAGCGCGAGGGTGAGTCCGAGCAGCGTCCGGGTCAGCGCGCGGTCGGCCCAGCGGCCGCCGAACAGATTGCCGAGGAACAGGCCGACGCCGAACAGCACGAGCAGCCACGGCACGAGCCCGTCGGAGAAGCCGGTGACACGGGTGAGCAGCGGCTCGATGTACATGAACGCGCCGAACATGCCGCCGAACACCAGCACGGTCATGACCAGCGAATACCAGACCTGGGTGTTGCGGAAGACCGACAGCTCCGCGCGCAGGTCGGGGCGCGTCGCGGTGGCGGGTGAGTCGGGCACCAGCGCGGTGATGCCGGCCAGGGCGAGCAGGCCGACGACGGTGATCACGGCGAAGGTCGCGCGCCAGCCCCACTGCTGACCGACGAACGTGCCGAGCGGCACGCCGAGCACATTGGCGATCGTGAGCCCGCCGAACATGATCGAGATCGCCCCCGCCTTCTTCGCCGGCGCCACCAGGGAGGCGGCGAGCACGGCGCCGATGCCGAAGAACGCGCCGTGCGCGAGGGCGGCCATGACCCGGCCACCGAGCAGCGCGGCATAGCCGGGCGCGAGCGCCGAGGCCGCGTTGCCGACCGTGAAGAGCACCATGAGCAGTTGCAATGCCCGCTTGGGTGGCCAGCGGTTGACCACCGGCGTGAGCGCGAGGGCGCCGACGACGACGGCCAGCGCGTAGCCGGAGATGAGATATCCGGCCGTCGGCACCGAGACGCCGAGGTCGGCGGCGACCGGTGAGAGCAGCCCGGCGATGACGAACTCGGTGAGTCCGATGCCGAAGCCCCCGAGCGCGAGAGCGATGAGGCCGAGTGGCATGTGCACGCTTCCTTTCACCATGAGCCGATAACCAGCGTGTGCAACTAACTGCAGGCGACGATAGTTGCACACGCGCTCTATTGCAACCGCCAGGTATACTCGGCACATGGGTATTGCGGATGACGCCGTCGAGGTGCGCGCGACCGGCTGGCGCACCCTGGCCGCGCTGCACGGGCACATCGAGACCGCGCTCGAGCGCGAGCTGGTGCGCGCGCACGAACTCTCGGTCGTCGAATACACCGTGCTCGACGCGCTGGCCCGCCAGGACGGCTGGCACATGCGGATCTCCCAGCTCGCCCGCGCCGCCGCGCTGTCGGCGAGCGCGACAACACGATTGGTGAACCGGCTCGAGGATCGCGGCTTCCTCGTCCGGGTGCTGTGCGCCGACGATCGCCGCGGCATCTACACCGAGCTCACCGAAACCGGAAGGGCCGCTTACGAAAAGGCGCGCCCGACACACGATCGGACCCTCGAGCAGGCACTCGCCGACGCCGAGGAGATCCCCGAACTGGCCCCGCTCGTCGGCTTTCTGCACGGCGTCCCGGCGCCGCGCTGAGCACGACACTCCGTGTGACATCCCCGGGCAACGCGCCGATCATGATGACTGCGCGGTGCCTCGATGCAATGATCGGCGGGTGACTCAGTGGCTCCCCCTCCTCGGCTCGCTCCCCGTCGCCGCCGCAGTTCTCGCCGGCGTCATCGTCAACAACCGCACGCACCGCGAGGGCATCGCGGCCGCGGACGAGCGCGGCAGGCAGGCGCTGGACGCCGCGCAGCGCCATGTCGAGCTGTCGAACATGGTTGGCGACCAACGTGATCACGAGGCGTGGCGCCGGGAAGCGGTACTCGCCGCGGTCGCCTCGATCCTGGAGACCTCGGCGTCGGTGCGCGCGGATCTGACCAGTTGCGGCGAGTGGGACCTGGTCACCGCGGAGGAGATCGACGGGGTCGGCGCGCAGATCCACAAGGTCATCTGGGACCGCCCGACCGCCATGCTGACGAGGCTGCGGGTCGTCGCGCATCGCCGCATCCCGAACAAGTGCGAAGACCTGCTGCGCACCCTCACCGCCGCCCAGCACATCACCATGCAGCGGCTCAAGCTGCACATCGACCCGGAGGCCACGGTCGAGGAGCTCGAGGAGATGGCCTCGCTGTGGCAGAAGGCGATGCGGCACGCCGCCGAGCAGGAGCGGGCCCTGGTGGAGACGACGCGGGCCGAACTCGGCATCGATATCCCCACGAAAGGCACTGCGGTCCAGCCGGTCCCGGCCCCGCCGGTCGCCGAACCGCCCGCCGAGGCCGCGGCGGAGGAGCCCACCGCCGAACCGAACGACCAGGCCGAACACCACGAGCAGGCCGAACAGCCTGAGCAGGCCGAACAGCCCGAGCTGCCCGCCGCCGAGCAGACCGCGCAGCTGCGCCTGGCCGACGCCGTCGAGGACCCCGCCGACCCGCGCAAGGCCGAGCCCGCCCAGGTGTGAGCCCCGCACGGTTGCCCCTGTTCACCTGACGCGAGGCCGGTGATCCGGGTAACTTGGAACTCGGCATGTGATCCGTCACCATGCCGACCCGACAGCGTGGTCGATCGTCTGAAGACATGCACGAACCACTCTCGTCAGGGGGCGATCTGTCATGGAGTTCATCGCACCGTTGGATGCGCTGTTCCTGCTCGCGGAATCCCGTGAGCACCCGATGCACGTCGGCTCGTTGCAGCTGTTCGAGCCGCCCGAGGACGCGGGGCCGAACTACCTGCGCGAGTTCCGCGACACCCTGCTCGCCGACAAGACCTGCAGGCCGACCTTTCGCAAGCGCCCGGCCACCTGGCTCGGCGCGCCGCAGCTGGCCTGGACCCAGGACGCCGAGGTCGACCTCGACTACCACGTGAAACGCAGCGCCCTGCCCGCGCCGGGCCGGATCGGGCAGCTGCTCGATCACGCCTCCACGCTGCACAGCGCCCTGCTCGACCGGCACCGCCCGCTGTGGGAGATGCATTTCGTCGAGGGCCTGGCCGACGGCCGTTTCGCGCTGTACTCGAAGATGCACCACGCGCTGATCGACGGCGTCTCCGCGCAGCGGTTGCTGCGCCGCACGCTCACCACCGAACCGGCGAACGAGCCGATGCCGCCGTGGAACCTGCCGCGCAAGGAACGCGCGCGGGCGCCGCGCACGGGTCGCGGCGGTCTGCTCGGCGGGCTGGCCGCGGCGAGCTCGTCGACGGCGGCGCTGATGAAGGCCGCCCGCACCGGTCTGCTGCAACAGCAGTTGACACTGCCGTTCGAGGCGCCGCGCACGCTGTTCAACGTGCCGATCGGCGGCGCGCGGACCTGCGCGGTGCGCAGTTGGCCGATGGACCGGATCAAGCAGGTGAAGAAGGCGACCGGCACCACCGTGAACGACGTGGTGCTGGCGATGTCGGCGGGTGCGCTGCGCGCCTACCTGCTCGAGCGCGACGCCCTGCCGGACAAGCCGATGACCGCGCTGGTCCCGATGTCGCTGCGCGAGGCCGACGACACCGACACGCAGGGCGTGAAGATCGCCGCGCTGCTGTGCAACCTGGGCACCGACATCGCCGATCCGCTGGCGCGACTGCAGACGGTGAGCGAGTCGACCCGGCGCAACAAGGAGGTCTACCGCTCGTTGACGCCCGCGCAGACCCTGGCCGTGGCCGGGCTGATGCTGAGCCCGATGGCGGCGATGCTGCTGCCCGGGTTCGCGTCGATGGGCACGCCGCCGTTCAACATCGTCATCTCGAATGTGCCGGGCGCGCGGGAACCGCTGTACTGGAACGGCTCGCGACTGGACGCGAGCTACCCGCTGTCCATCCCCCTGGACGGCCAGGCCGTGAACATCACCCTCACCTCCAATGGCGACAACCTCGATTTCGGCCTGGTCGGCTGCCGCCGCACGCTACCGGACCTGCATCGACTGCTCGATCACCTGGAGGATTCGCTGACCGCGATGGAGGACGCGGCCGCCTGAAATTACCCCTTTCGGGGAAACTAGAACGTGTTACAGTTCGGTATGCGTACCGAATTCTGCGAACAACTCGGCATCGAGTTCCCCATCTTCGCCTTCACCCATTGCCGCGATGTCGTCGCAGCGGTGAGCAACGCGGGCGGACTCGGCGTGCTCGGCGCCGTCGGCTTCACCGCCGAACAGCTCGAAGTGGAGCTGGCCTGGCTCGACGAGCACGTGAACGGCATCTACGGTGTCGACCTGGTGATCCCGTCGAAGTACGAGGGCAAGGGCGTCGAGGGCCTGAGCCCCGAACAGCTGGAGAAGCAGCTGGCGCAGATGGTTCCCCAGGGCCATCGCGACTTCGCCCAGCAGATCCTCACCGATCACGGGGTGCCCGCGCTGCCCGACGGCGAGCACCACAACGAGCTGCTCGGCTGGACCGCGACCACCGCGGGCCCGCAGGTCGACGTGATCCTGAACCACCCGAAGGCCAAGCTGGTCGCCAACGCGCTCGGCACCCCGCCCGAGGACGTCGTCAAGAAGATCCAGGACTCGGGCCGGGTGATCGGCGCGCTCTGCGGTTCGGTCAAGCACGCGATGAACCACAAGGCGGCCGGGCTCGACTTCGTGGTGTGTCAGGGCACCGAGGGCGGCGGGCACTGCGGCGAGGTGTCCTCGCTGGTGCTGTGGCCGCAGGTCATCGAGGCGATCGGCGATACGCCGGTGCTCGCGGCCGGCGGCATCGGCAACGGCACGCAGGTCGCCGCCGCGCTGGCGATGGGCGCCCAGGGCGCGTGGACCGGCTCGCTGTGGCTCACCGTCGAGGAGGCCAATGTGCCGCCCGCGCAGATGGACACCTACCTCGACGCCACCAGCCACGACACCGTCCGCTCGCGGTCCTGGACCGGCAAGCCGTGCCGCATGCTGAAGAACGACTGGACCGACGCCTGGGAGTCGGCCGACACCCCCGACCCGCTGCCGATGCCGCTGCAGATGATGGTCGCCCTCGACGGCGTCAAGCGCGGCCACCGCTACCCCGAGGCCGCCAAGGACGTGAACTTCAATCCGGTCGGCCAGGTGGTCGGCATGATGAACAAGATCGAGCGCAGCGCCGACGTCGTCAACCGGCTGGTCGAGGAGTACGTCACCGCCTGCGATCGGCTGACCAAGCTCAACGGCTGATCCGATCGGGTGCAGGCCGGTAACCACCGGCCGCACCCGTCATCGGGCGCGAACCCGCCGTAGCTGCCCTACACTCGCGGTATCTCACCCGGGTGCCGGGTGGACCTGCATTGCCCCACGGTTGCGGATGGCGGTGACATGGCTGCGGATCGGTGGAACAGCGCCTGGGCGGCGACGAGTCGCCGGGTGTCCGCGGCCATCGCGAAGGCCCGCGCCGAGTACACGGCCGCGCCGCCGCCGCACCCGGTCGACCCGCCGGTGCCCGCCGATCTGCTGAACCTGCTGTGCCGCATCGGCGTCGCGCTGGTCGGTGCGAGCGAGACCTCGGCGCGGGTGCAGGAGATCCTGGACCGGCTGTCCCGGCGCTACGGCACCGACAACATCCACTTCATGGTGCTGCCCACCGCCGTGTTCGTCCGCACCCGCACCGAGGACGGCCCGACCGTCGACATGCTCGACACCACCGTCGACACGTTGCCGCTGGACCAGATCGCCGGGCTCTACCGCCTCATCGACAAGATCGACAAGGACGCCCCGCCGCCGGCGCTGGCGTCGAAGGAGCTCGACGCGATCCTGTCGGCGAAACCGGGCAGCCCGCCGTGGCTGATCCTGCTCGGGCAGGTGGTGCTGACCGTCGGTCTCGGGATGATGCTCAATCCGGGCGCCCGGGCCCTGGTCGGGTACGTGGTGCTCGGCCTCGTCGTCGGCACGCTCACCCAGCTCGCCGCCAAGATCCGGTTGGTCTCGCTGGCTCTGCCGGTGGTGGCCGCGGCGGTGGTCGCGGTGCTCGCGTTCGGGTTACCCGGCGCGCTCGCCGGCGGCCAACCGAACCAACTGCTGATTCCCGCCATCGCCACGCTGCTGCCGGGGGCGATGCTGACCAACGGCACCATCGAACTGGCGAACGGCTCGCTGGTCGCCGGGGCCAGCCGGGTGGTCTACGGGATCAACATGCTGTTCCTGCTGGCGTTCGGGCTCTACGTGGGTATCAGCCTGCTCGGACCGCTGAGCGAGGCGCCGGTGAGCAGCGCACAGCTGGGCTGGTGGGCGCCGCTGGTCGGCGTGCTGCTGATCGGGTACGGCCACTCGTGGCGCTCGAGCGCGCCGCAGAATTCGGTGGGCTGGCTGCTGCTGGTCCTCTACGTCACCTATGCGGCGCAGTTCCTCGGCAAGACCCTCTCGGGTCCGCTGACCGGCACCTTCCTCGGTGGGCTCGTCGCGGTGCCCGCCGCCTATCTGATCCAGAGCCGGACCAACGCGCCGCCGCGGCAGGTGGCGTTCCTGCCCGCGTTCTGGATGCTGGTGCCCGGCGGTATCAGCCTCACCGGGGTCTCCGAGATGGTCCTGCACACCACCGGAACCACGGCCGCCAGCGGGCTGGAAGTGGTGGTGTCGGCGCTGCTTTCGGTGATGTCGATCGCGCTGGGCGTGATGGTCGGTTCCGGGCTCACCTCCACTCGGCCGCTACCGGTGAGCACCCTCATCGGCTCGATGCTGCCGCACGGACATCACCACAAACCCGACCCAGACAGCTGAGGGCAGGTCAGGCGGTCGCGGCCGTCGTTTCGGCGGGCGCGACGCCGACGAGGTCGTCGAAGCGGGCGATCACTTTCTCGTGGTACAGCGCGAAGAGGTCCTCGAACAGGGCGAGCTGGGCCTCCGTCGGCGCCGACCCCGCGTCCCACACCGCCAGCAGCGCGCGCCAGACGAGCACGTGCAGATCGGGGGCGACCGCGAAGTACGCGGCGACCGCCTCCGGCACCTCGACGACCATGTCGGCCACCGAATTCAGCACGGCGCGTTGCATGCTCATCCCGAGCACGCCGAGCAGCCTGCGCACCAGAGCGATCTCCGCCTCGATGATGCGCACGTGGTCGGGCACGGACCGGCGCGCCAGCGCCTCCAGCTCGTCGACGGCGGCGGCCAGCTCAGCCGGGTCGAGCACCTTCTCCGCGTCGGTGTAGCCGAGCAGAGCCTCGAGCACGATGCCGCGCTCCACCTCGACGATGTCGGTGAACATCTCGGCGGCGACGGCGGGCGCGGTGACCGAGAACCGGAACAGATGCCGGTAGGCATCCATACCGCCCTCTTCCCTGACATCACGGATGGTGAAGCCCTTGCCGCGGCGCGCCTCGACGAAACCGTAGGACTCGAGCCTGCCGAGGGTGAGTTGCGCCGTGGCCCGGTTCATCCCGAACTCGTCGGCGACCTGGCGGACCGATGGCATGAGTTCGCCGGGCCGGTACTCGCCGGTGGCCACCCGGCGCGCCAACTCGTCGGCGACGTCGGCGACCACCGTCCGGGATCCCATCGAAACAACACCTCTCGGTCATCATCCGGTCACGTCCCAGACAGTTTATGCGCTGGAACGGCACCCCGCACGCGGCTGACCGCGCTGTGGGATGGTTCACGTCGCGCCGCCGATCACCGGTCGGAACCGACCGACCGGCTCGATCGGCAATCGTTCGGCAACATCGCCGAGGTTCGGTGACCGTCCGGGAATATCGCGGAATTCAGGCTGGCGTGGATCAGACAGCGTTGTGCGCCAGCGTGATTGAATGCGAAGGCAACCGGACAGCAAAACGACCCATGGAGGTTCTGTGCAGACCATTCGGCTCGCGGCCGGTTCCGTCGCCGCCCTCGCGGTGCTCACCGGTGTGTCCGGTTGCGGCAACGACAGTGAGGACGACCACTCCGCCCACCCGACCAGCACCACCAAGGCCGCGCCGACGACGACGCGAGCGAACCTCACCGGCACCGCTGCGCTGCCGTCACCGAGCCCGACCCATCCCCCTGCCCCAGAGCCGCCGCCGCTCGCCGACGTGAACTGCGGCCAGGTCACCGGCGGCAACGGCGGTACCGCCGAGGTGATCGCGTTCGTCTCCGCGGCGGGCAGGCCGGGCTGCACCGAAGCGTTCACCGTGGTCGCCGACTACCTCGGTACCCCGCGCGACGGGCAGGCCACCGCCGTCGACGGCTGGACCTGCGAGGCCCAGCCCGATACCGCCGTGCCGCACGTCTGCTTCAAGGACGGCCTGACCATCGGCCTGCGCGGGGACGCCGCGCCCGCCACCCCGCGGCCGCCGGTGACGACACCGATCCGCACCGTCGATCCGACCAAGCCGCCGGTCACCACCACCAGCGACGTGCCGCCGGTCCCGCCGCCGTACCCGGAGGACGTCAACTGCGGACCGGTGACGGACGCGGGCGGTGGTTCGCGCACCGTCATCGCGGTCGGCAACGCGGCGGGGCGGCCCGGCTGCACGGAGGCGATCACCGTGGCGACGACCTACGTCACCACGATCAGCCCCTCCGCCGCGATGACCGTCGACGGCTGGCGGTGCCACGCGCAGCAGTCGGCCGAGACGCCCTCGGTCTGTGAGAAGGACGGGCTGCTGATCGCCTTGCGCGCCGGCTGATCCCGGCCTCAGATCATGTTCTTCTCGCCCATCCAGCGCATCACCGGCCAGCCGAGCAGGACCGGGATCCAGCAGGTGAGCACGCGATAGAGCAGGACGGCGGGCACCGCGATCTCGGCGGGAACGCCGAAGGCGGCGAGACCACCGATCAGCGCCGCCTCGACCGCGCCGACGCCACCGGGTGTCGGCGCGGCCGAGGCCAGCGTGCCGCCGATCATGGTGACGATGGTGACGGCGACGAAATCCGTTCCGCCACCGAAGGCCTCCACGCTGACCCACAGCGTCAGCGCCTGGCCGAGGGTGATGGCGCCGCAGCCGCCGATGATCATCGAGAACCGGATCGGGTCGCGAACCAGGCCGGCCAGTTCGCCGAGCACCTCGCGCAATTGCGGCCGCACCGAATGATTCACCCACTTGCGCAGTTTCGGCACGAACATGAACGCGCCGATCAGACCGACGCCGACTCCGGCGGCCAGGTAGAGCACGGTCGCGTCCGGCACGATGTGCGCGAGATTGGTGGACGTACCCGCCACCACGCTGAAGATGACCAGCAGCACCAGGTGGGTGATCACCTGGGAGGACTGTTGCAGCGCCACCGCCGCCGTCGCGCCGATCGTCGTCATCCCGGCCTGGGTCAGGAAACGCACGCTCAACGCGAGACCGCCCACCCCGGCGGGCGTGGTGGTGGCGACGAAGGTGTTGGCCAGCTGTTCCAGGAACAGATCGCGAAACCGCACCACCCAGCCCGCGCACGCGCCGAGCGCCGCGGCCGCGCCGACATAGGTGACCGCCGAGATCAGCAGCCCGAGCAGGGCCCACCACCAGTTCAGTGTGCGCAGCTGGCTGAAGAAGGTCGGCACCTGACTGAAGAACGGATAGGCCACGTAGACCAGCGCGAAGAGCAGCACCAGCTGGATGATCTGGTTGCGGGTGAACCGGGTGAGCTGGGCGGCCTGGATGCGGTCGTGCCCGGTCTGCGCGCGGATCTCCTCACGCGCGGTGGCCATCACCTTGGTCCACTGCGGCACGGTCTTGCGGATGCCGTTCGGCATGGCCGATTTGGTGAGCCGCCGCGCCGCGGTGACGACAGCGGTCTCGCCGAGCACCTCGATCGCCGCCGACACGGCCTCGTGCTTGCCGTACAGCGAGGTCGTGGTGACGAGCAGCTGGGCGATGTCGGTCTGGCGCTGCGCGTCGGTGGCGCCGAACTCGGCGGCCGCGAAACCGCCGAACAGGGTGTCGCCCTGACAGACTCGCAGATAACCCGGTTGCAGGTCGCCGAGGCTGATCTGGTTCTCGTGCAACCGCAGCAGCGAACGCCACACACCGGGTAGCACCTGCGCCGACAGGGTCTTGATGAGGGTGCCGCGGGGCAGGGTGTGCGCGTAGAGCGTCCAGCCGCGGTCCAGGCTCGCCACCGCGATCTGATGTGAGTCGGCCATGCCGAGGTCGCCGATCGCGATGCCGAGCAGCGCGCGGTGTTCCACGGCGCGATGCATCGAGCCGTGCAGCGGCGCGGTTTCGCTGGAGCGGAAGGTGATCCAGCGCCACAGCTGTTTGATGGCGCCGAAGCTGCGCTGGTTCTTGCCGTACATCTCGACGATCAGTTCGGATTCGGGCCCGTCCACCTCGGTCGCCAGCAGCAGCGGCCCGCGCCCCGCGGGCCGGTCGACCCGGAAGGCCTTGACGGTGTAGCCGCGCCGGGCCAGCACCCGCACCGCCGCGTCCAGCGGCACCTCGAGCGCCGGCGTGCCGACGAGCCAGACGATCACGGCGCCGACCAGCCAGCCGACCACCAGCCCGAGCATGGCCCGCGCCGGGACCACCGAGCTCACCACCAGGTGGATCGGGGCGAACATCAACAGCAGGAACCACATCCAGCGCCGTGGCCGCACCGGCAGCCACGGGCTCGACACCGTGAGCATGGCGGCCAGCATCGCGATCCAGCGCGGGTCGTCGAGGAACTGCGACAGGAAGGTGTCGAACCGGTCCGGCACCGGCAGATGCCATTTCGGTGTGGAGATGCCGGAGCCGGTGATCGAGAGCGCGAGCACCGCGAGCAGCCCGGCGGCGGCGTACCCGGCGAGCAGCTTCCACTGCGCGCGCAGCACCAACTCGATGAAGATCGCGAACGGCAGGGCCAGGATCAGCATTCCGTAGACCAGGTACACCAGATTCGACTGATCCGGGCTGAGGATGCCGACGATGTTGGATACCGACCGCTCCAGCGCCAGCCACTCCGGCCGGGTGATCAGCGAACCCGCGATCACCACGCCGACACCGATCGCCGCCAGCACGACCCGGACGATGTCGCTGGTACGCCGGATCAGCGGCTGCAGGAGACTTCCCGTGACCGGAATCTCCCGACCGTCGACTCGCATGAGCCGCACGATACACACCGACACGCCGCCGACCCGCCGTGACATCGGACAATGTCGAGGTCGTGTCGGGCCTGGTGAGGCTGGTCACAGGCCATCACATCGAGGCGCTCGCGCCCGTCCAGGAAGCAGGGAAACACTCACCTCGCCGAAAGGAACTCTCATGCAGGTTCTGCTCGCCGGCGCCACCGGCGCCATCGGTCGCCCCCTGATCCGCGCGCTGACGGCCAACGGTCACCACGTGTCGGCCCTCGTCCGAAAGCCCGACTCCCATCCGCTGGTCCGCGAACTCGGCGCCGAGCCGATCACCGCCGACGTGCTCGACCGCGACGGGCTGCTGCGCGCGCTCGACGGCGTCGCGGCCGACGCGGTCATCCACGAGGCGACCGCGCTGCGCGACGCGAAGGTCCAGCGCCGGATCCCGGCCGACGATCCGACCGGGCTGCTGCGCACCGTCGGCACCGCCAACCTGCTCGCGGCGGCCGACCTGGTCGGCGCGCGACGCTTCATCGCCCAATCGCTGGTCCTCGGCTACGGCTACCACGACCACGGCGCGCGGCCGGTGACCGAACGCGACGAGTTCGGCGTCTACAACGGCGGCGTGGCCGACGAGGTGGTGCGCGCGTGCGTCGCCGGGGAGCAACAGGTGTTCGACGCGCCCGGGATCGAGGGAATCGCGTTGCGGTACGGGCTGTTCTACGGGCCGAGCGCGTTCAGCGATCTGTTCGCCGACATGATGCGCAAACACGCTCCGGTCGGCCCGCTCGGTGCCGGCGGGGTGAACACGTGGATCCACGTCGAGGACGCGGCCGCCGCGACGGTCGCCGCGCTCGAACGCGGCGTCGCGGGCCGTGCCTACAACATCGCCGACGACAACCCGATCGCCTGGCGCGAGTTCTTCGCGGAGGTGTCTCGGTCGCAGCGCACGCCCCGCCCGATCCGGCTGCCCGCGTGGATGATTCGGCTGGCCGTGCCGTACATCGGGGCGCTGATGTCCGACACGTCGATGCGGATCTCGAGCGAGCTGGCACACGAGGAACTGCACTGGCGGCCGCGCTATGCGAGCGTGTCGGCGGGCCTGACCGCGCGCTCAGCGCAGCGGTAGGCAGGGTCGCGCGGCGGTCAGTGTGGGGCGCGGGCGGCGACCGCGGCGCGGTCGTGGCCGGGGATGAGTTCGATGTCGGCGGGTAGGGCATGCAGGCGGTGGACGACCTCGAAGGCCGCGTCGCGGTCGGCGTCGACGAGCTGGCCCGGCATCGGCGCCTTCTCCCGCAACAGTTCGACCTGGAGCCGGCTCCACACCGCGTCGCCCGCCAGCAGGACGCGGGTGCCGTCGTCGACGGCGAGCAGGATGCCGACGCTGCCGGGCGTGTGCCCGGCCAGGTCGACCAGCACGACCGAGCCGTCGCCGAACAGGTCGTGGCTGCGGGCGAAGGTGAGTACGGGTGGACCGTCGAGTTCGTAGAGGTCGAACACCCGGCCGCGCAGGGGCCCGCGGGCGACGCCGAGCGGCGGATGCGATCCGCCCATCGCCCAGCGGTATTCGACATCGGGGACCCGGATCGGCACCCAGCCCGGCAGTTCGTACAGGCCGGAGACGTGGTCCCAGTGCAGGTGGGTCGGCAGCACGAAGTCGATGTCGGCGCCGGTCAGGTCGTGCGCGGCGAGCAACTCGCTCAGCCCGTGCACCGGCCCGTCCGGCGCCACGAACACCGGGACCGGGAACGGCAGTTCGGGCAGCACCCGATCGTGCACGCCCGTGCAGACCGCGGCGTCGACGAGGAAGGTGGCCGAGGGGTGGCGCACCAGGAAGCTCGACATGGTCATCGGGGTCGAGCGCAGGGTCCGCGCGCCTTCGGCAACGAGTGCCGTCGGCGCGGACAGCTCGGCCTGCATGAGGGCGACCAGTTCGACGGTCGCTCCCGCCGCCGGCGCCGGTGCCTGCTCCAACCCGGACAGGAACGCGGTATCGGCCGGGCGCGGCCACAGCATGCGCGGGACCGTCGCGGCGGTGGCGACGCAGCAGGCGAGAAGCGTCGACAACATCGGCCCGCACTCACCCATATCTGCCACCGTAGGCGATCCGCGCCCACGGCGACCACCACAATCTCCGGCCACCGCCCGCGCATACCGATCGCGCAAACAATCGACAACATCCAGCTACCGGCCCGCTGACGCCGCGCGCGCGGCGGATGATGATCCGATGGCAGAGCAAATCATCCAGGTGCAGTGGAAGGACGCCCCGGAGGAGCACGACTATCCGGCCGCCGCCGACTATCTCGACCTGCTCGGCGACGCGCAGGTCGTCGCGGCGATCGTGGCCGAACTCCGGAGCGCGCCGGTGGTCGTGAAGAAGGCGAAGGACATCCTGCGCGCCTCGCGCCTCGACGCCCTCACACCCGACAATCCGCATGTGCGCAAGGACCTGCTCAAGATCAACGAGGGCAAGCGGCTCTCGCCGATCCTGCTCGTGCGCGGCGACTGCCGACGGAATGTGCCGATGCTGATCGCCGACGGCTACCACCGGGTGTGCGCGCTGTACTTCGCCGACGAGAACGCGGAGATCCCGGCCAAGATCGCCGCGATGCCGTGACCTTCACGACCCTGGCGCTGGTGGTCGCGCTCGGGCTGCTCGGGCCGCTGCTCGCCTTGCCGAAACGGCTGCGTCTGCCGGTCATCCTCGGTGAGCTGTTGGCCGGAATCATCTTCGGCACCACGGGTTTCGGGATACTCGACGCCGAGGACCCGGTCTTCGTCTTCCTGGCCGACATGGGTTTCGCGCTGGTGATGTTCGCGGCCGGCACCCATGTGCCGGTCCGCGATCCGGCGGTGCGCGGCGCGCTCGGCGCAGGCATCGTGCGGGCCGCGCTCGTCGGTGTGGTCGCCGCGGGCGCGGGCTGGGCGGTGGCGCAGGCCTTCGGCACCGGACATGCCGCGATCTACGCGGTGCTGCTCGCGTCGTCCTCGGCGGCGATGGCCTTGCCGATCATCGATTCGCTGGGTTTGGCCGGCCCGCCGGTGCTGGCGCTCACCGCGCAGGTCGCCATCGCCGACACCGCCTGCATCGTGGCGCTGCCGCTGGTGATCGATCCCGGCAACGCGCTGCGGGCGGCGGTCGGCGCGGTGGTGATCGCGGCCTGTGCCGGGGTGATGTTCCTGATTCTGCGGTATCTGCAGAAGACCGGTGCGCAGCGTCAGGTGCACGAGGTCTCGGAGGAACGGAAGTTCACACTCGAACTCCGGGTGAGCCTGGTCCTGGTGTTCGCGCTGTGCGGAGTGGCGAGCGCGCTGCACGTGTCGATCATGCTCGGCGGCTTCGCGGCCGGTCTGGCCGTGGCCGGGGTGGGTGAGCCGCGGCGGGTGGCCAAGCAGGTGTTCGCGATCAGTGACGGTCTGCTGGCGCCGCTGTTCTTCGTCTGGCTCGGCGCCCGGCTCGATCTGCGCGAACTCGGCGAGCACCCGCGACTGATCCTGCTCGGGCTCGCGCTCGGGTTCGGCGCCGTCGCGGTGCACTGCGCGGCCCGGATACTCGGGCAGCCGGTGGCCTACGGCGCACTGGCGGCGGCTCAGATCGGCGTACCGGTCGCGGCGGTGACGGTGGGCAGTCAGCTCGGCGTGCTGGTCCCGGGCGAAGGTTCGGCGATCATGCTGGCCACCCTGTGCACGATCGCGATCGCGACGATCGCGGCGAGCAGGCTCGCGGCGAAGACGGCACCCTAGTCGGCGCGACCCATCAACCGATCGGTCTCGCGCCGTTCGCGTTTCGTCGGCCTGCCCGCACCGCGATCACGCTGTGGAATGGCGGCGAGGACTTCCTTCGGCGGCGGGGGCGGGCTGCGGTCGATCATGCACTGCGCGGCGATCGGTGGTCCGACGCGCTTGTGGATGATCCGCTCGACGACGACGATGCGTTCGATACCCGCGTGCCGGATCCTGACCTCGTCGCCGAGTTTCAGCTGATGCGCCGGTTTCACGGTCACACCGTTGACACGCACGTGCCCGCCGCGACAGGCTTCCGCCGCGGCCGAGCGCGTCTTGAACAACCGCACCGCCCAGATCCACGAATCGACACGGGCCTGGGTGACGGAGCGTTGTTCGGCGGGGCTCACCCCTTAGACGATACGGCGAGCCGTGACGACGTCGTCGGCGCTGAGCTGGGTGTAGGACACCGGGGTGCCCGACTGCACAGCGTTGAGCAGCTGACCGTTGCCGGCGTAGATGCCGACGTGGCCGCCACCGTTGGTGATGACGATGTCACCGGCCTGCAGGTTGTCGAACGACACCGGCGCGCCGACGTGCGACTGCTCGAAGCTGGTGCGCGGCAGTTCGATGCCTGCCTGACGGTAGGCCCACTGCACGAGGCCGGAGCAGTCGAAGCTCGAGGGGCCGGCGGCACCCCAGCTGTAGACGGCGCCGAGCTTGGTCCGCGCTGCGTCCAGGGCGATGTTGCCCGCGGACTGCTGCTGCTGGAACGGATTGTCGAAGTTCACGCTGGGCAGCTGCGGAGCGGCCTGGCCCTGCGGAGCAACCATGGCCTGGAGCTGCTTCTCCACCTGCTGCGCCGGCTGCTCGAGCTCGGGCGGCAGATCGAAGTTACCGAGGCCGGGAATGTTGATCGTGGCAGCCTGCGAAATCGCGGGCATCGCACCGGTCGTGGCGGCCACCGCACCCATGACGAGTGCACCCTTGACGGAATTCGGCAGTCGAGAATCCCGCTGCAAGCTGTGTTTACCCACCGAGACGAGTCTCCGATCTTGCTACTCCACCACCGGTGTCGGGATCGCTTGGCGACTACGACGATTCGGCGGTGACTCAATGGCGCCGCTCCTCTGACGAAGCGACAGACTCCACTAAGTCACGAGAAGATTACGGCCTGTGATGCATGGTGTCCAGCCAACCGCGCAAGTCTTTTTCCCGCGTCGGCGAAAGCCCTGAACACGGGCGCGCGCCCGGCGTGTCGGCGCGCGTAACGACTACATCTCCCGAGCTGCCCCCTGCGTTATCAATGGCGGTTGTTGCGCGGCTGGGCCGCCTGCTCCAGCTCGGCGATGCGGGTGCGGGCGTCGGCCAGGTCGACCTCGAGCCGGCCGAGCGCCATGACCAGCGGGCCGAGGGCGACGGCCGCGATCGCCTCCGGGTCGTCGTAACCGGAGGCGATGAGAGCCAGCACATCGCGGCGGATCGTGTCGGCCAGATACGCGTTCTCCGGCAGCGCCCAGCCCGCCACGATCTCGGCGAAGGAAGGGGGCATCGCGTCGCGACCGCCATTGCGGGATTCGTCGAACATGCCGCTCCGTTCTCGTTCCACTCGCTCGTCTCGGCTTCGATAGCAGTATCTAGGACGCAGCGCAGACTTACCGAGATTCTGCCGCGCGAACGCGCTACGGTTGTCCGGCATGGACCCCGTGCGCAATCCATACGCTCCCGGCGCCGGTCAACGTCCGCCCGAACTGGCCGGGCGCGACAAGCAACTCGCCGCCTTCGACATCGTGCTGGAACGGATCGCGCGCGGCAGACCGGAGCGCAGCGTGATGCTCACCGGCCTGCGCGGTGTCGGAAAGACCGTGCTGCTCAACCAGCTTCGCTCGGCCGCGATCTCGCGCGGCTGGGGCACCGGCAAGATCGAGGCGCGGCCGGACCAGGATCTGCGCCGCCCGCTGTCCTCGGCGCTGCACATGGCGGTGCGCGCGATCGCGATGGCGCATCGCAACCCCGAGCGCGTCGACGACTTCCTCGGCATCCTCAAGGCCTTCGCCCTGCGTGCCACCGCGGACAAGGGCATGCGCGAACGCTGGCAGCCCGGCATCGATGTGCCCGCGGTGACCGGCCGCGCCGATTCGGGTGACATCGAGATCGACCTGATCGAGCTGTTCAAGGAGGCCGCGGCGCTGGCCGCCGATATCGGCGTCGGCATCGGCATCTTCATCGACGAGATGCAGGATCTCGGTCCCACCGACGTGTCCGCGATCTGCGGCGCGTGCCACGAGCTGAGCCAGGACGGCGCGCCGCTGATCGTCGTCGGCGCCGGGCTGCCGCATCTGCCCGCGGTGCTCTCGGCGTCCAAGAGTTACTCGGAGCGACTGTTCAGTTATCACCGCATCGACCGGCTGGACCGGGAGTCGGCCGATCTCGCTCTGATCGTTCCCGCCGAACGGGAGGAGGTGAAGTTCACCGAGGACGCGCTCGACTCGCTGTACCAGAAGGCCGACGGTTACCCGTATTTCGTGCAGGCCTACGGCAAGGCGGCCTGGGACCAGGCGCCGGACAGCCCGATCAGCGCCGAGGACGTCGAGGTGGCCTCGCCCACCGCCGAGGAGGAGCTCGCCGTGGGCTTCTTCGGGTCGAGGTACGAGCGCGCCACGCCCGCCGAGCGCGAGTACATGCGGGCGATGGCCGATCTGTCCGGCGACGACGGACCGGTGGCCACCGCCGCGGTCGCCGCCGAGCTGGGCCGCAAGCCCGCGTCGGTCTCGCCGGCGCGGGACGGGCTGATCAAGAAGGGGCTGATCTATTCGGCCGAGCGCGGCACGATCGGGTTCACGGTCCCGCATTTCGGCCGATATCTCCGGAGCGTATAGCTCTCTGCGATCTTCTACCGTTTGATCTAGATATAGATAGAAGGTCCTCGAGACCGCCGATCTCACGACGATCTACAAATATCTAGCCTAGACACTAGAGAACCGAATACTTTCCTGCATAACGGTCCAGCCGCCTCCGGATTCGGTTGCGCATCAGCTGCGTAACGCGAGGATTGACGGGCTAACGCCTCGGAAATCTGTCCCGAAACACGGGTACACCACGAGCAGGGAGGCGGGATGTCGATCCATGAGGGCCGCCGCGCCACCGTCACCGCCGACGACGGCACACCCATCGCTGTCCGCGTCACCGGCGCCGACACCGCCGCACTGACCGTCGTCTTCGTGCACGGCCACTGCCTGCACACCGAATCCTGGTCCATCCTGCGTGAGCACCTGCTGCGGCACTGGGGCGCCGAGGTGCGGATGGTCTTCTACGACCACCGCGGTCACGGCGAATCCGGCCACGCCGACCACGCGACCTACACCATCGACCATCTCGCCACCGACCTCGACGCGGTCCTGCGAGCCGTCGCGCCGGCCGGCCCGGTCGTGCTGGTCGGGCATTCGATGGGCGCGATGGTGCTGCTCGCCTACGCCCGGCTGTTCCCGGCCGCGATCGGCGAGCGCGTCGCCGGGATCGGATTGATCGCGGGCGCGGCGGGCGGCATCACCGAGGTCGGGCTCGGCAGGCTGCTCAACCGGCACACCGTCGCCTCGCTACAGCGGGCCGTGGTGCGCGCCCCACGGGTGATGCAGGCGTCGAAACGCTTCTCCCGCTGGGTTTTCGGACCGCTGCTGCGCGAGGCGAGCTCGGGCACCGGCCGGGTGAACCGGCGGGTCGCCGCGGTCGCGACCGCGATCCTCAGCGAGACCCCGCTGCTGACGATGGCGGGCTTCCTCAGCTCGCTGCTCACCTTCGACGAGGCGCACACGCTGCCGCGCCTCGGCACGCTGCCCACGCTGGTGCTGGCCGGTTCCGCCGACCTGATGGTGCCGTTCACGCACTCGGTGGTGCTGGCCTCGCAACTGGCGAGCGCGGAACTGGTGCGGATCGAGGGCGCCGGGCACAGCGTCATTCTCGAGCGGGCCGAAGAGGTCGCCACCTCGATCGCCGCGCTGGTCGAGCGAGCGACGGCGGACGCGCGCGGCCGGTACGCCGTCGCGGGCTGAGACGCCATGGTTACCGGACGGCAATCCCGGAATCCTGGCCAACTTCGGGCGTAAACCGAAAAGCTCGGTTATTGTGGTGGAGATCACGTTGTGTGGTGAGTCACACGACTCGGTGCAGTGCGGCCCGGGGTTTCACGGGCGTGCCAGGTGATCCGATGAGTCGGTCCGCCCGCCGTATACACAGGAGGTAACGATGACACGCAGCGACATCGCGGAACTGCGCTACGCGGTCGGTCAACTCCGGCAATCGATCGGCGCACTGCGCACCAACTACGGCGACGCGGCCACCGTGCGCCGGCTGGAGAACGACCTCGAGCGGTTGGTCATCGATGCCGAGGAGTTCGAGCAGGCCCCACCGCCGGAGCTCGCCACGCCACGGCGATCCGAACCGATCTACGTCCCCGACAGCAAGTCCGACGAGGCGGCCTGGATGGGCGCACAGGACGAGGGTCTCGGCTTCCACTCGCGGCCGCGAACCAAGTAAGAAGACCTGTTCACCGGCGCGGCGGTCCTGCCACCCAGGGCCGCCGCGCCGACCCCTGTCAGGCGCGGTGCCGACCGAACCGCTTGGCGCGGACCCCGTGGAAGCGCGCGCCACGTGGGGCCTCGCCCGGCTCCGCGAAATCGGCGGACTCGAACAGCGCCGCGATCCCGTGGTCGTGGCCGAGCGCGATGGCCTCCAGGCCGTACCGGCCGCCCGTGCGGCCCAATTCGTGCAGCATCGTCGTCATGATCCGCAGGCCGGTGGCACCGACCGGGTGCCCGAGCGCGATGTCGGAACCGTTCACATTGAGCCGCTCGTGCGGGTCGAGGTCCCATTCGGCGGCCAGTGCCAGCACCTCGACGGCATACCCCTCGTTGATCTCGAGCAGGTCGATCTCGTCCAGCGCGCAACCGGTGCGGCCGAGCAGTTTGGCCACCGCGGGCGCGGCGCCGAGAGTGGGGCCGTCGCTGTCGCAGCCCGCCGCCGCCCAGCCTGCGAGGAACGCCATCGGTGTGAGACCCAGTTCGGACAGCCGGTCCTCGGCGACCACCAGGCAGGCCGACGCGCCGAGCCGATGCGCGCTCATATTGCCGACGGTGACGACACCGTGCTCGAGCAGCGGCCGCAAGGCGGCCAGGGTGTGGGTGGACAGGTCCTCGCGCACGCCCTCGTCACGGCGGATCTGATGCTCGAGCGACCCGGCGGCGACCGCGACCGGCACCACTTCGGCCCCGAACGCGCCCTGCCGCCAGGCCCGTGACGCCTTGCGGTGACTAGCGGCCGCGAACTCGTCGGCCGCGATGCGGTCGATGCCGTAATACCTGGCCAGCCGCTCGGCGTTGCGCAATCCAGAGGCGCCGCCGGGCGGTTGCGCCGTCGTCGTCGCGCATTCGACGCCACCGGCGACGACCACGTCGGCCGCGCCGGTCTGCACCATCATCGCCGCGGTGATCACCGCCTGCAGGCCACTCCCGCTGTGCCGGTCGGTGAGGAATCCCGGCACCGACAACGGCAGTCCGGCGCCGCGTGCGGCCAGCGCGCCGAGCGCGGGCACCCCGGCGAGCCCGCCGCCGACGCAGGCCATCGCGACGTCCTCGACGCGGAGCGGATCGATGCCGGACCGTTCGAGCACCGCCGACAACACGGTCGTGGCCAGCCACTCCGCGGGCATCCCCGACAGCGCCCCGCCCTCGATGCCACTCGGCGTGCGGACGGGCGCCACGATCGCCGCTCTTCTCATGCCCACAGGGCACCACACGTTTGTTGCACCGGCGTGACCGCCCGTCACGGCAGTGACGGCTGTGACAGAGATCACCGGGCCGGGCGGCGAGCGGATGCGTGGGACCCGACTCGAGCGGCTCGAACACAGGCGTATGGTGCTCCACATCACAATCCATCGCGGTGGGGAATGATCAACCGCCGCCACCTGACGATCAGCGAGGCATCCACGTGAGTGCCGCACCGACAACCACCCCGTCGACCGGAACCGGCGTCTTCGGCAAGACGCGCGCCCGCATCGCCGCGCGCACGCTGCGCACCGACCGCTGGTGGCTACCTCCCCTGCTCACCGCGCTCGGACTCGGCGCCTTCGTCGGCTACGCGACGATCAGATCGTTTGTGCGCACGGCCTATTGGGTGCCGCAGTACCACTATCTGACGCCGTTCTACTCGCCGTGCCTCAGCGATTCGTGCGCGCCGGGGTCGAGTCATTTCGGCACACCGTTCGGCGAGCTGCCCATGTGGATCCCGCTCGGGTTCGTGGTGCTGCCGTTCCTGCTCGGCTTCCGCCTCACCTGCTACTACTACCGCAAGGCCTACTACCGGTCGGTGTGGTTCTCCCCGCCCGCCTGCGCGGTCGCCGAGCCGCACGCGCGCTACACCGGGGAGTCGCGGCTGCCGCTGATCATCCAGAACTCGCATCGCTACTTCTTCTATGTGGCGGTGGTGGTCTCGCTGATCAACACCTGGGACGCGATCACCGCGTTCCACGGCGAGAGCGGCGGTTTCGGTTTCGGGCTAGGCAACATCGTGCTGCTGATCAATGTCATCCTGCTGTGGGCGTACACGCTGTCGTGCCATTCGTGCAGGCACATCGCGGGCGGCAGGCTCAAACACTTCTCCGCGCATCCGGTGCGCTACTGGTTCTGGACCCAGGTCTCCAAGCTCAACACCCGCCACATGGCGCTGGCCTGGACCACCCTCGGCACCCTCGTGCTCACCGACTTCTACGTGATGTTGGTTGCGAGCCAGACCATTTCGGACCTGCGGTTCGTCGACTGAATCGCGTCTACTCGAGGAGCTTGTTCACCCATGTCAGAGCTGGAACAGCACGACTACGACGTCGTGGTGATCGGGGCGGGCGGCGCCGGCCTGCGCGCCGTGATCGAGGCACGCGAGCAGGGCCTTTCGGTCGCGGTGGTGTGTAAGTCGTTGTTCGGCAAGGCGCACACCGTGATGGCCGAGGGCGGCTGCGCGGCCTCGATGGGCAATGCCAACGAGAAGGACAACTGGCAGACCCATTTCAAGGACACCATGCGTGGTGGCAAGTTCCTCAACAACTGGCGGATGGCCGAACTGCACGCCCGCGAGGCCCCCGACCGCGTGTGGGAGCTGGAAACCTATGGCGCGCTGTTCGATCGGACGCCGGACGGACGGATCAGCCAGCGCAACTTCGGCGGGCACACCTATCCGCGCCTGGCGCACGTCGGCGACCGGACCGGCCTGGAACTGATCCGCACCATGCAGCAGAAGATCGTGTCGCTGCAGCAGGAGGACTTCGCCGCCACCGGCGACTACGAGGCCAGGATCAAGGTCTTCGCCGAGTGCACCATCACCGAGCTGCTCACCGAGAACGGCCGCATCGCGGGCGCTTTCGGGTACTGGCGCGAGTCGGGCGGGCTGGTGCTGTTCAAGGCGCCCGCCATCGTGCTGGCCACCGGCGGTATCGGCAAGTCCTACAAGGTGACGTCGAACTCCTGGGAGTACACCGGCGACGGCCACGCGCTGGCGCTGCGTTCGGGCGCGACCCTGATCAACATGGAGTTCCTGCAGTTCCACCCGACCGGCATGGTCTGGCCGCCCAGCGTGAAGGGCATCCTGGTCACCGAGGGCGTGCGCGGTGACGGCGGCGTGCTGAAGAACTCCGACGGCAAGCGGTTCATGTTCGACTACATCCCGCCGGTGTTCAAGGGCCAGTACGCCGAGACCGAGGCCGAGGCCGATCAGTGGTTGCGCGACAACGATTCCGCGCGCCGCACCCCCGACCTGCTCCCCCGCGACGAGGTCGCCAGGGCGATCAACGAGGAGGTGAAGGCGGGCCGCGGCACCGAACACGGCGGCGTTTACCTCGACATCGCCTCCAGGATGCCCGCCGAGGAGATCGTGCGCAGGCTGCCGTCGATGCATCACCAGTTCAAGGAGCTGGCCGATGTCGACATCACCGCCGAGCCGATGGAAGTCGGTCCGACCTGCCACTACGTGATGGGTGGTATCGAGGTCGACCCGGATACCGGAGCCGCCGTTGTACCCGGATTGTTCGCCGCCGGCGAGTGTTCCGGCGGTATGCACGGCTCGAACCGGCTCGGCGGCAACTCGCTGTCGGACCTGCTGGTGTTCGGCAGACGGGCCGGGCTCGGCGCGTCGGCCTACGTCCAGCAGCTCACCGAGCGCCCGGTCCCGGCGCCCGCCGACATCGAGGCGGCGACGAAAACCGCGCTGGCACCGTTCGATCCGCCCGCCTCGGGCACCGGCGAGAACCCTTACACCCTGCACAGCGAGTTGCAGGAGACGATGAACGACCTCGTCGGCATCATCCGCAAGGAACACGAGGTGCGCGAGGCCATCGAGAAATTGGCCGAGCTGCGCGCCAGGTACGCCGAGGTGACGGTGCAGGGGCAGCGGCAGTTCAACCCGGGCTGGCATCTGGCGCTCGACCTGGCGAACATGCTGCTGGTCAGCGAGTGCGTGGCCGAGGCGGCGCTGCTGCGCACCGAGAGCCGCGGCGGGCACACCCGCGACGACCATCCCGGCATGAACCCCGACTGGCGCAACAAACTGCTGGTCTGCGCGCTCGATCCGGCGACCGCGGATCGGCGGGTACCCGGCATCACCGTCACCCCGGCCGATCAGACGCCGATGCGCGAGGACCTGCTCGCCCTGTTCGAACTGAGCGAACTCGAGAAGTACTACACCGAGCGGGAACTGGCCGATCATCCGGCCGCGGGCTCGGTCGAAGGAGAGGCGTAGCGATGGGATACGACGCCCGGTTCCGGGTCTGGCGCGGCGACATCGACGGCGGTGGTCTCGAGGACTTCACGGTGCTGGTGAACGAGGGCGAGGTGGTGCTCGACATCATCCACCGCCTGCAGGCCACCCAGGCACCGGATCTCGCGGTGCGCTGGAATTGCAAAGCGGGCAAATGTGGTTCGTGCTCGGCCGAGGTGAACGGCAGGCCGCGGCTGCTGTGCATGACCCGGATGTCGACCTTCACGCCCGACGAGGTGATCACGGTGACGCCGATGCGCACCTTCCCGATCATCAAGGATCTCGTCACCGACGTCTCGTTCAACTACGAGAAGGCCAGGGAGATCCCCTCTTTCACGCCGCCCGCCGGACTGGCGCCGGGCGCGTACCGGATGAAGCAGGTCGATGTGGAGCGCTCCCAGGAGTTCCGCAAGTGCATCGAGTGCTTCCTGTGCCAGAACACCTGCCACGTGGTCCGCGATCACGAGGACAACAAGCAGGCCTTCGCCGGGCCGCGCTATCTGATGCGCGTGGCCGAGCTGGAGATGCATCCGCTCGACACCGCCGATCGGCGCGAGATGGCCCAGGAGGAAGCGGGTCTGAGTTACTGCAATATCACCAAATGCTGCACCGAGGTCTGCCCGGAGCACATCAAGATCACCGACAACGCGCTGATTCCGTTGAAAGAACGGGTCGTCGACCGTAAATACGATCCTATTGTGTGGCTGGGTAACAAACTGTTCCGGAGATGAACGGAAACGCTGCGGGGCACGAGGCCCCGCAGCGACCGCTCCTACAACACAGCTACAGTCCCTACCGCGACTAATCCGACCAGTAATCCGATGAACAGCGCGCCGAGAAACGAGCCGGTGAGCACGAAGATTCCGATCGCGGATACCGCGAAAAGCAGTATCACGATCAGGCGCTCCACACCGTCCTCAGGCGCCAGCCTCCGGTACCGGGGTGGCATTTTCTTCAACCCTCGGTCCATGTACATGGGCTACCCGTCCGGACCTTGATCCAAACGTGATCAAGGGCGATCGAACTCGCCGTCGTGCACGCCCGCGGTGAAGGCCGACCATTCACTCGGGGTGAAGATCAACACCGGTCCCTCGGGATTCTTGCCGTCGCGCAGGGCCACATAGCCGTCGTCGAGCATGGCCACCTCGACGCTGCTGCCCACACCCGCGGCCCCGGCGCGCAGCCAGGTGGCGCCGGTGGTGTCGATGGCGCGCTTGCTGTTCACCGGGCGCCCAGCGCGCAGGCGAACGCGCCGCTGTCGATACCGGCGGTGAACGCGTCCCAGCTCGGTCCGTCGAAGACCAGCGCCGGTCCGGCCGGGTTCTTGCTGTCGCGCACGCCGACGCGCCCGCCGTAGAGGAACGCGACTTCGACGCAGTCCTTGTCGGCACCGCTGCGGGTGCTCTTGAACCAGTGCGCGTCGACGAGATCGAAACTCATGCCACATACTCCTTCGCGACCCGCCGCAGCAGGTCTCTGCTCGGTTGAATATCCAGCGCATGACGCTGGAGGCACTCGTGAGCCCGGTCGTACCTGCTGACATCAGCGCGTCGTTCCAGGTAGAGATCGCCGGTGAAGCCTTCGGCGTACACCACCGGCGGTTCGACCGGTTGCCCTTTGCTGTCGGCGCCGAACTCGAGAACCGTGAAAGGTCCGGTGGAGACTCCGAGTGGAACACCGGCGGCAAACGGCAGGATACGCAGTGTCACATTGCTTCGGGTACTCGTGTCGGCAAGGTGTCGCAACTGCGCAGCCATCACCTTCGCATTACCGACGAGCCGATGCAATACCGATTCGTGCAGAACCACATCGATCTCGGCGGGCGATTGCTTGCGGGTGATCAGCGCCTGCCGTTGCAGCCGCAGGGCGACTCGCCGATCGATTTCGTCGGCCGAATCCCGGGGATACGCCAGCTGATTCAGTGCGCGGGTGTATTCGGCGGTTTGCAACAGACCGAGGACGAGTTCGGACTGATAGGGCCGGAGCCGGTGCGCGGAAACCTCCAATCCCAGGTATATGTCGAAGTTTTCGGGAATCAGATCGCCGTACGCGTGCCACCAGCTCTTGACGGCCGCCTGCTGCGCGAGTCCGGTCAGACCCTCCGCCATCGCTTCCGGGATGCCGTAGATCCGGCACAGTTCCTGGATGTCGATGGTGCGGATGCGGTCGGCCTGACCCTTTTCCAGGCGCTGGAGGGTACTGGCGCCCCACTCCATCAACTTGGCCGCTTCGGCGATGGTCATCCCCGCCTGGGTACGCCAATCCCGTAGGTAGCGGCCCAATTGACGGCGCGGCAGGGTCGAGGAGACTCCCGTCTGCCCGCCGGTTCCGATCGATGCGTTCGCTGCCACAGCCCCACTCCTCCTGTGTTCGCGACCTGCCCGGCGTCCTCAGCCCCGGTCCGGCGGTCGACGTCGTCCACTATGGGGAATCCTGCACCCCTCTTTGGATGTTGTGCTGGGAATTCGGCGCTAAACATCGGGATCGGCGTGTACTCCCCGATAGCCGGGTGGTTGCGTGCTCTGCTTGGCGTATGCAATTGAGCGATGTGAACATGCATATTGCCGCTGCACTACTCGGTTGCGGTACCGATCCGGGGCCGATGGACGCCGAACAGGCCCATGCCGCAATGCAATTGCACCTCGACTGCACGGTGGACGAGTGCCGGGTGCGCAGGCGTGCCCGCACGACACTCGTCGACGCGGGCCACTGTGTCCTCGACCAACGGGCCCTGCGTTAGTGGTGCCGGTGATCGGTGATCGGGGTGCGCGGACCGAACTTCGGTTTGTGCGCCTGGCCGCTCAGCGCGAGCAGCCGCACCGCGCGATAGCGGTGTGGGCGTAGGGGTTCCAGGTACTCGACCATCGCGTCGTCGTCGATCGGACGCCCCAGCAGGCTCCAGCCGACGGTCGCGGCGAGATGGTAGTCGCCCACCGAGAGTGCGTCGGCGTCGCCGAAGGCGCGCTGCGCGGTCTCGGCAACCGTCCAGACACCGATGCCGGGCAGGCTGCGCAACCGGCGCGCGGCCTCGTCGGGGGCGATGGTGGCGGTGCGCTCGATCGCGTCGGCCACCCGCGCCGCGCGCACGATCGTCTGCGCGCGCTGCGGCCCGACATTGGCCCGGTGGAACTTCCAGGACGGAACGCGGCGCCAGGTCTCGGCATCGGGCGCGACCATCAGTCCGGCCGGGGCGGGACCGGGTGCCTTCGTCCCGAACTCGCGAACCAGGGCGCGGTAGGACGCGAACGAGGACTTGGTGTGCACCTTCTGCTCGAGGATGGCGGGGACCAGCGCCTCGAACACCAGACCGGTCCGCAACATCCGCAGGCCGGGCACCACGCGATGGGCTTCGACCAGCTTGGGATGCTCGGGAGTGAAGTCGTCGAGGTCCTCTTCGAGGCACAGCATCCGGTCGAGGCCGTCGAGGAATTCCGCGGCGCCGGGGCCCCAGGCATCGGCGCGGGCACCGTCACGACCATCTTGGACGAGCCGGTAGGTCACCACGCCGCTCGGCATCCGGGAGGCATGCCAGTGGGCGCCGTCGCGGTCGATGTGGTGGCACGGGTCTCCGCCGCCACGGCGCAGCGGGATGATCGTCAGCCCGACGTCGAACGGCCTGCTCGAGCGAACGGTCCTGGAGAGCCCGGCCGAGGCCGGGTCCGCATCGAGGGTCTGTTCGCGCACCCGCCTATTCTGCGCCACCCTCGGCGCGCCGATGCGCATTCGTAATATTCGCCACGTCGGCGGCGATATCGGTGATGTCGGCAAACAGTCGGCATCCGGGCTCGACGTGGGAGGTAACCGATGATCACCAACGCAATCAACTGGCTGCTGGCGGCGTGGGGCAGCGGGTCGGCGGGCAGCTCGGGGTACCAGCTCGCACCGGGGACCCTGCCGCACGGCAGCTGATGCGCCCCGATGCCTAGCCGCGCCTGCTCGGGGGTTGGTGCGCATCGAGGAGGTAGGTCGCCAGCGCTGTGCCCTCGGTGCCGGCCAGCTGAGCGGCCTGGGTTCGGCAGGAGAAGCCGTCGGCGAGGAAGGTCGCGCCGTCGGGTGCCGCGCGCAGGGCCGGGAGCAGGGCGTTCTCGGCTACCGCGACCGAGACCTCGTAGTGGCCGCGCTGCATGCCGAAGTTACCGGCCAGCCCGCAGCACCCGGCCAGTTCCGCCACTGTGACACCCATGGCGGCCAGCAGTTCGCGTTCGGCCGCGAATCCGCCGACCGCGTGCTGGTGACAGTGCGGCTGCACGACCACCGTCTCCCCCTCGCGGCGCGGCGGCTGCCAGCCGGGCTGGTCGAGCAGGAATTCGGCGAGCGTGCGCATCGACACGGCGACCTGGGCGGCACGCGGGTCGTCGGGGAGCAGTTCGGGCAGGTCGGCCCGCAGCGCGGCGGTGCAGGACGGTTCGAGTCCGATGATCAGGCCGCCCGCGCCGACATGGTCGGCCACGGCGTCCACCGTCGCGCGCAACCGCTTGCGCGCACCATCGAGCTGACCCGTGGTGATCCAGGTCAGGCCGCAGCAGACCCGCCGTTCCGGAATCCGGACCCGATACCCGAACTGCTCGATCAGCAACACCGCCGCCAGCGCGTTCGCGGGGTCGAACGAGTCGGTGAACGAGTCGACCCACAGCATGATCGTGGCCGTCGGTGTCGGTAGAGCTCGGTCGTCGGCGGTGGCGGCGGGCGGCAACAGGTGCTGGTGGGGGGATTCCACCAGGGCGAGCGCTGCCGGTCGGGTGCGGCTGTTGCCGCCGAGGTCGTGCCAGATGCGGCGGAACGGGGTCGGCGCGAGGGTGGGCGTTTCGCGGCGCGGGTCGATGCCGACCGCGCGCATGGCGGGGCGACGGAGCACGGCGCGGGCGGTGAGTGCGTTGACCAGGCGTGGAAGGCGTTGGGCCGCAGCGAGCCAGCGGGGGAGTTGGCCGAGCAGGTAGTGCTCGAGTGGGCGTGGTCGGCCCTGGTAGCGGCGGTGGAGGGCCTCGGATTTGTAGGTCGCCATGTCCACCCCCGCCGGACAGTCCGAGGCGCAGGCCTTGCACGACAGGCACAGGTCCAGGGACTCCTCGACCGCCGGTGCGCGCCAATCGAGTTCGCCGCGCACCACTTCTTGCAGCACGCGGGCGCGACCGCGGGTGGTGTCCTTCTCATCGGCGGTGGCCAGGTAGGACGGGCACATGAAACCACCCGCCGCGCGAGTGTCCGCGCGGCACTTGCCGATTCCTACACATCTGTGCACAGCTGTGGACAGATCGCCGGAGTCGTCGGTGAGGGCGAAGCCGCCGGAGGGGAGCAGCGAACGCAGATCGGCCACCCGCAGGTCGGTATCCACCGGATGCGGGGCGACGAGCACGCCCGGATTGAGGATGTCGTCGGGATCGAACAGCGCCTTGAAGCCCGCGAAAGCGGCTCGGGCGGCGGGGGAGTACATGACCTCGAGCAGTTCGGAACGCGCTCTGCCGTCACCGTGTTCGCCGGAGAGCGAGCCTCCGTGACGCACAACGAGTTCGGCCGCGTCGAACAGGAAGGAGCGAAAACGCCGGGGTGCGTCGGCGATCGGGAGATCCAAACGCACATGAATACAGCCGTCGCCGATGTGACCGTAGAGCAATCCGTCGACACCGTATTCGTCGGTGAGCGCGTCGAATTCGCGCAGATAGGCGCCCAGGCGTTCGGGCGGGACGGCGGCGTCTTCCCAGCCCGGCCACGCCGGCTGCCCCTCGGGCGTCCGTCCGGCCAGGCCCGCGCCGTCGGCACGGATACGCCAGAGTGCCGCGGTGGCACCGGGATCGGTGACGATGCGGTGGTCGTCCGCACCGGCTTCCCGGCACAGGCGCTCGGCGGCCGCCAGTGCCTCGGCGGCGCTGTCACCCGCGGTTTCCACGAAAAGCCAGCCGCGTCCGCGTGGGAGCTCGGGCACTGTCCCGCGATGAGCGCGAACACGGTCGACCAGTCCGGCGTCGATGCCCTCGACGGCGATCGGCGCGCACCGCAGCACGGCGGCGACATCGTCGGCCGCCGTGGCGATGTCGGGATAGCCGAGCACCGTGAGAACCGTCGCCCCCGGCAACGGCGTGAGCTCGACCTCGGCCTCGAGCAGCAGGCCGCAGGTGCCCTCCGTGCCGACGAAGGCACGTGCGATCGACGAACCACGTTCCGGCAGTAGATGTTCCAATCCGTATCCGGAGGCCTGCCGATCGAATCTGCCGAGCTCCGTGCGCAGTACCGCGAGCTGGGCGGCGGTGAACTCGGCCAAACCGGGGACAGCGGGCGCGTCGGCGCCGAGCACCCGATGCTCGCCGGTCCCGTCGACAACGCGCAGCGACCGCACGGTGTCGGAGGTCCGGCCCCAGGCCAGCGCGTGCGGACCACAGGCGTTGTTGCCGATCATCCCGCCCAGCGTGCAGCGATCCTGGGTGGACGGGTCGGGGCCGAAACGCAGACCCGAGGGCCGCAGCTGTCGTTGCAGGTCGGACAGCACGACACCGGGCTGGACCACCGCCGTGCGCGCGGCCGCGTCGACCGCCCGCACGGCGCGCATGTGCCTGCTGAAATCGAGCACGATGCCGGGGCCCACCGCGTTGCCCGCCACCGAGGTGCCGCCACCGCGCGCGGTCACCGCGAGGCCGTTCGCTCTGGCGAAGGTCACCGTCGCCGCGACATCGGAATCCTCGCGGGGGAAGACGACGACGGTGGGCCGGACGCGATAGTTGGAGGCGTCCGAGGAATACTCCGCGCGGCGGCGCACCGAGGCGTCGACCGCGCAGGAGACCCGGGCCCGCAGGGCATCGGCCACCAGCTCCGCACTCCGGTTGTCGTCCACCGGACCAGCCTATTCGGCCCCGGTCGCCGATATTCCGGCCGCCGTTTCGCTGTCCGCTGAACAGGTCGCGAGCGGAAAGTATTTGCGATCAACCTTTGTTGAGGTTCTAGTGTCGGTGGCCTGGAGTTCGATGGGTGGGGAGCGAAGAGGAGTGCGGCAGTGAGTATCGAATCGGTGGCCTACAGCCAGATGTACCGGCGGGCGAACGCGCCGGAGGAGGAGCGGCCCTTCAGCCTGTCCACCGCGCGTCGCATCCTGCGCTTCGCCGAGGCCCACTGGCGCCGGATCTCGGCGTTCCTGCTGCTCAGCGTCGTGGCCGCCGTGCTCGGCGTGGCGACGCCGGTGCTCGCGGGCCGGGTCGTCAACGACATCGTGGCCGGCTCGGCGCCGCGCACGGTCGTGCTGCTCGCCCTCGCCATCGCGGGTCTGGCGGTACTCGACGCGGCCCTCGGCATCGTGATCCGGTGGCTGTCCGCCCGGATCGGTGAGGGCCTGATCCTCGACCTGCGCACCGCCGTGTTCGACCACGTGCAGAAGATGCCGGTCGCGTTCTTCACCCGCACCAGGACCGGCGCGCTGGTGAGCAGGCTGAACAGCGATGTGATCGGCGCGCAGCGGGCGTTCAGCGACACCCTGTCCGGCGTGGTCACCAACATCGTGACGCTGGCGCTCACCCTCGCGGTGATGCTCAGCATCTCCTGGCAGATCACCCTGCTCGCGCTCGTCCTGCTGCCGGTCTTCGTGATCCCGGCGCGCCGCGCGGGCAACCGCCTGGCCGCCATGCAGCGCGAGGCCGCCCAGCTCAACGCGGCCATGAGCACCCAGATGACCGAGCGCTTCTCCGCGCCGGGCGCCACGCTGGTGAAGCTGTTCGGCAGGCCGAAGCAGGAGTCGGCGGAGTTCGCGGTGCGCGCCACCCGGGTGCGCGACATCGGCGTGCGCACGGCCATGCTGCAGACCACCTTCGTCACCTCGCTCACCCTGGTCTCCGCGCTCGCGCTGGCGCTGGTCTACGGACTCGGCGGCTGGTACGCGCTGCGCGGCAGCCTCGACGCCGGTTCGGTCGTCGCCCTGTCGCTGCTGCTGACCAGGCTCTACACCCCGCTCACCGCACTGGCCAGCGCGCGTCTGGAGATCATGTCGGCACTGGTGAGCTTCGAGCGGGTGTTCGAGGTGCTGGATCTGAAGCCGCTGATCGAGGACGCTCCCGACGCGACCCCGGTGCCCGAGGGCCCGGTGGCGGTGGAACTCGACGCGGTGAACTTCGGCTACCCCTCGGCCGACAAGGTCTCGCTGGCCTCGCTGGAAGACGTCGCGACCCTGGACAGCCGCGGCGGTGTGGAGGTGCTGCACGAGGTGTCGTTGCGGGCCGAGCCAGGCCAGCTCGTCGCCCTGGTCGGTTCCTCGGGCGCGGGCAAATCGACCATCGCCCAGCTGGTTTCGCGGCTCTACGACGTGGACTCCGGCGCGGTCCGGCTCAACGGCGCCGACGTGCGCGAGCTGACCACCGAGTCGATCCAGCGCACCGTCGGCCTGGTCACCCAGGACGGGCATCTGTTCCACGACACGATCCGCGCGAATCTGCTGCTCGCCAGGCCGGAGGCCACCGAGGAAGAACTGTGGGACGCGCTGGAACGGGCGCGCCTGCGCGACCTGGTCGCCTCGCTCACCGACGGCCTCGACACCGTCGTCGGTGAACGCGGCTACCGGCTCTCCGGCGGTGAACGACAGCGACTGACCATCGCGCGCCTGCTGCTCAAACAGCCACGCGTGGTGATCCTCGACGAGGCCACCGCCTCCCTGGACTCGACCTCGGAGGCCGCGGTCCAGGAGGCGCTCACCGAGGCGCTGCACGGCCGCACCGCGCTGGTGATCGCGCACCGGCTCTCGACCATCCGCGCGGCCGATCAGATCATCGTCCTCGAGCAGGGCCGCATCGTGGAGCGCGGCACCCACGCCGATCTGCTCAACGCCGACGGCCGCTACGCCGAGCTCTACCGCACCCAGTTCGCCGACGACCCGGTCCCCACAGCCGCCTGAGTACTGCTAGCATTGATGTCATTGCTAGCAGTGGGGGAAGCTGATCGAACGGGGGGTTGATCGTGGAGGTATCGACCGTGGCGACAGTGACTGTGCGCGGGCTCGACGACGAGCTACACGCGAAGTTGCGGATGCGGGCGGCGAGCAATGGCCGGTCGATGGAAGCCGAAGTGCGGGCCATCCTGCGCGAACAGCTGTCCGTGCCAGAACACCGCGGGCTCGGCAGCAGGATGCACGCGCGGTTCGCCGACATCGGCGGGGTGGAACTCGACACTCCGCCGCGCACCGAGGGCCCACGCGCGGCGGAGTTCGGCGAATGATCATCCTCGACACCAATGTGCTCTCGGAGCTGGCGAAGCCGAAGCCGGAGCCGGGCGTTATCGCCTGGCTCGACAGCTTCCCTGCGAACGAACTCGCCACCACCGCCGTGACGGCCGCTGAATTGTGGTTCGGCATCGGGCTCCTCCCCGATGGCCGCCGCAAATCCGAACTCGCGCACGCGGTGGACGACATGCTCAACGACGACCTCCACGTGCACGCCTTCGACGTCGCGGCGGCTGTGCGCTACGCCGACCTCGTCGCCGAGCGAACCCGTGCCGGTCGCCCGATCACCATGGCCGACGCCCAAATCGCGGCGATCTGCTTCTCCCACGGCGCGACCCTCGCCACACGCAACACTCGCGATTTCCTCGACGCCGGGATCGCGCTGGTGAATCCCTGGGAGCAGGACTGAGTTTCGCTCAGCGCTCGCCCGCCACGCCGATCATCATCGCGGCCTGACGTGAACGACGCCGGCCCGGCTACCGCGCCGGGTCGGCGTGCCGCAGTGCGGTGACGATGGCCAAGGTCGGCGCCCGGCCCGCCTCGGTGTGGCTGAGCATCGCGTACTCGGCCAGCCGCTCGTCGCCGGAGGAGATCGCCTCGATGAGGTGACGGTGCTCGTCGCGCTGTTCCTCGGTGTTGCGCTCGGCGGTGAGGAAGAACAGCCAGGCCATACGCGCCAGGATGGTGCGCATCAACTGGGTGAGCAGGCTGTTGCCGGACAGTTCGACGATCGCGCCGTGCAGCCGCGCGTTCGTCTCCGCGATCCGCAATGGATCACGAGAGTCGGTGGCCGCCTGCGCTTCTCGCAGCGCGACTCGCAGCGGCGCGCTGTCGTGCCCCTGCCCGATCCGGGCGGCGGCCAGCCGCGCGGCCAGTGGTTCGAGCCCGATCCGCACATCGAACAGCTCCTCCACCGCGGTCCGGTCCCAGGACCGCACCACCGCGCTGCGCCGGGGCAGCGCGCTGACGATCCCGTCGAATTCGAGCAGCGCCAGGGCCTCACGCACGGGCAGCCGCGAGCTGCCGAGCATGGCGGCGACGCGGGCCTCCGGTAATTTCTCGCCCTCCCGGTACACCCCGGTGATGATGTTGCGCCGGAGTTCGTCGTAGATGCGCCGGGTCTGGGAGGTGTCGTCGACGGCGTCCGCCGGGCGACGTTGGTCTCGGGCCACGGGAGCTAGTCTACGAACATCATTTCTGTCGACTGTTTCTATTCTCCACACACATCAACCTTCCGCCGAAGCGGAACCGAATCGCCGGGACGATAGCCGTCTCATGCGCTATTGACCTTGAAAGATATATCTTTTCGATCCCTGGATCATTCACCGGACCGAAACGTACGGAACACAACAGGGATACACCTGGCTCCAATTCTGTATACCGATTCCCATCGGCCACAGAGAGGATGCGAGTTGACCCGTTATCTGCTCCGCCGCTTCGCCCAGGCGGCGATCACCGTCTTCGCCGTCATCTCGCTGGCATTTCTGCTCGGGCGGCTCACCGGCAGTCCGGCCGCGTCGATGCTGCCCGAAACCGCCAGCGAGGCCGATATCGCGGCACTGGACCATGAGCTCGGTTTCGACAGGCCGCCCCTGACTCAATATCTCGACTACCTGGCCGGAATTCTGTCCGGCGACTTCGGCGACTCCTACCAGCAGACCGGCACGTCATCGATGTCGCTGGTCCTGCAGCGGCTGCCCGCCTCCCTGCAACTCGGTGCCGCCGGCTTCGCGATCGGGCTCGCGCTCGCCTTCGCCGTCGTGCTCGCGATCCACCTCGCTGGTCGCTGGTCGCTGCGCGGGGTCGCGCTCGGGATCGGAGCCGTCCGGCTCGCGGTGCCGGACTTCCTGTTCGGATTGCTGCTGGTCCTGGTGTTCTCGGTGACGCTGGGCTGGCTGCCGTCACTCGCGGGCGCCGATCCGCTGGCGATCGTGATGCCGGCGGTGACCATCGCGACGGCCCAGTTCGTCGTCTACACGCGCCTGCTCGACAACTCCCTGATCGCGGAGAGCGCGCAGGACTACGTGCGCACCGCGTACGCGCGGGGGGAGCGCCGGTCGTCGGTGCTCTTGCGCGATGTGCTGCCCAACGCCTTGCTGCCGGTGCTCACGATCTCCGGAATCACGCTGGGCACCTTGCTCGGTGGCCTTGTCATCGTCGAAAACGTCTTCGCCTGGCCCGGTCTGGGTCAGCTGATGCTGGACGCGGTGTTCAATCGCGATTTTCCGGTGGTCCAGGCGGGGCTGGTGGTGATCGCGACGATCTTCGTGGTGGTCAATTTCGGCATCGACGTCCTCTACGGTGTCATCGACCCGAGAGCGAGGGTCCGGTGATCCGTCCCGGCAATCTCGCCACCGCCACCGGCGTCACGATGATCCTGGCCGTCGTCCTGTTCTCCCTGCTGTATCCGCTGTTTCCCGGCTACGACCCGTACGCGCAGCACCTCGCCTCCGCGTTCGCGCGGCCGTTCACGGACGGCAGCCACCCACTGGGTACCGATTCGCTCGGGCGGGATCTGGCGAGCAGGCTGGCACTGGCCGGGCGGATCACACTCGGCCTGGTGCTGGTGATCGTGCTGGTCAACGCGTTGATCGGGATGGCCATCGGGACGGTGTCGGGATATTTCCGCGGCGTCACCGACAACGTGCTGATGGGTGTCGCCGATGTTCAGCTCGCGGTTCCGATGACGCTGGTGATCATGGCGGTCTCGGCCATTCGCGGCCCGAGCACCGCACTCATGGCCACGATCCTCGGCGTCACCTTCTGGGTCGGCTACGCGCGGGTGGCCCGCTCGGTGGCGCTCGGCCTGTCCGGCCGGGATTTCGTGATCGCGCCCAAGTTGCTCGGCGCGCGCGCCGGCTGGGTGATGCGCAAGCACGTCGTCGGCCATGTCACCGCGCCGGTCTTCATCCTGGCGACCGCCGATCTGGGCAACGTGCTGATCATGATCTCGTCGTTCGACTATCTCGGGCTCGGCGTGCAACCGCCGACGCCGAGCTGGGGCTTGATGATCACCGACGGCCAGAAGTATCTGCGCCAAGCACCGTATCTGACCATCGTCCCCGCCATCGCTCTGCTGCTGGTGATCGGCGGAACCCTGCTGACCAGTCGGCGATTCACCGACGAGGGCCAGGGCCTGCGCCGGGTGCGGCGGGCGCCGCGTGCCGGTCGGGCCGCGCTCGTGAAGGAGCTGTCCGCATGACCACCCTGTTGGAGATCAGCAATCTCACCGTCGGCTACGAAACGGCGGCCGGGGAGCGGGTAGTGCTCGTGGACTCGGTGAGTCTGAGTCTGGCGGAGGGCGAAGTGCTGTGCCTCGTCGGCGAATCCGGTTCGGGTAAATCGGTGACCGTCCTCGCGGTGCTGGGATTGCTACCCCCACCGCTGGAGATCTTCTCGGGCAGTGTGCGTTTCCGCGGCACCGAACTCGTCGGCGCCGACGACGCGACCCTACGGCGACTGCGCGGCGCCGAACTCGGCATGGTCTTCCAGGATCCGATGACGACGCTCAATCCGGTGCGCCGGGTCGGCGTGCAGATCGGTCGCGCGCTGGCCGTCCATCAACGGCTCGGCGCCAGAGCTCGCGAACAGCGGGTCGTCGAACTGCTTGCCGCCGTGGGCATTCCCCAGCCCGCCGAGCGGGCCCGCGCGTATCCGCACCAGTGGTCGGGCGGTATGCGTCAGCGCGCGGTGATCGCCATGGCCATGGCCAACGACCCGGCCGTCCTCATCGCCGACGAGCCGACCACCGCGCTCGACGTGACCGTACAGGCGCAGCTCATGGAGGTGCTGGCGCAGGCACGCGCCCGCAGCGGCGCCGCGATGGTCCTGATCACCCACGATCTGGGACTGGTCGCCCAGTACGCCGATCGGGTGGCGATCATGTACGCGGGTCGAGTCGTCGAATCCGGCACCGTGTGGCAGATATTCGACGACGCCACCCACCCGTACACCCGTGGACTGCAACGCAGTCTGCTCGGGCAGTCGGGGTCCTCGCGTGCCTATGCCATCCCTGGCTCGCCGCCGTCGCCGAGCCTGCGCCCGGCCGGGTGCGGCTTCGCTCCCCGCTGCGAGTTCGCCCACAAACACGCCGAATGTGTCACCAGCGCACCAACTCTCGCGTGGCTGGATGCCGGGCACGCCGTCGCCTGCCCGCCTGCCGTCGAGGCCGCGCCGATCGAACAGGACCGCTCCGCATGACGACGATCGATGGGCCGGTGGAGGACGTCATCCGGGTCGACGGGCTGGAGGTGAGCTTCACCAGCAGGCGGGGACTCCTCGGCACTCGCAGGCTCCGTGCCCTCGACGGTGTGAGTTTCGCGGTCCGCCGGGGCGAGACGTTCGGTCTGGTCGGCGAGTCAGGTGGCGGCAAGTCGACGCTGGTCCGCACCCTCTTCGGGATCAACGAGCCGAGCGCGGGCTCGGTGCGGATCCTCGGCCACGACCTGGCCACCCTGCGTCCACCGGCCCGGCGTGCCCTGCGCAACCGGGTCCAGCTGGTCTTCCAGGACCCGTATTCCTCACTCGACCCGCGGATGACCGCGCACGACATCGTCGCCGAACCACTGCGCATCGCGGGCGGGTACCGGCCGGAGCGCGTGGTGGAGTTGCTCGAGCAGGTGGGGCTGGGCCGGGACGCGTTGCCGCGCAAGCCCGCCGAGTTCTCCGGTGGCCAGCGCCAACGACTCGGCATCGCCAGGGCACTCGCGCCGCGACCGGAGGTGCTCGTGCTCGACGAGCCGGTCTCGGCGCTGGACGCCTCGGTGCAGGCCCAGGTCATCAATCTGCTGCAGGACCTGCAGGAGGACCTGGGGCTGTCGTATCTGTTCATCGCCCACGATCTGTCGGTGGTGCGCCACCTGTCGGACCGGATCGCGGTGATGCACCTGGGAAAGCTGGTCGAGATCGGCGCGACCGAAGACGTGTTCACCAGCCCGGGCCATCCGTACACCCGGGCCCTGATCGCCTCGGCCCCGATACCGGACCCACATCGACGCCGCCGCGACACTTCGGCGCTGGTGCGCGGCGAGCTCCCCGATGCCACGAATCCGCCGAGCGGCTGCACCTTCCGAACCAGATGTCCCCTCGCTACCGCCGAATGCGCTACGCGCGCACCGGAACTCGAACCACAGGGTCGCACCGACCATGTCGTGGCCTGCCTGCGTCCGCTCGCGGGCCCGCCGAAAGGAAACCGATGAAACCGATCACCCGCGGCCTCGCGACAGGACTCGCCGCCGTCGCTTTCGCCACTCTCACCCTGAGCGCCTGTGCGCCGGCGGGCTCCGATACCGCCGCCCAGTCGACCCTCGTTGTCGGCGCGGTCACCGAACCGACCGACGTGCCCGACCCGATCAGCGACGGCTCGCTGGCCGGCTACAACTACTACTTCGCGATCTTCGACCAGCTCGCCCGCTTCGACAGCGAAGGGGTGATCGAACCGAAACTGGCGACGAAGTGGGAGCACAACGCCGACTTCACCCGGTGGACGTTCACGATCCGCGACGACGTGAAGTTCCACAACGGCGACCCACTGAAGCCCGCCGACGTCGCCTTCACCTACAACAAGATCAAGGCCACGCCGACCGGCGATCCGGCCACGTACATGGAGATGTTCGACTCCGCCGCCGTCGGGCCCGGCAACACCGTGGTGTTCAGCCTCAACGCCCCGTTCTCCGCGTGGCCGACCATCACCACCGGCGTCTCGATCGTGCCGGAATCGGTGTACACCGCGCTCGGTTCGGCGGGGTTCGCCGCCGCGCCCGTCGGGTCCGGGCCGTTCGTCTTCGACCATTACACGCGCGGCGTCGAATACGCCGTCAAGCGCAATCCGGACTATTGGGCCGAGGAGGCCTCGGTCGAGGCGGTCACCTTCAAGACGGTGGCCGACGCGGACGCCCGGCTCAACGGCGTCCAGTCGGGCAGCCTCGACATCGCGCTCGTCGCCCCGAATCAGGTCGCGGCCGTCGAGGGATCCAAGGGACTGCGCATCGAGTCCAGGGTCTCCAACGGTGTCACCTTTCTCGGCATGAACGCCGCCGCGGGTCCGCTGGCCGATCAGCGGGTGCGCGAGGCGATCGCGCTCTCGATCGATCGCGAAGGCATCGTGCGGACCCTGCTGGCCGGCCGCGCGACGGTCAGCAATCAGCTGGTCGCCCAGAACGTCGGCGGGTTCGACCCGAAATACCCCGCGCCGGTGCGTGATACCACGAAGGCGAAGCAACTGCTGGCCGCCGCGGGCTACCGCGGGGCGCCGATCCCGTTCCAGTACGCGACGAACGGGCGCATCCCGCTGAGTTCGGAGATCGCCCAGTCGATCCAGGCCAACCTGGCCGAGGTCGGCATCACCATCACCCTGCAGGGCACCGATCAGAACAGCCTCTCGCAGATGATCTACACCAAGAAGTCCGCCACCGGCATCTACCTCAACACCTACGCGCCGTCGACCATGGACGGTGACGCGCCGATCGCCTCGATGTTCGGCGGACAGTGGAACGACTACGCCATGCTGCCGGAGACTCAGGCGCTGGTCGCCGAGACCAGGACCGTCGCCGGGCAGGCCAGGATCGACGTGTATCGCGAGCTGTTCACCCTCAACGACGCCAAGGCGCTGCTGATCGGCCTCTACACCCCCGACGCGAGCTACGCCGTCGATCCGGCGCTGCGCTGGAAGCCCCGAGCGGACGGAATGATCACCGTCGACGCGGCGGCCTTCGGAAAGGACTGAATCCATGGGTGATTCGCTGCTGATCACCGCTGTGCGGCCATGGGGCGCCGATCCGGTGGACGTGCTCATCGAGGACGGGGCGGTCGCCGCGGTGGGCGCCACCGGCGTCGCTGTGACGACGGCGGCGACGCGGGTCGACGGCGCGGGCAGGCTCATCCTGCCCGCCCTGTCCGACGTGCACCTGCACCTGGATTCCAGTCGGCTCGGGCTGCCGTTCCGGGCGCAGACGGGGGAGCCGGGTCGGTGGGGCCGGATCATGAACGACCGGGAACACTGGCGAAGCGCCGAACGCTCGGTGACCGAACGCGCGTCGTTCACGCTCGCCGTCGCGGTGGCCAACGGCGCCACCAGGATTCGCAGCCACGCGCAGGTCGACGCCGATACCGGATTGGCCAAGCTCGAAGGCGAACTCGCCGCACGTGCGCGCTACGCCGACGTCTGCGATGTGGAGATCGTGGCGTTCCCCCAGGTCGGCATCCTGCTCGAGCCCGGTGTCGTCGACCTCATGGACGCGGCGCTCGCGGCCGGGGCCGATCTGGTCGGCGGAATGGATCCGTGCGAACTCGACCGCGATCCGGTCCGGCACCTCGACGCGGTCTTCGGCCTGGCCGAGAAGCATCAGGCAGGCGTCGACATCCACCTGCACGAGGCGGGTGAGCTGGGGCTGTTCACGTTGTCGCTGATCGTGGAACGGGTCCGGGCTCTCGGGATGGCCGGGCGGGTCACGATCTCGCACGCGCGGTGTCTGGCCAGTGGCCTGCCCGGGGTGCCGACGGCCATCGAACGACTCGCGGAATACGACATCGCGCTGACGCACGCGGCGGGCGCACAGGGCTGGGCGTTGCCGCTGCTCGACCTGGCGGCCGCGGGCGTACGGGTCGGTGTCGGAATGGACGGTCAACGGGACTACTGGTCGCCGTACGGCAACGGCGACATGCTCGACCGCGCATGGCAACTCGCGTTCGTCAACGGATACGGCTCGGATCAGCACGTGGAACACGCGCTGGCCGTGGCCACCTGGGGCGGGGCGAGCGTGCTCGACCGGAGCCTGCGCCCGCTCGATCCGGCCGATCCGCATCCCGGCTTCGCCATCGGTGATCCGGCGGAGTTCTTCCTCGTCGACGCGGTGAGCCCGGCCGCCGCCGTGATGGACCGGCCGGCCGCGCGCACCGTCATCCACCGGGGCGCCGTGGTTTCCGTCGACACCGCGATCGAGGGCTTCGAGATTCCGGGACGTTTCGGCAGGGAAGGGAACTGATGGTGCGACGCGGTATTCGCGCACGGCACGTGCTGGCGTACGACGCGGGGGCGGATTCGGACCCGGGGCGGGCGGCGGCGCATGTGCTGCTCACCGATGCCGAAGTGGTGGTGGCGGGTTCGCGAATCGTCGCCGTCGGGCCACGGGGCGCGGAAACCGTCGACGAGGTGCTCGACCTCGGGAACGTCCTGTTGCTGCCCGGGCTCATCGACCTCGATGCGCTCGCCGACATCGACCACACGATCCTGGATTCGTGGCAGTCGCGCGAGTTGGGCCTGGGACTGCAGTGGTCGCGTGACTATGCCACGCATCGGCGGCGGGCGGTCTTCGACGCCGAGGAGCGGGCGTTCATCCGCGAGTACAGCTTCGTGCAGTTGCTGCTGCACGGAGTGACGACGGCGATGCCGATCGCGTCGGAGGCGCACAGCGACTGGGCCGAGACCTTCGACGATGCCGTCGCGATGGCCGAGGTGGCGCGGCGCCTCGGGCTGCGGGTGTATCTCGGGCCCGCGTATCGGTCCGGCGTGAACGTGGTCGACGCCGACGGCACGCGATCCGTCTACTGGAACGAGGAATTGGGCCGCGCCGGTTTCGACGACGCGGCGAGGTTTCTCGACTGGGCCGCCGAGCAGGAATCCGATCTCGTGCACGGCGCCCTGCTGCCCTGCCGGATCGAGACGCTTTCCGAGGAGCTGATGCGGCGCACCGCCGAGCTCGCCGCGAAGACCGGCGTGCTCGTCCGGCTGCACGCGCTCCAAGGGCTGCTCGAGCGCCGGTTCATCCTGGAACGCTTCGGCGCCCCACCGCTCGAAGTGCTGGCGCGAACCGGCCTGCTCGGCCCCGACCTCCTGATTCCGCACGCCATCTACCTCGACACGCACCCGCGGGTCGACGCCGACACCGAGGTCGACCTCGGCACACTGGCCGCCTCGGGGGCGGCGATCGTGCACTGCCCGCTCACCTCGGCCCGGCATGCCGCCGCGCTGGACACCTTCGCTCGCTACCGCGCGGCAGGTGTGCGGATCGCGCTCGGCACCGATTCGTTCCCGCCGGATCTGGTGCGCGGCATAGACATCGGCGTCACCATCGCCAAGGTGCTCGCCCACCGCCTCGACGGTGCCACCTACGCCGACTACCTGACGGCCGCCACTCTCGGCGGCGCGGACGCGCTACGTCGCCCCGACCTGGGCAGACTCACGGCCGGGGCGACCGCGGACCTGGTCGCCTTCCGCCTCGACGACCACCGCGACGGCGTGCTCGACGACCCGATCCGCACCCTGTGCATGAACAGCACCGGCCGCGCGACGGACTTCGTCATGGTCGCCGGGCGAATCACCGTGCGGGACGGGGTGATTCCCGGCGTCGACCTGCCCGCGATGACCCGCCGCGCGCAGGCGCTGTTCGACCGGATGCGCGCGGCCTACTCCGAACGCGATTACCTACGCAGACCTACCGACGAGCTGTTTCCCGCGTCGTTTCCGGCGAAGTAGGCCTGCCCATTTCGATCAGAACTCGCCGGCGACGCCGATCACGGTGCGACCCGAGTGGGTGCCGTCCTTGATCGAGCGCAGCACCCGCTCGACCTCGGTGATCGGCGCGAAGGACTCGATCGTCGAGAGATGCTGGGGCCGAAGCTCTTTCCCGAGCGACGACCACAGGGCGCGGCGCTTCTCGATCGGCAGGAACACCGAATCGATGCCGAGCAGGCTCACGCCACGCAGGATGAACGGGAGCACGGTGGCGGGAAGCTCGGCGCCACCGGTGAGGCCGCTGGCCGCGACGGCGCCGCCGTAGCCGATGGAGCTCAGGACGTGCGCGAGGGAGGCGCCGCCGACGCTGTCCACGGCCGAGGCCCAGACCGCCTTGTTCAGCGGGCGCGGCTTGGCGTCGGGGTCGAGCGGGAGCCGGCCGATGACCTCGTTGGCGCCGATCTCGGCGAGCAGTTCACCCGCGTCGGTCTTGCCGGTGGAGGCGATGACCTCGAAGCCGAGACCGGAGAGGATGTCGATCGCGATGGTGCCGACGCCGCCCGTCGCGCCGGTGACGAGCACCGCGCCGTCGTCGGGGGTCAGGCCGTTGTCGAGCAGGGCCCGCACGCTCAGCGCGGCGGTGAAACCCGCGGTGCCGATGGTCGCCGCGTCGCGCGTGTCGAGACCGTCGAGGCGCACGACCCATTCGGCGGGCACCCTGGCGTACTCGGCGAAGCCGCCGTTGCGCGAGACGCCGAGTTCGTAGCCGTGCGCCACCACCTGGTCGCCGGGCGCGAAGTCCTCGGACTCCGACGCGACGACCTCGCCGGTGAGGTCGATGCCGGGCACGATCGGGTATTCGCGCACCACGCCGCCGCGCGGGGTGATCGCGAGCAGATCCTTGTAGTTGGCACTCGAGTAATGGACCTTGATCGTCACCTCGCCCGCGCCGAGGAAATCCTCCCCGACCTGTTCACGGGCGAGCACGATCCCACCATCGGATTCACGGGCCACCATCGCGGAGTAATCCATGACCCCGAGCATACGAGCCACCCACCCCCTTCCGTGCTGGACAAGCGATCAATCGGGGTCGAGGGGGAGCAGTTCGAGGCGGACGCCCAGCAGACGGACGGGGCGGTCGAGATCGAAGCGGTCGATGATGGCCGACGCGGTCTCGACGATGGTGGCGATGTCGTCTGTCGGCTCGGGGAGCTTCTTCTGTTTGCTGCGGGTGTAGAAGGTCTTGGTGCGGACCGTCACCGACACCCTGGTGCTGATCCGATGGTGCTCGCGCATCTCCTCGGCGACCTCGGTGGCTATCCGGGCGACCTCGCGGCGGATCTCGGCGGGGTCGGTGAGATCGTGCGGAAAGGTCTCGGACTTGCTGCGGCCCACCGGGATTCGTGGCACCGTCGTGAGCTCGGTGTCGCCCTTGCCGTGGCCGAGCACCCACAGATAAGGGCCCGTGTTCGGACCGAACTCGGCGGCGAGGCGTTGCCGGTCGGCGGCCATCAGCTCGGCGACGGTGGTGATCCCGAGCTCGGCCATGCGCTTGGCGATGCGGGCGCCGACGCCCCAGAGCGCGTCGGTGGGCCGGTGGCCCATCAGCTCGGCCCAGTTCGCCGCCGTGAGCTCGAAGATGCCGGCCGCCGCGCCCGGATCGTGCTCGGGTTCGGCGGAGGTCTTCCCGGTCGACTTGGCGAAGCCGGTGGCCAGCTTCGCGGTGAGCTTGTTGTCACCGATGCCGACCGAGCAGGTCAGGCCGAGTTCGACGACGGCGCGGCGGACCTCGGCGGCGAGCCGCCACGGGTCGCCGTCGGTGGCGACGAAGGCCTCGTCCATGCCCCACACCTCCACCGCGCCCGCCACCCGGCCCAGCGTCGCCATGATCTCCTCGGAGGCCTGTTCGTAGGCCGCCATGTCGACGGGCAGGAACACACCGTCGGGGCATTTGCGCGCCGCCATCTTCAACGGCATCCCGGCCCGCACGCCGAAGGCCCTGGCCGGATAGGACGCGCAGGTCACGACCTTGCGCGGCTGGTCGGGGTCGCCCTCGCCGCCGACGATGACCGGCCGACCGCGCAGCTCGGGGCGACGCCGGAATTCCACCGCCGCCTGGAACTGGTCGAGATCGACATGCAGCAGCCACTGGGGCACGGTTGAAGTATTACCGCACGGCGGCGACAACGCACGGCTGCCACGACGGCGGTGGTCGGCACTGGGGGACTGGGCGTAACCCTCGGATGGCAATATCCGTAGCGCGCCAACCGATGTCACGACAGAGCTCGAAGAACGGAACACCCGATGCCGACCGAAGCCACCACCCTGGACCTCGACCTGGCCCGCCAGGTTCTCGCCGCCCAGCCGTTCGCGCGCCTCGTCGGCACCGAACTCACCGAATTCGGTGAGGGCGGGGCGACCCTGGTCATCGAGATCCAGCCCGAACACGGCCAGCAGTTCGGGTTCGTCCACGGTGGGGTACTGGCCTACGCGGCCGACAACGCGCTCACCTTCGCCGCGGGGACCGTCCTCGGGCCCAACGTCCTCACCGGCGGCTTCACCATCACCTACCTGCGCCCCGCGCAGGGCGAGCGGCTGCGCATCCACGCCACCGTGCTCGGCGCCACCCGCAGGCAGGCGGTGACGCACTGCGACGTCTACGCCGAGATCGAGGGCGAGGAGCCGGTGCTGTGCGCGGTCGCGCAGGGCACGACCCGCCGCGTCGAGAAGGACCTCGAGCGGGCGGCCGCCGAGGCCGACACCGACGACACCGAGTTCGACGACGAGCAGGACGACCAGGACGACTTCGTCACCGACCAGCTCGCGATCGTCGCGCCGACGCCGGCCGAGGCGTTGCCGCCGACCGTCAGCAGGTAGGGAAACGGGGGGGGGGGGGGGGGGGGGCGGGGCCGGGGGGGGGGGGCGAGGGCCGGGGGGGGGGGGGGGGGGGGGGGCGCCGGGGGGGGGGGGGGGGGCGCCCCCCCCCCGGTTCTGGTTCCACTCTGGCGCTGCGGGCTATGGTGCCGTCGGCCGCCGGTTCGGCGATCGGTTCGATGGCGTAGGCCAGGAT
>NZ_JARWOJ010000343.1 GCF_029868625.1 Nocardia neocaledoniensis | reverse complement strand
GAGGTGATGCGGCCCGCGGTGTTCATCCCCGATTCCAAGCCGCTCGACGACCTGCTCGACGAGATGCAGCGCCGCCGCAACCACATGGCGCTGCTGGTCGACGAGTACGGCGGCATCGCCGGGCTGGTGGTGGCCGAGAATTCGCCGGTGCGCGAGAGTGCCATACCCCCAGTCTCGCATCAGGGGGTGTCACGGGCGCACCGGCGAGCGGTCAGCTGCCGAAGGGCAGGTTCTCCGGGGTCACCGGGGTGGCCAGCGCGGCCAGGGTCTCGGCGTGCAGCGCGGTCTTGATCACCGGGGTGATCGGCTTGCGCAGGCTGGTCAGCGCGCCCGCCTGGGCGACGGCGGTGGACAGCACCGCGTCGGCGTCGGCCTTCGCGTCGACGATGCCGGCGGCGATCGCCTCGTCGGCGGCGAAACGGTGCCCGGTGGTCATCGCCCGCACGCACACCTGGTTACTGAGACGGCCCTTGAGCAGGCCGTTCATCCCGACGGTGAAGGGCATGCCCAGGTGCACCTCCGGCAGCGACCAGAAGCCGCGGTCGCCGCGCATCACCCGGAAGTCGTGCGCGGTGGCCAGCATCGCGCCCGCGCCGAACGCGTGCCCGTTCACGGCGGCGACGGTCGGCATCGGGAAGGTGAGCAGCCGGGTGTACAGGGTGTGCACGCGGTCGAGGTAGCCGTGGATCTTGTCGAGGTTGCCGAACACCCAGTCGGTGTCGAGGCCGTTGCTGTAGAACTTGCCGGTCGCCACGGTGACCAGCGCGGCGGCACCCTCGGACGCCTCGACCTCGTCGAGGGCGGCGTGGAAGGCGTCCATCCATTCCAGCGAGAAACGGTTCTCGTTGTCGGTCTCGCCCTCGTTCCCGAGGTACAGCACGAACACGTCACCGGAGCGCTCCAAATACGGCATGCGGGAAGAATAAACCGCAGTTGGGCAGCTACCTACTTGCGGGTAGGCAGCGCCCGTACCGATAGGCGCCATCGACGCCCACCGGCCCGCACCCCCGACCTCGAGGAGGGGCGGCCCGCGCAGCGGCCGGTTCGCGGCCGGGTCGCCGGTCAGGTGCCGTGGCGCAGGCGACGAAGGAGCAAGCCGCGGCGCCTGACCGGCGGCCCCTCGGGGCCGTGAACACGCGGCGCCCGCGCCGCTAGACTCTCAGCATGCTTGCCGAACAGGCCGCTCAGGCGATCGCCGAACGTACGGGAGTGCCGCGTCACCGCGTCGCCGTGGTGCTGGGATCGGGGTGGCAGGAGGCGGCCGCCGAGATCGGCGCGCCGCATGCCTCGATCGCCATGCCCGAGCTACCCGGCTTCGGCAGACCCAGCGCACAGGGTCACGGCGGGATGATCCACTCGGTGCCGGTGAACGACGATCACGTGCTGCTGCTGATGGGCCGCCAACACCTGTACGAGGGCTACACACCTCAGCAGGTGGTACACCCGGTGACGGCGGCGATCGCGGCGGGCGCGGAGATCGTGCTGCTCACCAATGCCGCGGGCGGGATCAGGCCCGGCCTGCGCGTCGGCGAACCGGTGCTGATCGCCGACCACCTCAATCTCACCGCCCGCACCCCGCTCGAGGGCGCGCGCTTCGTCGACCTGGTCGACGCGTGGGATCCGGAACTGCGCACGGTCGCCAGGGAGATCGACCCCAGCCTGACCGAGGGCGTCTACGCCGGGCTCACCGGTCCGCAGTACGAGACGCCCGCCGAGATCCGCATGCTGGCCACCATCGGCGCCGATCTGGTCGGCATGTCGACGGTGCTCGAGGCGATCGAGGCGCGCTCGCGGGGCGCGCGGGTGCTCGGCATCTCGCTGGTGACGAACCTGGCCGCCGGCGTCACCGGTCAGCACCTGTCGCACGCGGAGGTGCTCGCCGAGGGGCAGGCCGCCGCGCCCCGGCTCGGCAAACTGCTGCGCGGGATCCTGGAGCGCGTCTAGATGCTGCGCTTCGGGACCGCGGGTCTGCGCGGGCCGCTGCGCGAGGGCCCGGACGGCATGAACGTGACCACCGTGTCGCGGGCGACCGCCGGGGTCGCGGCGTGGCTGCGCGAACGGTGCCTCGGCGGCGGCGCGATCGTCGTCGGGCGCGATGCCAGGCACGGTTCGGCGGAGTTCGCCACGGCGACCGCCGAGATCTTCACGGCGGCGGGCTTCCCGGTGACGCTGCTGCCCGAACCGGTACCGACGCCGGTGGTGGCGTTCGCGGTGAAGCGGCTCGGCGCGGTGGCCGGCGTGCAGGTCACCGCCTCGCACAATCCGCCCGCCGACAACGGCTACAAGGTGTATCTGGACGGCGGTTCCCAGCTCATCGCACCCGCCGACACCGAGATCGAGCGGTGCATCGAGGCCGTCACCGAGCCCATCGCGCGACAGCCCGTTTCGCCCTCGGGTGCGGAACTCGTCGACGAGTATCTCGCGCGCGTCGCCGAACTGCCCCGGGTACTCGGCGGTGCGGGCGAGCGGGCCGGGGTGCGGATCGCGCTGACCGCGCTGCACGGCGTGGGCGGCGAGCTCGCGGTACGGGCACTGGCCGCGGCCGGGTTCACCGACGTCCACGTCGTCGAGGAGCAGTTCGCGCCCGACCCCGACTTCCCCACCGTCGCATTCCCCAATCCCGAGGAGCCGGGCGCGGCCGATCTGCTGCTCGCGCTGGCCGCGCGGGTCGACGCCGATGTCGCGATCGCGCTCGATCCCGATGCCGACCGATGCGCCGTCGGCGTGCCGGGCCCGGATGGTTGGCGCATGCTGCGCGGTGACGAAACCGGTGTGCTGCTGGCCGATTACGTGCTGCGCACCGCGCCCGCCGACGCGCTGGTGGCCACCACGATCGTCTCCTCCCGGCTGCTCTCGCGGCTGGCGCCGGCGCGTTCGGCCCGCTACGCCGAGACGCTCACCGGCTTCAAATGGCTGGCCAGGGCGGGCGAGGGCCTGGTGTACGCCTATGAGGAGGCGATCGGGCACTGCGTCGATCCGGCCACCGTCCGCGACAAGGACGGCATCTCCGCCGCGGTCTCGGCCGCCGACCTGGTCGCCCTACTCAAGGCGAGCGGCCGCACCCTCCAGGACGAGTTGGATTCCTACGCGGTCGAATTCGGCCTGCACGCCGGCGACCAGGTGTCGCTGCGCCTGCCCGACCAGGCCACCGCGATCGCCCTCGCCGCGGCCCTGCGCGCCACCCCGCCCAGCGAGATCGCCGGCACCCCGGTGAAGTTCACCGATCAGGCCCAGGTCCGCGGCCGGTTACGCACCGACGCGCTGATCTTCGACGCCGACGACTTCCGCATCGTCATCCGCCCGTCGGGCACCGAGCCGAAACTCAAGTGCTACCTGGAGGTCTTCGCCCCGGTCCCCGACACCACCGCCCTCCCGGCGGCCCGCGCCGCGGCCACCGCCCGGCTCGCCGAACTCGCCGCCTACTGCCGGTCGCGCGGCTAGGCCGCCCGACGGCCGCATGCGGACCCGACAGGTGAATCAACAGGCTCCCGGATCGACCGACAGCGCACGGTCGTCATGTGGTTGCTCGACGACGGGCAACGGTTCCACAGGCTGGTGGCCCCGTTCGCCCGAACAGTGCTGAAAGGGTCCCGACGACGAAAGCAGCACCCGCACATGCGGATCCGCGTGATCGAGCAGCCACACGCTGATGCCGAGCGGGCCCACCTGCCTGCAGTACTCCCACGCCTGCCAGAGCGCGTGCAGCCGCACCGCCGCGCCCGGGTGCCGCCACCACTGCGGGCACCAGTGGATCTGCTCGCCCGGGCGGTAGCCCACACTGTCGCCGACCACGACCACGAAGTACTCGGCGACCCAGTCCATCACGTCGTCGTAGGCCGTTTCGATCAGCTCGCCCCCGATATACGCACTCCCCATAGAGGCAGGATCGCACAAGGCCCGCCGACCGGCGGCGGATTCAGCGTGGGCCGAACTGCCGATCGCCCGCGTCGCCGAGGCCGGGGACGATGTAGGCGTTCTCGTTGAGCTTCTCGTCGACGGCGGCGGTGACCAGGCGGACCGGCAGGCCAGAGTCGGCCAGGGCGGCAACGCCTTCGGGGGCGGAGACGACGCAGACGGCGGTGATGTCGGTGGCGCCGCGGGCGACGAGCAGTTCGAGGGTGTGGCGCATCGAGCCGCCGGTGGCGAGCATCGGGTCCAGGACGAAGACCGGCAGGTCGGTCAGGTCGGCCGGCAGCGATTCCAGGTAGGGCACGGGCTGGTGGGTGTCCTCGTCGCGCGCGATGCCGACGAAGCCGACCCTGGCCTCGGGGACGAGATCGGCGGCGGCGTAGACCATGCCGAGCCCGGCCCGCAGCACCGGGACCAGCAGCGGCGGCGCGGCCAGCCGGACGCCCTCGGTCACCGCGACCGGCGTGTCGATCGGCGCGCGCACGACCGGCGCGTCGCGCAGGGCCTCGTACATGAGGATCCCGGTGAGGTCGCGCAACGCGGTGCGGAAGGCGGCGTTGTCGGTACGGGCGTCCCGCATGGTGCTCAGCAGGGCCGCGGCGAGCGGATGGTCGACGGTGTCGGTGCGCATGAAAAAACGATAGGGTCACCAGGCGCTCCTGGTACGACCGCTGGGGAAATTTCGCGGTCGAGGGAACCGAGAGCGGCCTCGGTGCGTCGAACCATGTGAGTGACGTACTCTGCCCGGGAACTCGAGGATTGGGGGAAGTTCGATGCCAAAGATGTCGGCCGATGCCGAGGGCATCATCGCCTACAGTGCGACAGCCGAAGTCATGGCCACCGACCTGGCGACAGCGGCCGCGGGCTCGGTAGCCTCCGATCCCACCGTGCTCGGCCCCATCATGGGCTTGATCGGCGGCGATTTCGTGGCGGCCTACTCCGCGGCGCACGCCGGTCACGTCGCCGCGATCGCCCAGCTCTCGGCCGTGATGGCCAGCATGGGCGCCGCCACGGCGGGCGCGGCCACCACCCTCGTCGACACCGACCTCAACAACGCGGCGCCGATCACCGCGTTGACGGGCGACATCGGGACCGGCGCATGATCGACCTCAGCGGGCTGGCCCAGCCGCTCTACGACCTGCTGTCGAGCTTCGGCCTCAACGTCTCCGGCACCGGCGGCGCCTCCGACGGCCTGCGCTCGACCTCGCTCAATCTCGACCAGATCTATCAGCTCGGCCGCACCGGCATCAACAACGTGAACACCGCGTGGGACGGCCAGGCGGTCGACGCGGCCACCGCCAAAGCCCTACGCGTGCAGAACTCCTCGGCCAACCTGTCCGACACCGGCAACGAGATGGCGACGGTGGTCGACCAGGCCGCCGCGTACGTGGAGACCGGGCAGAAGGACCTCGACACCATCGTCAACTCCTTCCTCAGCGATGTGTCCGCGCTCAGTCCCACCCTCGGCACCCCGGTCGGACTCGCCGCGGTCGTGAGCTCGGCGATCGACCACATCGGTCAGGGCCTCGGCGTCGTCGGCCGCGTCCAGGACGAACTGGGCACCCAGACCGCGGCGATCCAGGAGCTCACCCCGGCGCCGTCGAGCACCTCGCTGGCCGGCGTGTCCTCCGGCGCGAGCAGCCTCGCCTCGTCCGCGTCCAGCCTGCTCTCCGGCAGCGGCAGCACGGTGCTCAGCGCGGTGTCGTCCGGGCTGTCCACCGCCATGAGCGGCACCTCGAACGGATCGAAGACGGCCACCTCGGGCACCAACAACGGCAGCAAGACCTCGACCGGATCGTCGGCGGGTTCCTCGACCGGTTCCGCCGACGGGACCGGCGTCAAGATCACCCTGCCCGACGGCAGCGTGGTCGAGGCACCCAACGAGGAGGCCGCGACCGCGGTGCGCTCGGCCATCAGCGCCGTCGGCACGCCGTACGTGTGGGGCGGCAACACCCCGGGCTCCGGCATCGACTGCAGCGGGCTCACCAAGTACGCCTACGGGGAGGCCGGGGTGGAGCTGCCCCGGCTCGCGCAGGAACAGCACATCGGACATCCTCAGGTTTCCCCCGGTGACCTCCAACCGGGCGACCTGGCCGTGTGGGACGGCCACGTCGCCATGGTGGTCGGCAACGGGCAGCTCGTCGAGGCCGGTGACCCGGTCTCGATCAGTTCCATCCGAACGGAGAACAGTGGCATGGAGTTCTACGGCTTCTACAGGCCTACCTCATGACCGGCACGCCGATCCCCGAGGTTCCCAATGTGGAATCCGCGGTCAGTACCAACCGGTCGGGCACGATCTCGGTCCGCGCGACCAGCATGGGTCTGCCCATCGCGATCAAGTTCGAGCGCAGCGAGTACCAGTACGGTGCGCAGGCGCTCGCCGATGAGATCCTGCGACTGACCAGGCGCTCGACCATCGCCGCCGCGGCCAGGCTGCGCGAGATCTACAGCGAGCAGGCGCAGATCCCCGATCACCTGCTCGACCGGATGAACCTGCCGACCCGCCGCCAGGCGGTCGACGAGCTCGACCGCATCGACGACGCCGACACCGGCCAGACGAGTTGGATGAGGCCACTGTGAGCGCGGAGATGGACGCCCTGGTCGCCGGGGTCACGGGCAAGCTGGAGGCGCTGGAGGCGGCGCTGTACGGGTTGAAGCAGGTCAACGGGCGCTTCACCACCGAGGACGGGCTGGTCACCGCGGAGGTGAACAGCGACGGCGCCCTGGTCGCGCTGACCCTCGACGAAGGCATCACCGCGCTGGCGCCCGCCGAGGCGTCGCAGCTGATTCTGCACGCCTGCAAGCAGGCCACCGAGACGGCCGGTTCGGCGCGTTCCAACATCATTGCGACACTGAACGAATCGCTCACCGGGGCGGCGCCGAAGGCGTCGGAGCAATTGGCACCCGGGCCGGATAGTGCGCGGGGCTGAAGGTCGATAGGCTTCGCGTCATGGCTTCTGGAGACATCGTCCCGATCGAGCTCGGTCTGACCGATGGCGATCTCGTCACCCTGTGGGCACCGCGCTGGCGCGACGGTGACGACGAGTGGGAGGCGTTCCTCGGTCACGAGGACGACCTCTACGGATTCGAGTCCGTTGCGGAGCTGGCGGCGTTCATCCGCACCAACTCCGACAACGACCTCGTCGACCACCCCGCCTGGGCGATCATCGCCGGGCTGTCGGCCGCCGAGCTGGAGCCGGAGGAGAACTTCAGCTTCGATCTGGTCGCCGTGCCCGAGCTGGCCGCGGGCGATCCGGACGTCGAGGTCGTCGGCGAGCTCGAGGACACCCTGGCGATGGTGCGCAACATCGGCGAGGTGTGCGAGCTCGACGTGGTGACGAAGTTCTTCGGCTCCAACCCGGTGCTCGACACCCTGGCCGGCGGCGTGAACACCTACGCGGGGCGCGACGGCGAGGAGCTGTGGGACCAGATCGGCGCCGCGATCGTCAAGGGCTGGGACGACGTGCTCGATGCGATCGACGGTGTGGTCACCACGCCGGAGGTCGACGCGGCCGCGGTCGCCGTCGCCGAGGCCGAGCTGCTGGCCGCCGAGGAGAACGAGGTCGACGCCGACGACGTCGCCGAGGAGGACGAGGAGTTCGAGCCCGTCGACCTCGACGCCGAGGACGACGAGGAGGAAGAGGACGACTCCTTCTGGCACGAGGTCGGCATCGACCCGGTCAAGATCGTCACCTCCGACGGCGAGCACTACACCCTGCGCTGCTACCTCGACGACGAGCCGATCTTCCTCGGCAACGGCCGCACCATCACCGTGTTCGGTTCCGAGCGCGCACTGGCGCGGTACCTGGCCGACGATCACGAGCACGAGCTGGCGCGGGTCTCCACCTTCGCCGAGGTGCAGACCGCGGCGGTGGACGGTTCGCTCGAGGTCGAGGTGACCGACGAGAACGTGTACGTGCTCACCGGCCTGGTCGACGATCTGGCCGAGGGGCCGGAGGCGGTCGACATCGAGCAGCTCGATCTGGCGGTCGAACTGTTCAGCGACGCGGCCGACTACGCCGACGACGACAGCGTGGAACAGGCGCTCGCCCCGTCGAATCCGCTCGGCTGGTACGTCTCCTACCTGCTCAATCCTGACCCGAACCGGATGGCGCCGAACCCGCCGTTCGCCGCGGAGGCGCAGAGCTTCCGCGAGCTGCAGCGCGCGTTCGAGGCGCGGCTGACCAGCGAGTAGCCGGTACGGGGTGGGAGCGATCCCACCCCGTTCCCGTCATCCCACCAGCACCGCGTACCCGGGCTTGATCACCTCGTCGATGATCTCGAGCCGATCGGGGAACGGGATGAACGCCGACTTCATGGCGTTGATGGTGAACCGCTCCAGATCGCTCCAGCCGTACCCGAACGTCGTGACCAGCTTGAGCATCTCCTCGCTCATACTGGTGTCGCTCATCAGCCGGTTGTCGGTGTTCACGGTGACCCGGAAGCGCAGCCGGGCCAGCAGGTCGAAGGGATGCTTGTCCAGCGAGGGCACCGCGCCGGTCTGCACGTTCGACGACGGGCACAGCTCGAGCGGCACCCGCATGTCGCGTACGTAGTTGGCGACCAGGCCGAGCCGCGCGTCGGCGATCTCACCGCCCGGCACGTCGATGTCGTCGGTGATGCGCACGCCGTGACCGAGCCGGTCGCAACCGCAGAACGCCAGCGCCTCGTGGATCGACGGCAGGCCGAACGCCTCCCCCGCGTGAATCGTGAAGTGCGCGTGGTTGGCTCGCAGATATTCGAAGGCGTCCAGATGGCGGGTGGGCGGGTACCCGGCCTCGGCGCCCGCGATGTCGAACCCGCCGACACCGCGATCGCGGAACCGCACCGTCAGCTCCGCGATCTCGCGGGACCGCGCCGCATGCCGCATCGCGGTGAGCAGACAGGTGACCCGGATCCGGTGGCCCTGCTCGGCCGCGATCGCCTCGCCCTCGCGGAATCCCTCGAGGGTGTGCTCGACGACCTCGTCGAGGGTGAGGCCCTTCTCCAGATGCTGTTCGGGCGCGAACCGCACCTCGGCGTAGACCACGCCGTCGGCGGCGAGGTCGATCGCGCACTCCCGCGCCACCCGGCGCAAACCCTCCGGGGTCTGCATCACGGCGACCGTGTGGGCGAAGGTCTCCAGGTACAGCTCCAGCGATCCGCTGTCGGCGGCATCGCGGAACCACGCGCCGAGACTCTCGGCGTCGTGGGCGGGTAATTCGTCATAGCCGCAGTCGGCGGCGAGCTCGAGCACCGTCGCGGGCCGCAGACCACCGTCGAGGTGATCGTGCAGCAGGGCCTTCGGTGCGCGTCGGATCGAAGCAAGGTCTAGGGGCGCCGGTCCAGTCATGTTTAGACGGTAGCCGTGCGCGCGGATCCCGGCAGCGAACTCGCTGCGTGGCAACCGTCTCGTTGATTATCCGACCGGTAACGGACTATCGCGGGCCACCCGGAGTGCACCCGGGCGGCTCCGCCGGCGACGGCTCAGATGGCCGGCCATGCCGGCTCGTCCGGATCAGGCTCCTCGATCAGCTGGACGACGGCCTCGTAGACCATGTGTCCGACGATCGCGACGATGACCAGACCGCTCACGCCCGTGAGCACCTGGGCCACGACAGCTGTCCGCCGGTCGCCCACACTGCATTCGGTCATGGCCGCCCCCACAGAACTTCCGACAGATCCCCCGCAGCCTAGCGGGAAGCGGCGGGCTCAGCCGATCCTGCCGAGGACCAGCTCGCCGGGTTTGCCATCGGACGCCGATTCGATAGTGACGGCGTCCGCGAGGGCGGCGGCCGCGTGGCCGAACGCGTCCGGGGTGTCGGTGTGCAGGGTGAGCAGCGGCTGACCGGTGACCACCGCGTCACCGGGTTTGGCGTGCATCTCGATTCCGGCGCCCGCCTGCACCTGTTCCCCCTGTCGGGCGCGCCCGGCTCCCAGCCGCCAGGCGGCGATGCCGACGCCCATCGCGTCGAGCCCGGTGAGGACGCCCGTCGACTCGGCACGCACCACCTCGGTGTGCTTGGCCACCGGCAAGGCCGCGTCGGGGTCGCCGCCCTGGGCCTGGATCATCGCGCGCCAGTGGTCCATCGCCCTGCCGTCGGCGAGGACGTCGGCGGGGTCGATGTGCAGGCCGGCCTGAGCGACCATCTCGCGGGCCAGCGTCAGGGTCAGTTCGACCACGTCGGCCGGGCCGCCACCGGCGAGGACCTCCACCGATTCGGCGACCTCGAGCGCGTTGCCCGCGGTCCGGCCGAGCGGGGTGTCCATCGCGGTGAGCAGCGCGACGGTGTCCACGCCCGCGTCGCGCCCGAGCTCGACCATCGCGGTCGCCAGCTCACGCGCGCCCTCGACGGTCTTCAGGAACGCCCCCGAGCCGACCTTCACGTCGAGTACCAGGGCCGCGGTCCCCTCGGCGATCTTCTTGCTCATGATCGAACTGGCGATGAGCGGTATCGACTCGACCGTGCCGGTGACATCGCGCAGCGCGTAGAGCCGCTTGTCGGCCGGGGCCAGGTCGGCGCCGGCCGCGCAGATGACCGCGCCGATCGCGGGGTCGGCCAGCATCTCGCGCATCCGGGGCACCGTGACATCGGCCCGCCAGCCGGGGATCGATTCGAGTTTGTCCAGCGTGCCGCCGGTGTGGCCGAGGCCGCGCCCGGACAGCTGGGGAACCGCGGCGCCGCAGGCCGCCACCAGCGGCGCCAACGGCAGGGTGATCTTGTCGCCGACGCCGCCGGTCGAATGCTTGTCGACGGTGGGGCGCGGCAGATCCGTGAAGTCCATCCGGCTGCCGGAGCCGATCATCGCGGCCGTCCAGCGGGCGGTCTCGCGGCGGGTCATCCCCCGCCAGAGGATCGCCATGGCCAGCGCCGACATCTGCTCGTCGGCCACGATCCCCCGGGTGAACGCGTCCACCACCCAGTCGATCTGCCCGTCCGACAGCTCCCCGCCGTCCCGTTTGGTCCTGATGACCGATACCGCGTCGTGGCTCATGGGCCCACTCAACCAGCGCTCACCCGTGTTCGCCAGCCTGACCGGCCGCCAGATCATCGGGCCCGAACGCGTAGGGCAACAGCTCGCGCAGCGGCTTGGGGCCCGCGGCGTGGTCGACGAGCAACTCGCCCCCGCCGTGCTCGAACAGCAACTGCCGGCAGCGCCCGCACGGCATCAGGATTTCGCCCCGGGAATCGGTCACCGAGACCGCGATGAGACGGCCGCCACCGGAACCGAATAAGTTACCGACGAGTACGCATTCGGCGCACAGGGTTAACCCATATGAGACATTTTCCACATTGCATCCGCTCACAATTCGGCCATCCGCGGTGAGAGCCGCGGCGCCCACCGGGAAACCCGAGTACGGGGCATACGCCAGGCCCATAGCGTGAATTGCCTTGTCATGCAAGGTATTCCAGTCGATTTCGGGCATCACGAACCTCCAGCCGATACCGCCGAACGCGTCGACGAAGCGGTCTCCGAACCAGTATCCGGCATTGAGAAAGGTAAACCTAACTCGGCGGATTCGCACGCAACGCACGGCACGCCGAATTAGTTCCGCGAAACAGAGAGGATTAGAGTCAGCCGAAGATCGGTTCAGGTTCCCGGCGGCGGGCCAGCGCTCGCGAACACAGCGCAGCCACCTGGGCATTTGCCTCTCCACGCACGCTGGCGTCGGATCTGTGACCGGGTCCATCAACGACGTTGGAGGCACCGCACTCTATGACCACGATAGAAGCTCCGGCTCCGGCCCAGCCGAAGCGGAAGACGCTGTACCGCGGCGACCCGGGCATGTGGTCCTGGGCCCTGCACCGGATCACCGGTGTCACCATCTTCTTCTTCCTCTTCGTGCATGTGCTCGACACGGCACTGGTCCGGGTCAACAAGGACACCTACGACCAGATCATCGAGACCTACAAGACGCCCATCGTGGCGCTGCTGGAGATGGGCCTCGTCGTCTGCGTGCTGTACCACGCGCTCAACGGCGTCCGCGTGATCCTGGTCGACTTCTGGTCGCAGGGTCCGCGCTTCCAGAAGCAGATGCTGTGGATCGTGCTGACCATCTGGGTTCTGGTCTCCGCCGCCGGCGTCGGCCGCCAGTTCTTCTACCTGCTGACGGAGCACTGATATGTCTGCACCTGTCCTCGGCAAGTCCTACGACCGCCCGGCCAGCCTGGACGCGCCCCGCTCCCCGCGGGCGAAGTCGAACAGCAACTTCGAGAAGTACGCCTGGCTGTTCATGCGCTTCTCCGGCCTGCTGCTGATCGTGCTGGTGCTCGGCCACATGTTCATCATGCTGATGATCGACGGTGGCGTGAAGCGGCTGAACTTCGCGTTCGTGGCCGGTCGGTGGGCCAGCCCCTTCTGGCAGTTCTGGGATCTGACCATGCTCTGGCTGGCTCAGCTGCACGGCGGCAACGGTCTGCGGACCGTCATCGATGACTACGCCCGCAACGACTCCACCCGGTTCTGGCTCAAGACCATCCTGGTGGTCTCGATGATCCTGGTGATGAGCGTCGGCACCTACGTCATCTTCACCTTCGACCCCAACATCACCGGTTAGGAACAGGCCACCTCGCATGAGTGAATCCCGTCCGATTCAGGAACATCGCTACGACGTGGTCATCGTCGGCGCCGGTGGCGCGGGCATGCGCGCGGCGATCGAGGCCGGTCCCCGGGCTCGCACCGCGGTCCTGACCAAGCTCTACCCGACGCGCAGCCACACCGGCGCGGCCCAGGGCGGCATGTGCGCCGCGCTGGCCAACGTCGAAGAAGACAACTGGGAATGGCACACCTTCGACACCGTCAAGGGTGGTGACTACCTGGTCGACCAGGACGCCGCGGAGATCATGGCCAAGGAGGCCATCGACGCGGTCATGGACCTGGAGAAGATGGGCCTGCCGTTCAACCGCACGCCCGAGGGCAAGATCGACCAGCGCCGTTTCGGTGGCCACACCCGTGACCACGGCAAGGCGCCCGTGCGTCGCGCGTGTTATGCCGCCGACCGCACCGGTCACATGATCCTGCAGACGCTGTACCAGAACTGCGTCAAGCACGACGTCGAGTTCTACAACGAGTTCTACGTGCTCGACCTGGTGATGACCGACACCGACCGTGGCCCCGTCGCCACCGGCGTCGTCGCCTACGAGCTGGCCACCGGCGAGATCCACGTCTTCCACGCGAAGTCGATCGTGTTCGCCACCGGCGGCTCGGGCCGCATGTACAAGACCACCTCGAACGCGCACACGCTGACCGGTGACGGCATGGCGATCGTGTTCCGCAAGGGCCTGCCGCTCGAGGACATGGAGTTCCACCAGTTCCACCCGACAGGCCTCGCCGGCCTGGGCATCCTCATCTCCGAGGCCGTCCGTGGTGAGGGTGGCATCCTGCGCAACGCCTCCGGCGAGCGCTTCATGGAGCGCTACGCCCCCACCATCAAGGACCTCGCGCCGCGTGACATCGTCGCCCGCTCGATGGTGCTCGAGGTGCTGGAAGGCCGTGGCGCCGGGCCGAACAAGGACTACGTCTACATCGACGTGACCCACCTCGGCGAGGACGTGCTCGAGGAGAAGCTGCCCGACATCACCGAGTTCGCGCGCACCTACCTGGGCGTCGACCCGGTCAAGGAGCTCGTGCCGGTCATGCCGACCTGCCACTACGTGATGGGCGGTATCCCCACCCGCATCCGTGGCGAGGTGCTGCGCAACAACACCGACGTGGTCCCCGGCCTCTACGCCGCCGGCGAGTGCGCCTGCGTCTCCGTGCACGGCGCCAACCGGCTCGGCACGAACTCGCTGCTCGACATCAACGTGTTCGGCCGCCGCGCCGGCATCGCCGCCGCCGAGTACGCCCAGCGCACCGAGTTCGTCGAGATGCCGGAGAACCCGGCGCAGATGGTGCAGGACTGGCTGACGCTGATCCTGTCCGACCACGGCAACGAGCGCGTGGCCGACATCCGCACCGAGCTGCAGTACACGATGGACATGAACGCCGCCGTGTTCCGCACCGAGGACACCCTCAAGCAGGCCCTCACCGACATCCACGCGCTCAAGGAGCGCTACACCCGGATCACGGTGCAGGACAAGGGCAAGCGCTACAACAGCGACCTGCTCGAGGCCGTCGAGCTGGGCTTCCTGCTCGAGCTGGCCGAGGTCACCGTCGTCGGCGCGCTCAACCGCAAGGAATCGCGTGGCGGCCACGCCCGCGAGGACTACCCGGATCGCGACGACGTGAACTTCATGCGGCACACCATGGCGTACAAGGAGGGGCCGGAGCTCATCTCCGAGATCCGCCTCGACTTCAAGCCGGTGGTGCAGACCCGCTACGAGCCGATGGAGCGTAAGTACTGATGACTGCTGTCGCCGAACCCACCACGCAGAAGCCCGCGCCCGTCCCCGAGGGCTCGGTCATGGTCACCGTCAAGGTGGCCCGGTTCAGCACCGAGAACGACAAGGGCGCGTACTGGGATTCGTTCCAGGTGCCGGTCCTGCCGACCGACCGCTTCCTCAACGTGCTGATCTACATCAAGTCCTACCTGGACGGCACCCTCACCTTCCGGCGCTCCTGCGCCCACGGTGTGTGCGGTTCGGACGCGATGCGGATCAACGGCGTGAACCGGCTGGCCTGCAAGGTGCTGATGAAGGACCTGTTGCCCAAGGGCGACAAGACCCTCACCATGACCGTCGAGCCGATCCGCGGCCTGCCCGTGGAGAAGGACCTCGTCGTCGACATGGAGCCGTTCTTCGACGCGTTCCGTGCCGTGAAGCCGTACCTGATCACCTCGGGCAACGAGCCGACCCGCGAGCGCATCCAGTCCCAGCACGACCGCGCCCGCTTCGACGACACCACCAAGTGCATCCTGTGCGCCTGCTGCACGACCTCCTGCCCCGTGTACTGGAGCGACGGCAGCTACTTCGGCCCGGCCGCGATCGTGAACGCCCACCGCTTCATCTTCGACAGCCGTGACGAAGGCGCCCGCGAGCGTCTCGACATCCTCAACGACGTCGAGGGCGTGTGGCGCTGCCGCACCACCTTCAACTGCACCGACGCGTGCCCCCGTGGCATCGAGGTCACCAAGGCCATCCAGGAAGTCAAGCGCGCGCTGCTGTTCGCCCGCTGATCCTCCCCGGTCTCACGAAGGCCGCCTTCCGGTTGCGGCGGGGTGGGCGCCCTTCGTCGTTCGTCATTCGAGATGAGTCTTCGCTTCCTCGTAGGACCCGCTGGGTGCCGCGTCGTCGCTGGTGTAGACCAGATGCAGGACGCCGGTTCCGAAGGTCTCCGACGACAGCAGGCGCAGCGGGATCGGCGCGCTGTCCTCGAGCAGCCGCTCCCCCTTCCCGACCGCGATCGGATGCACCAGCAGGTGCAGTTCGTCCAGCAGCCCGGCGGCCAGCAGCTGGCGCACCACCGATACCGAACCGCTGATCGCGATGTCCCCGCCGTCCTCGTTCCGCAGCGCGGCCGCGGCCTCGGTCAGCTCGCCGTCGAGCCGCTCGGAATTGCGCCAGGTGAACTCCGGGTCCTGGTGGGTGACCACGAGCTTGCGCGCGTCACCCAGCTTCTTCGCGAACCCGGCGTCCGGCCCACCTTCGGCTTCCCGGTCCGGCCACGCGCCGGCGAAGCTCTCGTAGGTCGCGCGCCCCAGCAGCAACGTATCGGCGCTGCCGAGCTGGGCATCGACCGCGGCGCCCATGGCATCGTCGAAGTAGGGGAAGTGCCAATCCTGGGGGTCGGCGATCACGCCATCGATCGACATGAACAGTCCGGCGGTGATTTTCCGCATTCGAGATTCTCCTCTGGCGAGCTGAGTGGGTCGCTTGATAGGACGGCGCAGGGCCCGTGAACTCATCGCCCCACGCACCGATCCGGCAGCGGGTCGGTCTCGCATACCGCGCGAGTATTGCTGTCGATATTGCGGGGGAAACATCGTGAGAAACATGAAGACGATGATCGATCTGGACGACGAGGCCCTGGCCCTGGCCGCCAAGGAGCTGGGGACCACCACCAAGAAGGACACGGTCAACGCCGCGTTGCAGTTCGTCGCCGAGCGCAGGCGCCGGATCGAGCAGGTCCTCGGGGACCCGTACGGATTCGGCGTCGGCCCCGATATCGACGATCCCGAGGTCATGCGTCAGGCAAGGCGTTGACCGAGGCCACTCCCCTGCGGCTGCATCTGATCGACACGTCGGCCGCGGCCAGGATTCGCCACGAGGCCGTCCGCGCGGTCCTCGCCGGACTGATCGCTGACCGCGCGGCGGCCACGTGTGTCACAGTCGATCTCGAAGCCGGCTACTCGGGCCGCAGCCTTGCCGACGTCCAGAACATCGCCCAGCGCCGCCGTGCCCTGTACCACGACCTGCCGGTGAACGATTCGATCGCCCAGCGCGCCAGGGAGGTTCAGCTGCTGATGGCGAAGAAGGACCACCACCGCAGCGCGGGCCTGGTCGACCTGCTCACCGCCGCGATCGCTGAGTACCACGATGCCGTCATCGTCCACTACGACCGCGATTTCGAGCACATCGCCGCCGTCACCCGCCAGCCTCACGTCTGGGTCGTCCCGGCGGGCACCGTCGACTGAACCGGGTGCGGCTAGGCTCGGGAATGTGTCGGAAATATGGATGCCGGTTCTTCGGAAACCATTGGCGGGGTGGCGGACAACGGCAGTAGTCGGGGCGGGTGTGACGATCGCGGGGATGTTCGTTCCGCTGTTCGCCGACCGGCGCGGATGGCACAAGGCCGCTGATCCGACCCGATCGCTGTGGGACCTCCGGCAGGTCGACGTGCCGGTGCTGCCCCTGGTCGCCCTCGTCGCGGTGGTACTGCTGGTCAGCGCGGTCGGTGTGTGGCAGGAGCAAGAGTTTTGGGTGCCGCCTGCGCTCGCCGGGGTCGCGATCGCGACGGCCGGGCTCACGCTCCTCGCGGTGTCGGCCGGATTCACCCTGGTGATCAGTGGGATCGGGCCGCGGAAGGGCAACCATGCGGTCACCGGGTCGATCCAGGAAATCGACGTGCTCCCCGGGTTACCACTGCTGCTCGGCGGCCTCGCGATGATGATCGTCGGCACGCTCGGCAGCTGGCTCCTCGGCGCGCTCCCCACGCGAGCCACCGCGAGCCGTCAGCGGTAAGGCGCCGCGGTGGCGAGGACGGCCGTGCGGTAGGAGCGGCCGAACAGGACGGCGTGGACGAGGAGGATGGGCAGGGTGTGGAGGGGGACGCGGTCGCGCCAGCCCGCGGCGAGCGGGTGGGTTTCGTTGTAGGCGGCGAGGATTCGGGAGAGGTGGGGGGCGCCGCCGAAGAGGGTGAGGGTGGCCAGGTCGGTTTCGCGGTGGCCGCCGTGGGCCGCGGGGTCGATCAGGTAGGGGGTCTCGCCGGGGCCCCAGAGGATGTTGCCGGGCCAGAGGTCGCCGTGGATGCGCGACGGCGGTTCGGCGGGGGCCTCGATGTGGACGGATTCGACGAGGCGGGCGTCGGCGGCGTCGAGGGCGCCCGCGTCGACGGCGAGTCGCAGGTACGGGATGATGCGGCGCTCGCGGAACCAGGTCGGCCAGTCGTCACCGGAGGTGGTGTCGAGCGGCAGGCTGCCCAGGTAGCCGACGCCGTCGCCGTCCTCCGCCGCGACGTCGCCGGTCGCACCGAAGGTGGGTGCGCCCGCGTCGTGGGTGGTGGCCAGACCGTGGCCGAAGCGCTCCGCGGCGGCGGCCGTCGGTTCGGCGTGGTCGACCCACCGCATGAGCAGCAGATCCGCGGAGACGGCGTACACCTCCGGGACCGCGACCCCGCCCGCTGCCCGCAACCAGGTCAGCCCCGCGGCCTCGGCGGCGAAGAAGCCGGGCGGCGCGGCGGCGGGCGCACCGTCGGTGGGCGCCGCGGAGACGCCGCCCGGCCAGGTCTTCAGGAACAGCTGCGTCCCGTCGTCGAGCCCGATCCGTTCGGCGACGGCGATCGAGCCACCACCGACCGGCGTGGTGCGCAGTCGCTGATGCGTGAGGAAGGTCGGCAGCAGATGCGGGTTCGCGCGCAGGTACGGCAGGTCCACGGCTGCCATTGTGCCCAGGCGCCCGGCCCGCGGTGGCCGATCGACGCGGGCGCCCCGGCGACCACTTTATAAACAGGTATTACTAAACACTGTTCATAAACGCCCGATCCGTGGTTTCATCGATGCTGGACGTGGTCCGCATCACGTTGAGACCGGAGGAGACAGTCGTGACCAGCACCAACATCCCCGCGGGATTCGATTTCACCGATCCCGACCTGCTCGCCAACCGATTGCCGATCAAGGAGTTCGCCGAACTGCGGCGCACCGCGCCGGTCTGGTGGTGCGCCCAGCCGGACCGGGCCAGCGGATTCGACGACGGCGGCTACTGGGTGGTGTCGAAACTGGCCGACATCAAGGAGATCTCCAAGAACCCCGACGACTTCTCCTCACATGAGAACACCGCCATCATCCGGTTCAACGAGGAGACCACGCGCGAGCAGATCGACATGCTCGGCAACATGCTGATGCTGAACCTGGATCCGCCGCAGCACACCAAGATCCGCCGGATCGTGTCGAAGGGCTTCACCCCGCGCGCCGTGGAGAACCTGCGGGCCGCGCTCACCGAGCGGGCCGAGCGGATCGTGTGGGAGGCCAAGAAGTCAGGGCGCGGCGACTTCGTCGAACAGGTCGCCGTCGAACTGCCGCTGCAAGCGATCGCCGAACTGCTCGGCGTCCCGCAGGAGGACCGTCGCAAGATCTTCGACTGGACCAACCAGATGATCTCCTACGACGATCCGGAGTTCGAGGGCAACCACCACACCGCCACCGCCGAGGTGATGGGCTACGCCTGGAACATGGCCGAGCAGCGCCGTGGCTGTCCGGCCTCCGACATCGTGACCCAGCTGGTGAACGCCGACGTCGACGGCGAACACCTCGGCTCGGACGAGTTCGCGTTCTTCGTCATCCTGCTGGCCGTCGCGGGCAACGAGACCACCCGCAACTCGATCACCCACGGCATGAAGGCCTTCGTCGACAACCCCGAGCAGTGGGAGCTCTACAAGGAACAGCGACCGCGCACCGCCCCCGACGAGATCGTGCGCTGGGCGACCCCGGTGACCGCGTTCCAGCGCACCGCCACCCGCGACCTCGAGCTCGGCGGGCAGCAGATCAAGAAAGGCCAGCGCATCGGCCTGTTCTACAGCTCGGCCAACTTCGACGAGGAGGCCTTCGCCGACCCGTTCACCTTCGACGTCCTGCGCAACCCGAACCCGCATGTCGGCTTCGGCGGCACCGGAACGCACTACTGCGTCGGAGCGAATCTGGCCCGCCTGGAGATCGACCTGATGTTCAATGCCATTGCCGACGCGATGCCGAACCTGCGCCAGGTGGCCGATCCGGTGCGGTTGCGCAGCGGCTGGCTCAACGGCATCAAGCGCTGGGAAGTCGAATACGCTTGAGCAAGACCATGATCGAAGGGACCGCCGGGTGACGGGAAAGGCGCGCGGCCGCGGGGGGGGGGGGGGGGGGGGGGGGGGGGGGGGGGGGGGGGGGGGGGGGGGGGGGGGGGGGGGGGGGGGGGGGGGGGGGGGGGGGGGGGGGGGGCGCCCGGGCGGGGGGGGGGGGGGGGGGGGGGGGCGGGGCGGCG
>NZ_JARWOJ010000342.1 GCF_029868625.1 Nocardia neocaledoniensis | reverse complement strand
TGTAGGTGTAGAGCTGGCGCTCGACCATGTCGCGGCAGGCGGTGGCGGAGCGGGTGCGCTCGGCCGCGACCAGGCGGTGGGCGGGGGGGGTCGGGGGGGCCACGCCGCGCCGGTGGGCCCGCGGGCGCAGGGCGGGGTGGTGGGGTGCGCCTATAAAAAAACCCATAAAAAAAAAAAAATTATCCCAACCCCCCCCCCGGGGGCGCCCCGCCCCCGCCGGGGGCCCGCGCGGCACACGGGTGCGAACGTTGATGAAGGAGTTGCTGTGGGCTCGGTGGAACGGGACGACGTGAGCGCCGAACATCCCGGATTACCGCTCACCGGAGCGCAACTGGGTATCTGGAACGCCCAGCGCCTCGACCCCGACTCGCTGAGCTACATGGTCGGCGAGGTGCTCGAGATCTCCGGTCCCGAGGCGATCGATGTGACCTTGCTGGACATCGCGATTCGCCGCACCATCGCTGAAACCGACACGATGCGACTGCGATTCGCCGACACGTCCGACGGGCCGCGCCAGCGGATCACCGACCACGAACCCGAGCTGCGGCCGCTGGTCGACCTGCGCGGCGAGGCCGACCCGTTCGCCGCCGCGCACCGCCTGGTCGCGGCCGAGCGCACCCGCTCCGCCACCGCCTGCCGCGACATGGTCGAGCGCCAGCTCTACACCTACACGCTGCTGCGTCTCACCGACACCGATGTGTGGTGCATCCAGCTCTACCACCACCTGATCATCGACGGCTACAGCGCGGCCATGGTCTCGCGCCGCGTCGCCGCGCACTACACCGCGCTGCGCCGCGGCGGTGACGTCCCGCGCCTGCGCTGGGGCTCGATCGAGAAGCTGGTGGCCGATGACGTCGAATACCGTGCGAGCCAGGCACATCAGCACGACCGCGAGTACTGGCGCGACCGGCTCACCCCGCTGCCGCCGCTGGACGGGCGTGGGCGCGCGCCCGAGGGCGTGGTCGAGCGGACCCACGAGATCCGCGCGGTCCTCGACGCCGACCTGATGGCCCGCGTCAAGACGGCGGCGACGGCGGCCGGGATCACCTGGGCCGACGTGCTCGTCGCCGGGTACGTGGGTTTCATCCACCGGATCCTCGGCGAGACCGATGTGGTGATCGCGCTGCCGGTGATGGCGCGCGTCGGCAAGACCGCCCTCACCACCCCGTCCATGGCCGTCAACGTGCTGCCCCTGCGGGTTCCGGTCACGAGTCAGGATCGCCTCGGCGACCTCGGCAAGCGCGTGGCCGATGCCCTGCGGGAGATGCGCGCCCACCAGCGGTTCCGCGGTGAGGACCTGGCCCGCGAATTCGGCGGCGCGCAGACCGGAGCGCTGCTGCACGGCATCGGCATCAACCTCAAGGCCTTCGACTTCGCCCTCGATTTCGACGGCGCCACCGGAACGCTGCGCAATGTCGCCGGTGGCCCGCCGGAGGATCTCGGCCTGACCGTCACTCCGCTCGCGGAGGACCGGATCCAACTCGGTTTCGAGGTCGACGCCCGGTCGCTCGACGCGGCCACGGTCCAGCGGCGCATGGACGCGCTCGTGGCGCTGATCACCGAACTGGTCGACGCGGACAAGCCCGTCGGCGCGATCACCCTGTACCCGAACGAGTTCGGCGCCGACCGCGCCGGCGCCGCGCTGCCCGGTGAGCCCGAGGACGCCGTCGAGGTCTTCGACAGCATGGTCGCGGCGCATCCCGACGACATCGTGCTCGTCGGTGGTGCCGAACGACTCACCGCCGCGGAACTCGGCGCGCGCGTCCACCGGCTGGCACGCTACCTGCGTGGGCGCGGTGTCGGCCCCGAGGACATCGTCGGCATCGCGCTCCCGCGCTCGGTGGACCTGGTCGTCGCCCTGCTGGCGGTGCGGCATGCGGGCGCGGCGTTCCTGATGCTCGACATCGGCCATCCCGCCCAGCGCCTCGCCGACATCGTCGACGACGCCTCGCCCGTGCTGATCCTCACCGACGACGTGGTCGCGGCGAGGGTGTTCGCGGACCGGCTCGCGGCCACCGCGCGTACCGAAGTCACCGAGCCTGCCAACCGGTCCGGCGACGGGGTGCCGAGTGAGCGGCGGGGCGCAGGCCGCACCGACGCGCTGATCCTGCTGTCGGACACCGATATTCGAGCCGCCATAGCCGGGCTGCCGAGCGGTCCGCTGACAGTGGCCGAACTCGCCGCGCCACGGTCACCGGCCCATTTGGCCTATGTCGTGTACACCTCCGGCTCCACCGGCAAGCCCAAGGGTGTGCAGATCTCCTGCGGCGCGATGGCGCAGCTGCTGCACCACCACCGCTCGACCGTGTACGCCGACACCGCCGCCCGCGTGGGCGGACGACAGCTGCACGTCGCGCACACCTACTCTTTCGCCTTCGACGCGGCGCTGGACCAGCTGCTGTGGCTGTGGTGCGGGCATCGGGTCCATCTGTACGACACCGACATCCAGAAAGACGCCGCCGCGCAGATCGCGGCCTTGCGCGCCGATCGCATCGATGTCGTCGACACCACGCCGTCGATGGCGACCGCGCTGATCGACAACGGGCTGCTCGGCAGCGCGCACCGCCCCGAACTGCTGCTCCTCGGTGGCGAGGCCACGCCGCCCGCCCTGTGGTCGGTGATCGTCGCCTCGAAGGTGGCCGCGCGCAACATGTACGGGCCGACCGAAGCCACTGTCGACGCCCTCAGCGCGCCCGTCACCGGGGAACTCCCGCATGTCGGCGGACCGCTCGCCGGGACCCGCGCGTACCTGCTCGACGGCGCGGTGCAACTCGTCCCGGACGGCGAGGTCGGCGAATTGTATTTGGCCGGCCCGCAATTGGCGCGTGGGTACCTCGGCCGGGTCGCGGTGACGGCGGACCGCTTCGTCGCCGATCCGTTCGTGCCGGGCGAGCGCATGTACCGCACCGGCGACCGGGCACGCTGGCTGCCCGGCCACGGCTACGACTACCTCGGCCGCGCGGACGCGCAGATCAAGGTGCGCGGCTATCGCGTGGAGCTGGGTGAGGTCGAGGCCTCGCTCGGCGCGCTGCCCGGGGTGGCCGCCGCGGCCGCCACCATCCGCAAGTCCGGCGACAGCGCCCGGTTGGTGGGCTACCTCGTGCCCGAGGCGGGCCGCTTCCTCGACGCCGACGCGCTGCGGCACCGGTTGACCACTCTGGTCCCCGACCACCTGGTCCCCTCCGCGCTCGTGGTGCTCGACACCCTGCCCACCACGGTCAACGGCAAACTCGACCGCGCGGCCCTCCCCGCGCCGCACTTCACCTCGACCGGACGCCCACCTCGCACCGAGCGGGAACGGGCACTGTGCGCGGTCGTCGGCGAGGCGCTCGGCCTGGCGCAGGTCAACGCCACCGACGACTTCTTCGGCCTCGGCGGTGACAGCATCACCGCCATCGGCGTGAGCAGCCGCCTGCGCGCCCTCGGCTGGGAGGTTCAGCCGAAAACACTGCTCGCCCAACGTGATCTGGCCGCCATCGCCGCCGCGGCCCAGCTGACCGAAACCAGGACGGACACCCCCGCCCCGGATGAGGCGACCGGCCCCGTCCCGATCCCGCCCATGGTGGCGGCGCTCCTGGCGGCGAACCCGAGTCCCGCGGCTGTCGCCGGATACGCCCAGTGGACCGCCCTGACCCTCCACGAGGACCTCACCCTCGACCACCTCACCACCGGCATGCAATCCCTGCTGGACCGACACGACGCCCTACGCCTCGTCCTCGCCGAATCGGACCCCCGGCTGGAGGTCGCCGCCGTCGGTTCCGTCCGCGCGTCCGACCTGGTCCGGGAAGTAGCACTCGACCGGCCCCAGCCGAGCCATGCCACCGACCCGGCGCAGGCAGACAGGGTGGCAGTCCGTCTCGCGGGGGAATTGGCTCCCGGTGCGGGGGTGCAGCTTCGCGCCGCGCTGGTGCGGACCGGATCGGGGGTGGGCGATCGGCTGGTGCTGGTCGCGAATCACCTGGTGGTGGACGGGGTTTCGTGGCGCATCCTGGTACCCGAGCTGTACGAGGCGTGTTCGGCCGCGCGCGAAGGACGGCCGGAACGGCTCCCCGCGAAGGGGAGTTCATGGCGGCGCTACGCCACCTTGCTCGCCGAATCCGGTGCGGCGGGTGACTATCGCGCGGAACTGGCGCACTGGGAGCGCGCGCTCGGCGACGGCCAGGTCCCGACCCTCGGTGATCGTCCGCTCGATCACGCGGTCGATCGCGTCGAGACCGCCGAACAGACAAGGACTTTCGCCGATCCGACGGTGTCCGAAGCGCTGCTGACCACCCTGCCCGCCGCCTATCGGGTGAAGACCGACGAGGTGTTGCTCGCGGCCCTGATGCTGGCCGTCAACGCCTGGCGGCACGAACGCGGCGAGTCACTCGAGCCGGGTAGGCCCGTCACCGTCGAGGGGCACGGGCGCGAACCGCTGCGGCCCGACACCGATTTCGCGGGCACCGTCGGCTGGTTCACCAGCGAGTTCCCGGTATGGACGCCCGCGACCGGCGTCGACGACCCGACCGGGCTCGCCGAAGCACTGTCCGGCGGCGCGGCGGCGGGGCGGCTGCTGCGCGCGGTCAAGGAGGCCAAGCGCGCCGTGCCAGGCAACGGCGTCGGCTACGGCGTGCTGCGCAGGCTCGATCCGACGACAGCGCCGCGCTTCGCCGATCGGCGCGCGCCCGAGGTTCTGCTCAACTACCTGGGCCGCTTCGGTGGCGGCGGTGCCGCAGCCTGGAGCCTGCCCGAGGACGACCCGTTCGCGGTGACCGAGCCGCCGGAGAAGGCGCTCACCGAGGTACTCGCGCTCAACGTCTTCGTGCACGAACCAGCCACCGCGCAGCCGGGCACCGCCCGCCTCGCGGTGGAGTGGACCGCGGCGGGGCTGGTCCTCGGTGCGGACCGGGTCGCGGAGCTCCAACGGCACTTCGCACTGGCGCTCGAGGCGTTCGCCGCGCACGCGATGCTGTTCCCCGGCGGGCTCACCCCGTCGGACTCCCCCGGCGTCTCCGTGGACCAGCGCACCATCGACGCGCTGGAGGCCGCGCACGGCCCGCTGGCCGACCTGCTCCCGCTGTCGCCGCTCCAGGAAGGGTTGCTGTTCCACGCGATTCGCGACGGCGCCGACGACGTCTACACGCTCAGCGCCCGCGTCGATCTGCACGGTCCACTGGACGGTCCCCGCCTGTCGGCGGCGTTCGACACCGTCGTCGGCAGGCATCCCACGATGGCGGCCGCCTTCCACTACGAGGGGCTGGACCAGCCGGTGCAGGCCGTGCCCCGGGCGGTCGGCATGCCCTGGCGCGAGGTCGACCTGTCCGGACTGCCGCCGCGCGCCGCCCGAGCCGCCGCCGATCTGCTGGAAGCCGAAGCGACCCGGCACCGATTCGCGGTGGACCGCTCCCCGATGCTGCGCGCCACCCTGGTCCGGCTGCCCGGTGACGAACACCGCCTGATTCTCAACACCCATCACCTCGTGATCGACGGCTGGTCGACCCCGATCGTGCTGCGCGAGGTACTGGCCACCTACCACGGCGACGAACTGCCGCACGCCGCCTCCTACAGCGACTACCTGGCCTGGATCGGCACCCGTGATCGCGCGGCCGTCCGCGCGGCCTGGTCGCAGCGGCTGGCCGGGCTCGCCGAGCCGACGCTGGTGCGCACGGACACGCACCGCGAGCGCGAGTTCCGGCAGTGGGAGGTGCCGCTGCCCGCAGAGCTGTCCACCGCGCTGACCGAACTCGGCCGCCGCCGCGGTCTGACGCTGAACACCCTGGTCCAGGGCACCTGGGCGCTGGTCCTGGCCGCGCTCACCGGTCGCACCGACGTCGTGTTCGGCGCGACCGTCTCCGGCAGGCCCGCCGAACTGCCCGGCGTCTCGGGCATGGTCGGCCTGTTCGCCAACACCGTGCCGGTGCGCTGCGCCTTCGACCTCGATCGCCCACTGCTCGAGCAACTGGCCGACCTGCAGGAAAACCAGTTCGCCATGCAGGACTTCGACTACGCGGGGCTCGCGGAGATCGAACGGATCGCCGGTCTCGGCACCCTCTTCGACACCCTCGTCGCCTTCGAGAACTTCCCCAATTCTGGTGCCGGTCAACCGGACTCACACGAGCTGCGCCGCGGCGAGTTCCACAATCACGGCAACACCCACTACCCGCTCACCCTCATCGCCCCGCCGGGCGACCGGCTCACCCTGGTGATCTGGTATGACCGCGCGGCCGCCCACGACGTCACCCTCACCCGGATCTCGGATCGGATCGGGGCGATCCTGCACGCCCTCACCGCCACCGAGAATCCCTCACCGGCACCGTTCCTGGCACCTCTCACGCCCGCCGCCACGACGTCCACACCGGCTGCCGCGGCCGTCGAGTCCGCCGCCAGGGCCGCCCGGCCCACGGTGGATCTGCGGGATCCGACGGGCGACACCCTCGCGGTCTGGGGGATCCCCGTCGACCCGATGTCTCCCGCCATCACGGCGGAGGGCGTCACCATCGACTTCGCGGAATTCGACGCCCGCGCCAATCGCCTCGCCCGCTGGCTCGTCTCGCGCGGCGTCGGCCCGGAGACCGTGGTGGCCGTGGCCATGCCGAGGACCATCGACTCGGTCGTCACGGCACACGCCGTCTGCCGGGCCGGTGGCGTGTACCTGCCGATCGATCCGGAACAGCCCGCTCAGCGCATCGAGAAGATCCTCACCACCGCAGCACCTGCCGTGGTCCTGAACTCGCTCGACGACGCCGACACCACCGGATTCGCGGGCACCGCACTCACCGATGCCGACCGGCTCGCCCCGCTTCATCCGTCGAATATCGCCTGTCTGCTGTTCACTTCGGGCTCCACCGGAACCCCGAAGGGCGTGAGCCTGTCGCACGCCGCGATCATCTCCACCTTCACCTGGCTGCAGCGCGAGGTGCGTCTCGGTCCTGGCGACACGATGCTCTACCGCACCCCACCGATCTTCGACGCCTCGCTCATGGAGATGTTCCTGCCGCTGCACGTCGGCGCCCGCATCGTGCTGACCAGGCCCGGCGGGCACCGCGATCCCTACTACCAGGCCCAGCTCATGAGCGCGGAGCGGGTGACGGCGCTGTGGATGACCACGTCCATGCTCACCGTGCTCGCCGAAGAGGCCGACCTGTCGGGGTGCGCGGACCTGCGCTGCGTGCTCACCGGCGGCGAGGTCCTGCCGCCCGCGACCGCGCAACGCATGCGGGCACTCACCGGGACCGCCGTCTACAACTTCTACGGCCCCACCGAGGCCGCCATCGGCTTCACCTTCCACGAGACCGTCGACGCCGACACCGCCTCGGTGCCGGTGGGCGCGCCCGCCGACGCCGTCCGCGTTCTCGACGACCAGCTGCGCCCGGTACCCGAGGGCGCCGTCGGCGAGCTCTACATGACCGGGGTGCGGCTGGCCCGCGGCTACCTGGCCCGTCCCGACCTGAGCGCCGCCGCCTTCGTCGCCGACCCCGGCGGCAACGGCGAAAGGATGTACCGCACCGGCGATCTGGTGAAGCTGACGCCGCACGGCGAACTCGAGTACGTCGGCCGCACCGACAGCCAGGTGAAGCTGCGCGGCCAGCGCATCGAACTCGGCGATATCGAATCGGCCCTGCTCGGCTGTGCGGGGGTGGCCCACGCGGTGGTACTCCTGCGCGAGGACACTCCCGGTGATCAGCGCCTGGTCGCCTACCTCGTGCCCAGCTCCGGCGTCGCCCTCGACACGGGCACGGTGCGTGAGCGGATCCGAACCGCACTGCCCGCGTACATGATTCCGTCCGCGTTCGTGGTACTCGACCAGGTTCCGCGCACCGCCACCGAGAAGATCGCCCGCAAGGACCTCCCGGCGCCGGAGGCCGTCACCGCCCAGGCGCGCCGGGGAACGGATCAGTCCTCGCCCGGCACAGCCCCGGCAATCGGCACCGATCGCATCGTGGCAGCGGGCGACAACACGGTCGTCGCGGGGTCCATCGACTCGGTCCCCACACCGGACAGCGGCCTGCTCGCGACCGTCCGCGAGGCCATGGCCGCGGTGTTGTCGGTCGACGACATCGGCGCCGACGACGACTTCTTCGAGCAGGGCGGGCACTCGCTGCTCGCGGTGCGCCTGATCGGCAGGCTGACCCGCGCCGACCTGCCCGCCGTCCTCGACGACGTCTTCTCCGCGTCGACGCCGCGAGCACTCGCCGCCCGCATCGGCGCACTGGAAGACACCGCCCGGCGACCGGCGGAAGGACTCGCCAGTTTGGCCGGGCGCCTCGGTCCGGTACTGGAGCTACGGGCCGAAGGATCGGCCCTACCCCTGTTCTGCATCCACCAGATCGGTGGCACCGCATGGAAATACGCGCCGCTGGCCCGGCTGCTGCGCGCGGATCGCCCGGTCATCGGCCTGCAGATGCCCCAGCTCACCGCACCGGAAACCCAGACGCCCACGCTCGACGACCTGGCCCGGTTCTACCTCGACGCCGTGCGCCGTATCCAGCCACACGGCCCCTACCACCTGCTCGGCTACTCGCTCGGCGGCAATATCGCCCACGCGATGGCCGCCATCCTGGAAGCCGAGGGTGAGCAGGTCGGCTATGTGGGCCTGCTCGATTCGCACCCGCTGTCGAACCTGACCGAGCGGGCCGCCGCGACGCTCGCCGACCCCTCCGGCATGGAAGCGCTCGTGCCCGAAATCGGTGAGTACCCGCCCGAATTGGCGGCGGTGGTGGTCCATGCCGCGACCGAGCTGTTGCGCATGGTCACCGAGTCGGAGTCCCCGGCCTACAGCGGACCGATGGCCCTGTACTGCGCCGACAACGGCCTCGAGCCCGAACGCGTGCACGCCCAGCTCACCGGGTGGCAGGCGGCGGGCGCGCGCCTGGTGGTCCGGCGACTTCCCTACACGCACAACGAGATCGCGATGCCGGCCGGCTGGCCCGAGGTCGCCGCGCTCCTCGACGTGGATCCCGCGATCCGCACCTGACTTCCACCTGGAAAGAAAGAAGGAAACACTCCATGTCAGCGCACCGAATGACGGCACGCATGCGTGCCGCCGTCGCCCTCCTGATCGTCGCGGTGACCGCGACGGCGGCGGGCTGCGGCAGCTCCACCACCGACGAGGCGGCCGACACCGGCACCCGCCAGGTGGAAACCGCCAAGGGCCCGATCACCGTGCCCGCCGACCCCCAGCGCATCGTGGTCCTCAACGGCGCCCTCGCCGGATTCCTCTTCGACCTCGACGCCAAGGTGAAGGCCGCGGACCCGCGCATTCTCGGTGTCACCCTCGGCCCCGGCGAGTTCCCGCCCGCCTGGGCCGCCGATGCCAAGGAGCAGGGCGTCGAGGCGGTGCCCTCCGGTGACGACCTGAACCTCGAGTTCATCGCCGCCCAGCGGCCGGACCTGATCATCGGTGGCGGGCCCGGCTTCCCCGGCCTGCAGACGATCAAGAACTACGACAAGCTCAGCGCCGTGGCGCCCACCGCCCTGGTGCCCTCCGACCTCGCCAACTGGCAGGACCAGTTGAAGACGGTGGCCGACTTCGTGAACCGCCCCGAGAAGGTGGAGCCGATGATCACCGCCTACAACGACCGGGTGAAGGAGGTGAAGGCCGCACTGAAGGTGCCCGAGGGCACCGCGGCGGTGATGCAGTCCCAGGCCGACGGCAAGCCGGTCCTGCTGGCCCCCAACACCCCGCTGGCCAACCTGCTGGCCGCGGTCGGGTTCACCATCGACGACAAGATCGAGGCGAAGGCGGGCAACCCGCCCCGGACGCAGGCCGGTGACTGGGTGACCTTCAGCCCCGAGCTGCTGAGCACCGTCGTCGACGCCCCCAATCTGTTCGTGCTCCTGCTCGACGGCGGCCGCGACATCCCGCAGCTGAAGCAGGACCCGGCGCTGGCCATCCTGCCCGCCTTCCAGAAGAACCAGGTCTACGAGCTCCCGGCCGCCAGCAAGCGCCCGGACTACCGCCAGGCCATGGCCACCCTCGACCTGCTGGCCGAGCGCTTCAAGAAGTAGCCGCCAGCGTTTCGACACCACAGACACCCCGTCCGCCGGAATTCCGGTGGGCGGGGTGTCCGCCGTTCAGCGCGGGGTGTTGCCGAGCGCGCGTACCGCCGCGGCCATCTGCCCGCCGACATCGAGGACGAGACGGAACACGTCGACCGCGACGAAGCTGCCGTCGCACCACAGGATGTCGCAGCCGGTCGAGCGGTACGGACCGACGCCGAGCAGGATCGCGGCGGCGGTGCCCGGGTCTGCCAGCCGGGCGAGGTCGTCCGGATCGCGGATCGACAACGGCGGGTGGTCGAGGCCGAGCGGGTCGACGTAGGGCTCGGCGGGGATGTCGGCCACGGCCCGGGTGACGCGCTGGAACAACTCCTTGTTGTCGGGGTTGCCGCTGCCGGTGAGCATGGCGACCGGGTTGTCCAGGTCCACCCGCAGCGGGATGCCGAGGCGCACGATGACCAGGTCACGGCTGGGAACGACGGTCAGGAACTGGCCGAGCGCGCCCTCGTAGGAGAACATGTCGCGCGGGGAACCGGGAAACTGCGGGCGATCGTAGAAGGTCGCGGCGGGCACCTCGGTGCCCCGGTACGTGTCGCCGGAATTGAGCCAGGTCAGGAACCCGTAGCCCGGATTCGCGGTGGTGCCGGTGGTCGCCGCGCGCAGATAGTCGGCGGCGATCAGCCTGTCACCGCCCCAACGCCCCTCCTGGAGCAGGAGTCTGCCGAGGCGAGCCAGGTCGTCGGGACGCATGGCCAGGCCGCCGTTGACGGCGGTGTTGCCGCTGCGGTCGCGCAGCCAGACCCAGTTCGCGCGGTCGATCCCCAAGGGCGCGAACAGTTCCCGCTGGGCGAAGTCCTGGAAATCGGCCCCGGTGGCGATCTCGACGATCTTCGCCAGCAGCATCGGGGTGTTCTGCGCGTACTGGAAGGTGCTGCCGGGCGCGAACTCGGCGGGGGCGGCCAGGGTTTGCGCGACGGCGTCGGTCTGGAGTCCGGCGAGGTCGGCGGGCCAGCTGAAGTGCAGGCCGGTGGTCTGGGTGAGAATCTGGCGCACCGTGAGATTCGCGTGCGCGGGATCGGCCAGGGGGAAGAACTTCCCGAGCGGGTCGTCCACCGCGAGCAGCCCCAGCGTCACGGCGCGGCCGATCAGCGCGGAGGTGACGCCCTTGGTGGCGCTGGCCAGGGGCAGCGGCACGTTCCCCGTCGGAGTGCGGTCCCCGACCAGGCAGCCGTGCCGATACACCTGCACCGCGACTCCGCCCGCGCGCGTGGCGAAGTCGAGCGCGTCGTCCAGTGCGGCGGCGTCCATGTCGACCTCCGTGGCGCTCGCACGCGGCATCGACTGCCCGGATACCGGCTCGGCACAGCGGTATTCACCACCCGGTTCCGCGGCGGCGGCCGGCGGCAGGACGGTGATCGCGACAGCCGCGATGCTGGTGAGCCACAGGAGTCGACGAGACATGGGTGTTCTCTTCTCGATGGTCGGGAGGTGGTGGGTCATCGCAGGGCATCGGCCTGCGGATTGCGCTCGACGCTGTAGTAGGTCCGGTCGGACCGCAGCAGCCAGTCGGGCCCGACGAAGAACCGGCGGGCCGTCTCGTCGCGGAAGGCGAGGTACTTCAGCCACGCCACCGCCGTCCCCGACGACAGATAGGCGCCGGGACCGTCCACGGGCGAGAAATGGCTCACCCCACGGGCATTGGCAATCCACGCCGGGGCGTGGAAGGTGAGGTTGTACTGCCACCAGCGCACCCAGGCGAAGTCGGGGACGACGAAATCGTTGTAGCCGGTGAGAAACAGCGTCGGTACGCCGATCAGGGCGCCGATGCCCACCGGTCCCGGCTCGATGGCCAGCACACCGATCACCGCGAACTCCGGATCGATCACCTCGGCGATCGGCGGGAACAACGCGGCCGCCTGCAACGACGCGCCGCCGCCCGCGGAGTGTCCGCCCAGCACGGTGCGGCTCAGATCTATCCGGCCGAACAGCGGCGAGCCGGGATCGCGATTCTGCGCGATCGCCGTAGCCAGGCCCGCCGCGGGCAGGTAGGCCAGCGAATTGACGAAGTCGTACGGAATCACGACGACGAACCCGTGGCTCACCCATTGCCTGGCCAGGGTGTCGTACATGCCCGGGTTGGCGGTGATCCCGCCCTCGAACAGGATCAGCGGCGCCTTGTCCAGCCCGCCGATATCGGCCGGGTAGTAGGTGTTCACACCAACGGGCGACTGCAATCCGTAGGGAAAGGCCTGGGTGCAGCGCGCGTCGTCGCGGTTGCCGAACAGGTGCACGGTGAGGTGCGCGATCATCCCGGCGACCGATTCCTGGCAGGGATTGGTGACCGTCGTGGTGGCCACCGGATGTGGACCTGGCTGGTCGAAAACGCTCTGCGCGGTGGTACCGGGGCCGATGTCCTCGGCGCTCGCGGTGGCACGCGACAATCCCGCGAGGAGTGCGGCGACGACCAGCACGACAGCCGAAAGCACGCGGGCCCGGCGGGTGGGTGACCTCATCGTCGAGGGCTCCGTTCTACACACCGGATCACCCGGCTCCTTGATTGAGACGGCAGCGTCTCAATCATGAGAGTAGCGGGAATGTGGTGCGCGACACAACCGATGGAGCGACCTCGGACACAAAGCGACGGGCCCCGCTGTCCCGGAGAACAGCGGGGCCCGCCTGCGGGACCGCGGTCTTACAGTGCCTTCAGTTCCTCGGTGACCGCACCGACGGACTTCTTGGCGTCGCCGAACAGCATGGAGGTGTGGTCGGCGTAGAACAGCGGGTTGTCGATGCCGGCGAAGCCGGAGTTCATCGAACGCTTCAGCACGATGACGCTCTTGGCCTGGTCGACATTGAGGACCGGCATGCCGTAGATCGGGGACGAGGAGTCCTCGCGGGCGGCCGGGTTGGTGACGTCGTTGGCGCCGATCACCAGCACCACGTCGGTGCGGTTGAACTCGCCGTTGATGTCGTCCATTTCCTTCATCGCGTCGTAGGAGACCTCGGCCTCGGCCAGCAGCACGTTCATGTGCCCGGGCATGCGACCGGCGACCGGGTGGATCGCGTACTTGACCTCGACACCCTTGCCCTCGAGCAGCGACGCCATCTCCTTGACCGCGTGCTGGGCCTGCGCGACGGCCATGCCGTAACCGGGCACCACGATGACCTGGTTGGCGTACGCCATCTGGATCGCGGCGTCGGCCGCCGAGGTCGCCTTGGCCTGCTTGTTCTCACCACCGGCGCCACCACCGGCCGCGCCACCGCCGCCTCCGAAACCACCGGCGACGATGGCCGGGATGGAGCGGTTCATGGCCTTGGCCATCAGGTTGGTCAGGATGGTGCCGGACGCGCCGACGATCATGCCCGCCACGATCATCGCGGTGTTGTTCAGCGCCAGGCCCGCGGCCGCGGCCGACAGACCGGTGAGCGCGTTGAGCAGCGAGATGACGACCGGCATGTCCGCGCCACCGATGGGCAGCACGACCATCAGGCCGAGCACACCGGCCAGCACCAGCAGCCCGATCATCCACAGCTGCGAGACGCCACCGTTGTCGGCGCCGAGGCCGATCACCACGGCGCACACGATCGCGCCGACGAGCAGCAGCAGGTTCAGCGGCTGCTGCAGCTTGCCGATGCCGATCGGCTTGCCGGACAGGATCTCCTGCAGCTTGGCGAAGGCGATGATCGAACCCCAGAACGAGACCGAACCGATCACCGCGGCGAACAGCGAGCCGATGATGATGTGGATGTTCGGCTCGTCGTGCAGCGCGGAAAAGCCCGAGCTGTCGATGAACTCGGCCCACGCGATCAACGCGACGGTGCCACCACCGACACCGTTGAACGCCGCGACCAGCTGAGGCATCTCGGTCATCTTGGTGCGCACCGCCGGCGGAACACCCAGTGCCACACCGACGACCAGGCCGGCGCCGATGAGGATCCAGTTGATCATGTCCGCGTGCCGGACCGAGATCAGCGTGGCGATCACGGCGATGGCCATACCGACCGCGGCGATCTGGTTGCCCCGCACGGCGGTCTTGGGACCGGTCAGGCCCATCAGGCCGTAGATGAACATGGAGAAGGCCACGATGTAGAGGCCGTTGACCAGGTAGGTCATGTTGTCGACTGCGTGCATCACTCGGCCGCCTTCTTCTTACCCTTGAACATGCCGAGCATGCGGTCGGTGACCACGAAGCCACCGATGACGTTCAGCGTTCCGAACACCACCGCGACGAACAGGATCACCTGCACCAGCAGCGACGGGTCCTTGACATTGCCCAGCGTGACCAGCGCGCCGAGCACGACGATGCCGTGGATGGCGTTGGTGCCCGACATCAGCGGGGTGTGCAGGGTGTTGGGCACCTTGGAGATGACGGCGAATCCGACGAAGCCGGACAGCACGAGAATCGCGATATTGGCGAGAAGTTCGGTGTACATCAGGCTTCCACCTCACGGGTGACGCAGGAGTCGGCGAGCACCTGATCGTCGAAATCGGGCGCGAGCTTGCCATCGACCAGCATCAGTTCCAGCAACGCGGCGATGTTCTTGGAGTACAGCTCCGAGGCGTGCTCGGGCATGGTGGCGGGCAGGTTCAGCGGCGAGGCGATGGTCACCTCGTGCTTGACGACGATCTCGCCGGGCTCGGTGAGTTCGCAGTTGCCGCCGGTCTCCCCGGCCAGGTCGACGATCACGCTGCCGGGCTTCATACCCTCCACGGCGGCGGCGGTCACCAGGCGCGGCGCGGGACGACCCGGAACCAGCGCGGTGGTGATGACCACGTCGAAGCCCTTGATCGCGTCCTCGAGCGCCTGCTGCTGCTTGGCCTTCTCCTCCTCGGTGAGTTCGCGGGCGTACCCGCCCTCACCGGCGGCGTCGATGCCGAGGTCGAGCCACTGGGCACCGACCGAACGCACCTGATCGGCGACCTCGGGACGCACGTCGTAACCGGTGGTGCGCCCACCCAGGCGCTTGGCCGTGGCCAGCGCCTGCAGGCCCGCCACACCGACACCGAGCACCAGCACCGTCGCCGGCTTCACGGTGCCCGCCGCGGTGGTGAGCATCGGGAAGAACCGGGTCGATTCCGACGCGGCGAGCAGCACGGCCTTGTAACCGGCCACGTTCGCCTGCGAGGACAGCGCGTCCATCACCTGCGCCCGCGAGATGCGCGGGATCGCCTCGACCGCGAAGGCCTGCACGCCCGCGGACTTCAGCGCGCCGATCTGGTTCTCGGCGTTGCGCGGTGCCAGGAATCCGATCAGCGTCTGCCCGGAGGACAGCTTGGCCACCTCGGCATCGCTGGGCGGTGCCACCTTCACGACGACCTCGGCCGACCACGGATCACCGATGGTCGCACCCGCCTCCACATAGGCGGCGTCGGGAATGAGCGCGCCGAGGCCCGCACCGGCTTCCACGACCACCTCGACGCCCTGCTTGGTCAGGGCCGGGATGATCTTGGGCACCAGAGCGACCCGCCGCTCACCCGCGCCGGACTCGCGAACGACTCCGACACGCGCGCCGCGCGGCGAACCCTCGCCAACGTTTTGCGTTGTCTCCACTAGTCAGACTTCCTTTTCGTGCTGGCTTCGAGCCTGGGAACAACGGGTCAGCCGATCTTACTTACGAGTAAGTTCGCCTGAAATCCTCGCAACTGTACTCGGCTCGCGGTGAGCCTAGCCGAGATGCCCGTCACAGCGGAGTGCTGGACAGCGGAACCCCGAATCGGACAGAGCCGACCTGTTTCGCCAAGTTGACGCCCCTTCTTGCCGTCGGACGCGGGTCCGCGTCCATGATCAGATTCGTCGCCGCAGGTAGGGCCGGACAAGTACGCACACCTCGGTGGGCTACTTACTTGCGGGTCCGAATCCTGGTCGAACGACCGGGTAGTCGGCCGGACGTGACGCGCGTCATGCCGACACCGTAGGGTCGAGGCTGTGAACGACTGCGTCTTCTGCCGGATCGTGACGGGTACCGCGCCGGCGACCAAGGTCTTCGAGGACGACGCGGTCTGCGCCTTCCTCGACATCCGGCCGATCACCCGCGGGCACACCCTCGTGATCCCCAAGCAGCACGCCACCGAGCTGGACGACCTCGACCCCGAACTCGGGGCGCTGGTCTTCCGCACCGGCCACCGGCTCGCGCGCGCCCTGCGCCGCGGCGGCCTGGCCAGCGACGGCGCCAATCTCGTACTCAACGACGGAGTCGCGGCCTTCCAGACCGTCGGCCACGTGCACCTGCACGTGGTGCCGCGCAAACACGGCGACAAACTCAGCTTCGCGAAAGGCTTCCTGTTGCGCCGGCCGCACGAAACCGAGTCGACCGCGGCGGCGATCCGCGCCGGACTCACCGCGCTGGGACAAGCAGAAGGAGCACAGGGATGACCGAACGCACACCCGATCGCGAGCAGCTCACCGATCTGCTCGCGCAGCAGTGGGAGGCCATCGGCATCCTGGTCGCCGATCTGGACGAGAACGCCTGGCGCAGGCCGTCCCCGCTGCCGGGGTGGACGCTGTTCGACGTGGTCGCGCACGTGGTGGGCACCGAGTCCTGGCTGCTGGGTGAGACACCGCCGCCGCATGATCCGTTGCGGCCCAAGACCGATGTGCGGACCCTGCCGCATGTGCGCAACGAGGTCGCGGTGCTCAACGAGATCTGGATCGACCGGCTGCGCCCGCTCTCGGGCAAGCGGCTGCTCGCCCTGTTCGACGAGGTGACCGACCGCCGGCGCGCGGCGCTGGTCGCGATGGACGAGCAGGCCTGGCAGGAGCCGACGGTGTCGCCGGTGGGGCAGGTCGCGTACGGGCGGTTCATGCGGGTGCGGCTGTTCGACTGCTGGATGCACGAACTCGATCTCGCCGACGGGATCGGCCGCACCGTCGCCGAGGGCGGCGAGCGCGCCGAGACCGCCTACACCGAACTCACCATGGGACTGGGCCGTCCGCTGGTGAAGGGCGCCAAGGCGCCGGAGGGGTCGCGGGTCACCATCGAGCTCACCGGCGCCGTCCCGAGGCGGATCCACCTGGCGGTGATCGACGGACGCGGCGCCGTCCTCGACGCGGCCGACGGCGAGCCGACCGCGACGATCGGCCTGGACTCCGGCCTGTTCGCGCGCTTGCGCGGCGGCCGGACCACCGCCGACGCGCACCGCGACCAGATCACCGTCGACGGCGACACGGCCCTCGGCGAGCGCCTCGTACGGAACCTGGCCTTCACCATCTGATGCGCCTGTTCCTGGCGTCCTATCGCTTCGGCGCGTTCGCCGACCGGTTCGCCGCGCTCGTCGGCCCGGCCACCCGGATCGCGGTGATCCCCAATGCCTGCGACGCGTGGCCGGCCGCCTGGTCGGCCGCGGTCACCAGCGACCTGACTCCCCTACGGCAGCAAGGCTATTCGCCGGAGGTGGTCGATCTCCGGGACTACGCCGGCCAACCGGAACGGCTGGAGCGGCGGCTGCGCGAGTTCGGCGCCGTATGGGTGCGCGGCGGGAACACCTTCGTCCTGCGTGCCCAATTCGCCCGCAGCGGAGCGGATTCCGTCCTGCCCGCGCTGCTGCGCGAAGACGCGCTGGCCTACGCGGGCTATTCCGCGGGCGCCTGCCTGCCGGCACCGTCCCTGCGCGGCCTGGAGACGATGGACGATCCGGCGGAGGTCCTGCCCACCACGGGTGTCGAACCACGCTGGGACGGACTGGGTTTGGTGGATCGCCGCCTCGTCGTGCATCTCGACTCGGCCACCGATCCCGACGGGGAGGCGCCGCGTCTGCTCGCCCGGTACCGCGACGAGGGGGTGGCGCACTGGGCGCTCACCGATGACGATGTCGTCGTGATCGAGGGCACGCGCACCGAGGTGCTGCGCGGCCGGTCACCGGTCGGCGGCGACGGGCTCCGCTGATCGCTTGCGCCGGAACACGATCCAGCGCATCGCCGAATACATGTACACCGCCTCACAGGCGCCCGCGAGCAGCCTCGCGAGGTGGTACTCCACCCCGAGCGCCACCAGCCCGGAACCCACGCCGAGGATGAACGCCAGGTAGTTCACCAGCACCACCACCGCGTACACCACGGCCTGCCTGCCCATCGGGGCGTGGGAGTGGAAGTTGAAGGTGCGGTTGAGCAGGAAGGCCAGGCCGAACGCGACGATGTAGGCCAGGGAGATCGACAGCGGCACCGCCAAGCCGAGCCCGTCGTGCAGCAGGGTCAGCAGCAGCAGGTCGACGCCGAAGGTGAAGCTGTTGATCAGCGCGAAGCCGAGCAGCGTCGGCGGGACGATCCGGTCCAGCCCGAACGGCAACCGCGCGACGACCGCCTCGCACCAGCGGGTGAACCGGTCGGCGATCGAGTCGGTGACACCCGCGTGCTGCTCCACGCGGCCCAGCCTGCCAGCGCCAGGTGACGGCCGGGTGAGCTGGAGGCAAACGGCCGCGGATGGGCCGGGCTCAGCGGTGCAGGGCGATGGCCCGCGCTCGCGCCGACTCGCCGCCGGTCGCCGGGCGCTGGTCCAGGGCGGCCCAGACACTCAGGCAGCGGCGGCGGGTGAACTCGTCGGCCTCGGCGAGCAGGGCGTCGCGTAGCAGGGCAGGCTCGGACGCCCACTCCGTGGCGATGTCGGCCAGCGCGCGGACACCGAACATGCCGGTCGCGTCGAGTGCCGACAGCCACTGCTCGTGCTCGCCCGCGTGGACAAGGCGCATCGCGTCGGGATCGATGCCCGCGTCGGCGTACTCGGCGGCCAGCAGGGCGGCGACCAGCTCGCTTCGGTCCTGCGGTTCCATCATCTTCCGGCCCTCCCGGCGACAGACGGTGCGACGCGGCGTCTCGTCGGAGACGCACTGCGCGAGCGGCACACCGTGGAGCGGAACTCGAAACACGCCGGATGTCCGGCGGCGAACCGCGGCCGACACACCCGTTACGAGCATTGTGACGGGTTGGACGCCGTATACACCAACCCGGCGCGCTGGATCACAATTCCGCGCGGCGCGGCATGGTTACCGGCACCTACCGCGAACCCCTACCTGGACAGATGACCACTGGGCGCTGACGGATTTCTCGTCCGGGGCGACCGAGAGCCCGATGAGCGCTCGTCCGACGCGAAGTACCCCGCGATCGGATGCCCACCGGGTTAGCGTTGACGGGTGGACGAGAGCAGGGTTGACCTCGATGCGCTGATTTCCACGGTGTCGGCGGGAGCGGTGGTCATCGACCCCGATCTGCTGGCCGGCTATCGCCAGGATTGGGCGCGTGATCCCGACGCGGGCACACCGATCGCGGTCGTGCGGGCGCGGAGCACCGCGGATGTGGCGGCCACGCTGCGCTGGGCGCACGAACGCCGGATCCCGGTGGTGCCGCGCGGGGCGGGCTCGGGGTTGTCCGGAGGCGCGACCGCGGTGGACGGCGGCATCGTGCTCAGTACCGAGTTGATGCGCGAGATCCGGGTCGACGCGGTCACCCGGACGGCCGTGGTCCAGCCGGGGCTGCTCAACGCCGAGGTCAAGCGGGCCGTGGCCGCCGAAGGGCTGTGGTACCCGCCGGACCCCTCCTCGTTCGAGATGTGCTCGATCGGCGGCAACGCGGCGACCAACGCCGGCGGACTGTGCTGCGTGAAATACGGCGTCACCACCGATTACGTGCTCGGCATGGAGGTCGTGCTGGCCGACGGGACCGCGGTCCGGCTCGGCGGTCCGCGGCTGAAGGATTCGGCCGGGCTGTCGCTGACGAAACTGTTCGTCGGCAGCGAGGGCACGCTCGGGGTGATCACCGAACTCACCCTGCGGTTGCTGCCCGCCCAGCCGCCGCAGGCGACCGTGGTCGCGAGTTTCGGCACGCTGACCGCCGCCACCGACGCGATCCTGGCCATCACCTCGACGCTGCGGCCCGCCATGCTCGAGTTCATGGACACGGTCGCGATCAACGCCGTGGAGGACGAGATGCGGATGGGGCTGGATCGCACCGCGGCCGCGCTGCTCGTCGCCCGGTCCGACGCGCCGGGCGAGTTCGCCGCCCACGAAGCGCGCACCATGGTGTCGCTGTGCGAGAAGGCCGGGGCGACAGAGGTTTTCGATACCGAGGACGCCGCCGAAGGCGAAGCGTTCACCGCCGCGCGGCGATTCGCGATCCCGGCGGTGGAACGGATCGGGCCGCTACTGCTCGAGGACGTGGGTGTGCCGCTACCCCGCCTCGGTGACCTGATCACCGGCATCACCGCCATCGGTGAGCGCAACGACGTACTGGTGTCGGTGATCGCGCACGCGGGCGACGGCAACACCCACCCGCTGATCGTGCACGACCCCACCGACCCGGACAACACCGCCCGCGCGCACCGCGCCTTCGGCGAGATCATGGACCTGGCCATCGCCCTCGGCGGCACCATCACCGGCGAGCACGGCGTCGGCCGGTTGAAGAAGGCGTGGCTGCCCGACCAGGTCGGTCCCGAGGTGATGGCGCTGACCCGCCGCATCAAGGACGCGCTCGACCCCGAGGGCATCCTCAACCCGGGCGCGGTCCTCTAGCGGAACATCCCGCCGAGCGGCCGGGTTAGCATCCGGTATGACCACCAGGCTGGAGCACAACGTCGCCGACACCCGCTACGAGATCTACCACGACGACGTCCTCGCGGGTTACGCCGACTACGCCGAGCGCGAAGACACCAAGGTCCGCGACTTCCACCACACCATGACCTTTCCCGAGTACCGCGGCCGAGGGGTGGCCGCCGACGTGGTGAAATTCGGCCTCGACGACTCCCGCGCCAACGGCTTCCAGGTCGTCCCCACCTGCTGGTACGTCGAGAAGTACATCGCCGAACACCGCGAATACGCCGACCTGGTCGCCTAGCGACGCAGGTAGCCGGCCAGGATCGGGCCGATCACGGCCAGCGCGTCGGGCCCGGTGAGGCGGTTGTGCTCGTGGCCGGTCTCGTTGTCGATGACGGTGCCGGTGACGTAGGGGCGCCAGGTCGCGGCGTTGGGTTCGTAGCCGGGGCGGGCGCTGGTGCTGCTGAAGAAGAGCAGGTCGCCGTCGTACACCTCGGGCCGGTAGGTGGCGACCTCGCGGATCACCTGCTGGTAGTCGGCGTAGAGGTGGCGCAGGGTGGCGGCCGTGAGGCCACCGAGCAGCCCCTCGTCGCCGGCGCCGACCTCGTTGTCGGTGCCGGTCAACGGTGCGGCGGTCACGTGCTCCGCCGCGGAATCGGCCGACGACGCCGGCGGCTCGATCCGATCGGGCGCGGCGTCGGCACGCACGAGGCGCGCGATGTCGCGGGCCGCCGCCGGATCGAGACCGCCGAATTCGGCGAGCAGGGTCTCCGGTGGTGGGAGTTCGGTGGCGCCGGCCGGATCGACATCGGCGCGCCCGTCGAGGATCGCCAGCAGGTCGACGGTGGCGCCGCGCCGCTGGAGTTCGACGGCGACGGCGTGCGCGATCGGGCCGCCCGCGGAATAGCCGAGCAACCGGTAGGGGCCCGCGGGCTGGATGGCCTGGATCTCGTCGGCGTAGCGGTGGACGCGCTCGCGCAGCGGCCGATCGGGTTGTTCGGCCGCGATGCCGGGTGATTGCAGACCGTAGACCGGGAAGCCGGGGTCGAGATGGCCGGGCAGACCCGCGTAGCACCAGGCGACACCGATCGCGGGGTGCACACAGAACAGGGCGGGCCCGGTGCCGCCGACGCGCAGCGGCAAGACCGCGCGCAGCGCGGGATCGACGGCCGGGTGGTCGGCGTCGGCGAGACGTTGAGCCAGCGCGGCGGGCGTCGGGTCGCCGAACATCCACTGCACCGGCATGGCGACGCCGAGTCGCTCGCGCAGCTCGGCCACCAGCCGGATGGCGACCATGGAGGTGCCGCCGAGCTCGAAGAAGTTGTCGTCCAAGCCCACTCGCTCGACATCGAGCACCGCTTCGAACGCGGCGACCACGGACTGCTCGGCGGGCGTCACCGCGGGCCGGTACGGCAGGTCGACCCGGCGCACCGGCACGACCGGGTGCACGACCGTGCCCGGCGGCGCGGTCACGTCGAGGTCGCCGAGCGCCAGCTTCGGGTTCGCGGTCAGCGCGTCGAGCACGTCGACGAACCGTTCGCCGAGGACGCGCGCGGTGGACTCCTCGAACAGGTCACGGGCGAAGGTCAGCGTGCCCGAGATACCGGCGGGCGCGCCGTCGCGGTCGACGTTCTCCGCCAGCATCCACTCGAGATCGAATTTCGCTCCCACGGGCGGCATTTCGAGCGGCTCGACCCGCAGGCCCGGCAGTTCCAGCGGTTCGCGATCGAAGTTCTGGAAGACGAGCAGCACCTGGAAAAGCGGGTGGTGGGCGGTGGATCGGGCGGGCGCCATCACCTCGACGAGCCGTTCGAAGGGCACATCGGCATTGCCGAAAGCGTCCAGGTCGCCGTCCTTGGTCGCGGCGAGCAGGCTGTCGAAGGTCGCCTCGGGATGGACGTGGCTGCGCAGCACCAGCGTGTTGACGAACATGCCGACCAGATCGTCGAGTTCGCCGTCGCCACGGCCGGCGATCACCGAGCCGATCGACACGTCGGTGGTGTCGGACAGTCGCGCGAGCAGCACCGCGAGCGCGGCGTGGGCCACCATGAACACGCTGACGCCGTGCCAGCGCGCCAGCTCCCTGACGCGCCGCTGGATCGCGGCGTCGATGTCGAATTCCACCAACCCCGCGCGGTGGGTGAGCACCGCGGGGCGCGGATGGTCGGTGGGCAGCGCCGAGACCTCCGGCAGGCCGTCGAGCGTCGCGCGCCAGTAGTCGAGCTGACGGTGCGCCACGCTGTCGGGATCGTCCTCGGCGCCGAGCAGTTCGTGCTGCCACAGCGCGTAGTCGGCGTACTGCAGCGGCAGGGGCGTCCAGGTGGGCGGTGTGCAGGTCAGGCGGGCCGCGTAGGCGAGCAACATGTCGCGGGTGAGCGGCGCCAGCGACCAGCCGTCGGAGGCGATGTGATGCATCGCGACCGCGATCACGGACCGGTGCTCGTCGACGCGCAACAGGCTGACCCGCAACGGAAGTTCGGTGGTGAGGTCGAAGCCGCGCCCGATCTCGTCGGCGACTCGTGCGTGGACCAACTCCGGTGCGCAGTCGGCGACCCGCACCGGGATCCGGATGGCGGCCGCCGGGCGGATCTCCTGGTACGGCTCGCCGTCGCCGTCGACCGGGTACACGGTGCGCAGCGACTCGTGCCGGGCGACCACGTCCAGCAGTGCGGCCCGCAGGACCTCGAGATCCAGTTCGCCGTCGATCGCCAGCGCGATCGGCACGTTGTGGGCGGGCGAGGTGGGGTCGTAGCGATTGAGGAACCACATGCGGCGCTGCGCCGCCGAGAGTGGAGGGCGATCCGGGCGGTGCCGGGGGCCCGGCCGCGGCCCGGGTGGCGGGGGGGGGGCGGCGGCCCGCGCCCCGCCCCGCGCCCCCCCCCCCCCCCCCCCCGGCCCCCGCCCGGGCCCCCCGCCCCCCCCCGGAGCCCCCCCCAAAACACGCGCCCCCCCCCCCAATGGGTTGAACAAAACAAAAGCACCCCCCCACCCCCCCCCCACCAACCC
>NZ_JARWOJ010000341.1 GCF_029868625.1 Nocardia neocaledoniensis | reverse complement strand
GTCCTCGGGTGGCCTGCGGTTCTCCCTCGGCCTGCGATGGTCGTCGTCGGGACGCGCGCGCCCGGTCGGTTCGCCGGCCGCCCTGCGCGGCTCGTCCGCGCGTCCTCGGCCGCCGGGTTCCCCGGCGCGCGCGCGACGTTCGCGCTCGGCGTGCTCGTCGGCCGTGGACGTCCCGCGCGCCGACTCGCGGTCGGCGCGTTCGGTGCGCTCCTCCAGGCCGAGCACGTCGTCGCTCACGCGCGACGAGCTCCCGACCGGTCGTGGCTCGCGTTCCCCTCGGATGCGGGGCGGCCGGTGAACGGGCCGTAGCGCGATGTCGTCGAAGTCGCGTCCCATGATCGCCTCACCCCGCCAATGCCTTCGGAATGGTCGCGTGCTCGGGCAGGATGACGCCGCAACCCAGCGAGGCCGCGAACGCCGCGGCCTGGTAGCGGTAGCAGCGCCGGATCTTGAGCCGGGCCTGCGTCGAGAGGTCGCGGGTGATGGCCTCGATGCGCGGCAGGTCACCGCGCAGCGGCTCGGTGATCGTCACCAGCGCGCCGAAGCGGGTGACGCCGTGTCCGCGGGCCTGTTCCTCGCGAGCCTGCTGGGTCGCACCGACCCGCAGTGTCGCGGCGGCCGAGACGACACCGCGTTCGCTCTGCTGCGCGACGAGCGCGTTCTTGAAGTCGTCGTCGACGATCTCGGCGGCGTCGGCGGCCGAGTGCGGCCGGTAGACGATCGCGATGCGCTTGCGCGGCACTTCGGGATTCGGGGCGAGCAGACGCTGCAGCACCCGCTCGTCGACCGCGCCCTCGGGCGCCGCGTCCATCTCCCAGGTGACCGAGCGGCCACCGTCGTGGATCAGGTGGTCCCACTTCTCGTCGTGCGAGACCGGACCGGCGTCGTCCCAGCCGAGCCCGTGCCCGCCCGGGTCGGCCGCGGCGACCTCGAGATCCGCCTGCGCGGCCGGATCGTAGCTGCGCCGGATGAAGGAGATGACCTCCTCGGCCGACATCGGTTGCGCCCGCACACCCGCCTCGGCCAGCGCCGCGCAGATGCCGGGCAGCCTGCGCCCGATCTCCACGGCCTCCTCGGCCGGGTTCTTGCGCCGCTCGGCGGTGGTGGCCTTGAACGTGATCGCCACGCGGGGCAGCAGTTGCACCCGCTCCTGCGGCAACTCGGTGGCCAGCTCGTACATCACCTGCTGGGCCAGATCGGGCGCTTCGGGGCGGGTGATGGTAGAGACCTCGTTGAGCAGCCGGTTGCCGGTCTCGGGCACGGTGTCGATCACCGGGACGACCGCGACGATGTCGCTGGTCTGGCCC
>NZ_JARWOJ010000340.1 GCF_029868625.1 Nocardia neocaledoniensis | reverse complement strand
AATTCTACTGTGCACGAGGGCCGCTGACGCGGTACTACGCGCGGAACGGAACTCACCCCGATCAAGGCCGCGGCACACGACGACGAAAACCCGGCCCCGCACGACCCGACCTCGAGGAGGGTCCGCCGCGTCAGCGGCGGGGGGGGGGGGGGCCGCCCCGCCCGCGCCCCCCCAGGGGCGCGCCCCCCCCCCCCCCCCCCCCCCCACCAAACAGCCCCGAGGGGGGGGGTGGGGGGGGGGGCGGGGGCGGGCGGGGCGCCCGCCCGGGGCGCGCCGCGCCCCCCCCCCCCCCCCCCCCCCCGCCGCTGACGCGGCGGACCCTCCTCGAGGTCGGGTCGTGCGGGGCCTGCTTTGTCAGATCACGCCGGGAATCAGTGCCTTGCGGTTCGCCGGGTAGTCGGCGAACTTCTCGCGGTACCAGCGATGTGTCGCGAAGGCGCGGGGGACCAGATTGCCCGCGGTGATCAGGAAGATCGCGACACCGGCCAGCGACCAGGTGAGCAGCGCGAACCCGGCCCACGCGATCAGCTCGCCGAGGTAGGCCGGACTGCTGACGAAGCGGAAGCCGCCGCCGTGCGGGACGCGGTACTCCGCGGCCCCGGGATCGTTCTTATCGCGCAGATTCCGCACGATCCACTCCGACCGCACCAGCAGCGCGAACCCGCCCAGGTACACCACCAGCCCCACCAGGAAGCGCGGGTCGGTGAGCCAGGCGGTGCTGTACTGGTTCTTGTAGTCGTTGCTGAAGAACGCGCCGTTGAGGTAGCCGTGCAGCGCCGTCACGAACACGCCGGCGCCGACGACCGACACGTTGAAGGTGCTCTTCTTGCCCGGCACCTGCCGGATCGAGAGCGGGAAGAACCAGCCGCGATTGCCGTAGTGCAGCACCCAGATCGCGGCCAGCACCAGCGGGACGGGCTCGAAGCGGTCGGGGCCGCTCAGATAGAAGACCGCGAAGACGACGGTCGCGGGCAGCTCCATCAGCCACCAGCCCAGCTTGGGGTTGAGATTGAAGCCCACCGCGTTCGAGGCGAAGCGGCCGTACGGGCTCTGGGCGAACAACCCGCCCACGATGACGAACGCGGCGAAGGCGAAGGCGATGGCCAGCACCGTGTCGTAGGTCGTGTTCCCGGTGTACCAGTCCATCGAGATCCTCTGTCCAACAGGCGCCTGCCACGATCGGCGACGCAAAACTAGAACACGTTCTATCATGGATGGCGCAGGGGAAGAGCGACAATGGAGGACGCACATGCCGGTCGACCGGACCGCTGAAGACCTGCTGGCGGCGGTGCTGGCATCGCCGCGTGCCGTGGCGGCGCACGACAAGACCGCCTGGGTCGGCCTGTTCGCCGAGCGGGCCGCCGTGCACGATCCCTACGGTTCCCGCGAGCACATCGGCCCCGAGGCCATCTCACGCTTCTACAACGTGTTCATCGCGCCCAACACCATCGCCTTCCGGGTCGAGCGCGACATCGTCGCCGGTCACACGGTGGTCCGCGACCTGCACATCGAGACGACGATGTCGACGGGCGCCACCGTCTCGGTGCCCATGCACCTGCGCTACGACCTGATCGCGACCGACGGTGGCTGGCGCATCGCCCGCCTGGCCGCGCACTGGGAGCTCGGCGTGATGATCGGGCGGCTGCTGCGCACCGGCCCGGCGGGCGTGCTCGCGGGCGCGAAACTCGGGCCGCAACTGGTCGGCGAGCTGGGCCTCGGCGGCGCGATGGGCATGATGCGCGCGCTGCGCGGCATCGGCGGCCGGGGCAAGCGCGCCGTCGGCGCGCTGTTCACGGCGGCCGCGTCCGGCGACGTCGACGGTGTACGGACGCTGCTCGACGACCGCACCGTCGTCGAGTTCCCTGCCGGGAACCCGATCTCGGTCGCGGAGTTCGCCGACCGCGCGCGCGGCTTGGCGTGGGACAAGCTGATCGCCGCCGGACGCACGGTCAGCGCGAGCGTGCGGCTCGGCGCCTCGCGCGGAATCGCCTTCGTCGACTTCGCGCCTGATCACCCCCGCGTCACCGCCGTACGAGTCTTCCTCGACGGCGACAACTGACGGCACGGCCCGCTCGTCCGCCCAGCCTCGGTGGGCCGACGGTGCCGGTCACCGCGGCGGCGTTGGGCGCAGACAGGGATCGCGACCTGCCCGGGTCGGCCGGCGAATTCGGGCCCGCTGATCGCGACGCCGCGACGTGGATCGGGTGCGTGCGCCGAACGCGCGCGGTAGGTTCGGATCCAGGCCGACGTCTGGAGGTTCGTGTGCATCTGCGTGGTGTGGTTCTCCCCGGTGACGAGGAACGCGACCTCTGGGTCGTCGACGGCGCCGTCACCTTCGAGCCGGTGCCCGGGGCCGAAACACTGTGCCGTACAGGGTGGATCGTGCCCGGCCTGGTCGACGCGCACTGTCACGTCGGCATCCGCTACGGCGGCGGTGACGAGTCCCACGAGGGCGCCATCGAGCAGGCCGAGACCGAACGCGACGCGGGCGCGCTGCTGCTGCGCGACGCGGGCTCGCCGATTGATACCCGCTTCATCGACGAGCACGCCGAACTCCCGCGCATCATCCGCGCGGGCCGCCACATCGCCCGCCCGAAGCGCTACATCCGCGAACTCGGCATCGAACTCGACGACGAGCGCGACCTGCCCGAGATCGTGGCCGAGCAGGCGCGCTTCGGCGACGGCTGGGTCAAGATCGTCGGCGACTGGATCGATCGGTCGGTCGGTGACCTGCGCCCACTGTGGAGCGACGACATCCTGAAACAGGCGATCGACGCCGCCCATGCCAACGGTGCCCGCGTCACCGCGCACGTCTTCGGCGAGGATGCCCTGCCCGGCCTGATCAACGCCGGCATCGACTGCCTCGAACACGGCACCGGCCTCACCGACGACACCATCGAACTCATGGTCGCCCACGGCACCGCCCTGGTCCCGACCCTGATCAACATCGACACCTTCCCCGGCATCGCCGACAGCGCCACCAAGTTCCCTGTCTACGCGGCCCACATGCGTGACCTGCACCGTCGCGTCCGCGACACCGTCGGCCGCGCCCACGAAGCCGGCGTGCCGATCTACGCGGGCACCGACGCCGGTGGCTCCATCCGCCACGGCCGCATCGCCGACGAGATCGCCGCCCTGTCCGGCGCGGGCCTCTCACCCCACGACGCCCTCGGCGCTGCCTCCTGGAACGCCCGCACCTGGCTCGGCCGCGAGTCCATCACCGAAGGCGCCCCCGCCGACTTCGTCGTCTACGCCGAAGACCCGCGCGCCGACCCCGCCGCCCTCACCGATCCGCAGTGGGTGGTCCTGCGCGGCCTGGTCGTCAAAACCCCGAACCCCGTCACCGGCCACCGCTGACCCCGTGCGGTCGCACCGGGCCTTCCGCGCACGCGCCGTTACGGTGAGGTGGCGCGGAGGCGATTTCAGGTGGGTGGGGCCGGTCTGGCACAATGGTCAACCGTCCTTCCTGGACAGTGTCAGCCCGTCTCCGGTTCCGTACCGCGCGGCGGTCACGCACTTCATGCGCGAAACCGGACCCGCAGACCATGCGGGTCGCCGAATCGCGTGGTGACCACTCCTATCGAAAGAGGCAGATCAGCATGGCTGTTCGCATCAAGCTCACCCGCCTGGGCAAGATCCGCAACCCGCAGTACCGCGTCGTCGTCGCGGACGCCCGCACCCGTCGTGACGGCCGGGCCATCGAGTCCATCGGCAAGTACCACCCGAAGGAAGAGCCTTCGCTGATCGAGATCGACGCCGATCGCGTCGCGTACTGGCTGTCCGTCGGCGCGCAGCCGACCGAGTCGGTGCAGCGCCTGCTGGAGATCACCGGCGACTGGCAGAAGTTCAAGGGTCTGCCGGGCACCGAGGGCACCCTCAAGGTGAAGGCCGCCAAGCCGTCCAAGCTGGACCTGTTCAACGCCGCGCTGGCCGCCGCCGACAACGAGCCCGTCGCCGAGGCCGTCACCCCCAAGAAGAAGGCCGCCAAGAAGGACGAGGCCGCCGCTGAGGAAGCCGCCACCGAGGCTGCCGAGTAATGACTGCCGTTGTTGCCGATGCCGTCGAACATCTGGTTCGCGGCATCGTCGCCAACCCCGATGACGTCCGCGTCGAGCTGATCACCGGCCGCCGCGGACGCACGGTCGAGGTGCACGTCCACCCTGAGGACCTGGGCAAGGTGATCGGACGCGGTGGTCGCACCGCGACGGCGCTGCGCACCCTGGTCGCCGGCATCGGCGGCCGCGGTATCCGGGTCGACGTGGTCGACACCGACGCCTAGATGGAACTCGTCGTAGGTCGGGTCGCCAAGTCGCACGGCGTGCGCGGCGAACTCGTCGTCGAAGTGCGCACCGACGAACCGGAGCTCCGGTTCGCGCCGGGCGCCACCCTGCACGGCAGGATGCCGAAAGCGCGGGCGACCCGCGACTACACCGTGAAGTCGGCCCGGGAGCACTCGGGCCGGCTTCTGGTCTTCGTCGACGGCGTCGACGATCGCACCGCCGCCGACGCGTTGCGCGGGATGCTGTTCGTCATCGACAGCGAGACGCTGCCGCCGTCGGACGACGATTCCTATTACGACCACGAGCTCGAGGGCCTCGAGGTCCGGCTCACCGATGACACCGTGGTCGGCGAGGTCACCGAGGTGCTGCATTCGGCCGCGGGCGAACTGCTGTCGGTGCGCGCCGCCGACGACGGCCGCGAGATTCTCATTCCCTTTGTCACCGCCATCGTGCCGACCGTGTCGATCGCCGACGGACTGGTGGTCATCGATCCGCCCGAGGGCCTGCTCGATCCGGAGTAATTCGTGCAACTCGACGTCGTCACGATCTTTCCGGAGTACCTGGAGCCGCTGCGTACCGCGCTGCTCGGCAAGGCCGTCGACAAGGGCCTGATCTCGATCGGCGTGCACGATCTGCGGCGCTGGACCCACGACGTGCACAAGTCCGTCGACGATTCGCCCTACGGCGGCGGGCCCGGCATGGTCATGAAGCCGACCGTCTGGGGTGACGCCCTCGACGAGGTGTGCCCCGACGACGCCCTGCTCGTCGTCCCCACACCGGCGGGTGTGCCGTTCACCCAGGCCACCGCGCAACGCTGGTCCACCGAGCGCCATCTCGTCTTCGCCTGCGGCCGCTACGAGGGCATCGACCAGCGCGTGTTCGACGACGCCGCCCGCCGCGTCCGGGTGGAAGAGGTGAGCATCGGTGACTACGTACTCATCGGCGGCGAGGCAGCGGTGCTGGTGATGACCGAGGCCGTGGTGCGGCTGATCCCCGGCGTGCTCGGCAATCAGCAATCCCATCAGGAGGATTCGTTCTCCGACGGTCTGCTCGAGGGCCCGAGCTATACGCGCCCGGTGTCCTGGCGCGGCCTGGACGTGCCGCCGATCCTGCTCTCCGGCGACCACGCCAAGGTGGCCGCCTGGCGGCACGAACAGGCTCTGGAACGCACACGCGCGCGTCGCCCCGATCTCTTGCCGGAGCAGTAGCCGTCAGACCGTGGTCGACCTGACGGTGATGCAGAACGGATGTCCGGCGGGATCGAGCAGTACCCGCCAGCGCGGATCCTGTTGCACCGGAGCGGGCTTCGCGCCGATCGCGAGGGCGTGCTGTTCGCACAGGGTCAGGTCGGCGTCGGCGGCGAGCTCGAGCTGTACGGCGGCGCTGCCCGGCCACTGCGGCGGGTAGTAGTTCTCGACGCGTTGCGCGGCCAGGGTCAGCCCGGACGGAATGCGGATACCCACGCTGTGCGCGTCGTTCCACAGCACGCGGCCGCCGAGCAACCCCAGATAGAAGCGGGCGAGGGTCTCGGGGTCGTCACAGTCGAGCGAGACACCGGCCAGGTGGAAAGGCTCCGTCATCGGACAGACGGTACCGGTCCGAACGGGCATCGAGATTGTTTTGTCGCAAAGACAATTGGGTATTCACCTGGGTTGTTCGTTGTGTAGGAGTCCACGGTGAGGATTGCTCGTTCCATCCGGAACGGCTCCGGAGATCGCTACGCACCGCTGGTCGATCGGAGTGTGCTCGCTGTGCGTGGTTTCAAGCCTTGTGTCCCTTGAGAATTCGCGACGGTGCTGGTCGATCGCGGCGAGGATGCGGCCATCGACTCGGGCATACGGGACATAACGTCGCCGCGTGGTCCGCGCTCATCCCGTCGTCGGTTCGCGCGAACCACGCGTGACAGATCCCACATCAGGGCAGCAGGCGATGCCGCCGCGCGAGCGCGACCGCCTCGTGCCGGGTGCGCGCGTCGAGCTTGCTCATGGCCTGCCGCAGGTAGCTCTTGACCGTCTCGGCACCGAGTGAGAGCCGCAGCGCCGCTTCCTGATTCGTACAGCCCAGCGCGATCTGGGCGAGCACGTCGAGTTCCCGCCGCGACAGCCGCGGCACCGCCTCGCCGGACTCGCCGACGAGCACACCGGTGAGCCGGTCGCAGACCCCGGCGAGCCGATCGCGCAGCGCCGCGTCGCCCGCGTCGGCGGCCAGGGCGCGCAGCTCGGCATGGATTCCGCGGAGTTCCTCGGTGACCTCCGGGGTGGCCGACGGCGCCGGCGCGGTGAGCTCGAGCAGGCGCACCCGCCGATCCACCTCGTCGCGGATCGCGATCTCGGCCGCGAGCCGCCTGCCCGCCTGCACGATCACCTCGGTCGTCCGATCACCCAGCGGGCTCGTGCCACGGGTCGCGGCGTAGAGCACGGCTCTGGGCCGGTCGGCCACCACGACCGGAACCGCGACCACCGACCGCAGTCCCTCGCCGACGACCGGTCCGTCGTAGTGGTGAGTGATGGAGGAGGCGCCGCGATAGTCGGCCACCGCCGCCGGGCGGTGATGCTCCATGACCTGGCCGCCCAGCCCGGAGGTCCGTAGCACCGTGAGCCCGCGCAGTCCGGTGGTGACGGTGCCGACGAACTCGGTGAGCAGCAGTCGGTCCTCGTCGACCGGCCCGCCGAAGACCACCGGGACATTCGCCCGGCGCGCAACCCAGCGGATCTCGGCGCGCAGCGCATCGCCGTCGCGGGGACGCAGCAGGGAAGTGGCCGACATGGTCACCCCTTTTCGGGGGTAGTAGCGAACGTGAGGTGTGCCACATTCTAGGGGAGACCTGGCGGCCCGGCCCAGGGTGTTGAGGAGAACTGCGATGACTACCGACCTGGACGCGCGCGTACGCGACCTGCTCACCCGCTACGACGCGGCGGAGGCCTGCGCGGCCGAGCTGCTGTGCGATCGGCATCCGGCCGAGCGGATCGCCTTCACCGTCGTCGAGTCGGACCTGAGCGCGCACGATCTGACCTACGGCGAGCTGCGCGAGCGGTCGGCCCGGTTCGCGGCCGCCCTCGCCGAGCTCGGCGTCGGCCCCGGTGACCGGGTGGCCACGCTGATGGCCAAGTCCGCCGATCTGGTGGTGGCGCTGCTGGGGATCTGGCGGCGCGGCGCCGTGCACGTGCCGCTGTTCACCGCCTTCGCCCCGCCCGCCATCGGCTTCCGGCTCGCCGCCAGCCACACCGCGGTGGTGATCGTCGACGCCGACCAGGCCCCGAAACTGGCGAGCGAGGACATCCCCGCCGACCCGCACCGGCGCACGATCGTCGTCGGCGGGGACGTGGTGCCCGGCATGCTCTCGTTCGCGGACCTGCTCGCCGCGCACGAGCCCGACGATCCGCGCGCCGAGCCGGTGGCGGTCGGTGGTGACGGCCTGCTCGTCCAGCTGTTCACCAGCGGCACGACCGGCACGCCGAAGGGCGTGCCGATCCCGGTGCGCGCGCTGGCCTCGTTCCACGCCTACCAGGAATTCGCGCTGGACGTGCGCCCGGAGGACGTCTACTGGAACGCCGCCGACCCGGGCTGGGCCTACGGCCTCTACTACGCGATCCTCGCGCCGCTGGCGTCCGGCGTGCGCAGCCTGCTGTTGCACGCCGGGTTCTCCGCGCCGCTCACCGTGGAGGTGCTGCGCCGCTTCGGTGTCACCAACTTCGCCGCGGCCCCGACCGTGTACCGGGCGCTGCGGGCGGGCGCCACGCCCGAGGGGATCACCCTGCGCCGGGCATCCTCGGCAGGCGAACCGCTCACCCCGGACGTGGTGGCCTGGTCGGAGCGGGCGCTCGGCGTCGCCGTGCGCGACCACTACGGCCAGACCGAACACGGCATGGTCATCTGCCACGCCTGGCATCCCGAGCTCGACCGGCCCGCCCCGCTCGGCTCGATGGGTGCCCAGCTTCCCGGCTGGCGCTGTGCGGTGCTGACCGACGACGCCGATGTCGAGGCGGCGCCCGGCGAGATCGGCCGTGTCGCCATCGACACCCACCACAGCCCGCTGCTGTGGTTCCTCGGCTATCTCGACGCGCCGGAACGCACCGCGAGCCGTTTCACCGCGGACGGCCGCTGGTACCTGACCGGTGACGTGGGCTCCCGCGACGCCGACGGCTTCTTCCGCTTCAGCTCCCGCGACGACGACGTGATCATCATGGCCGGCTACCGGATCGGCCCCTTCGAGGTCGAGAGCGTGCTCGTGCTGCACGACGAGGTCGTCGAGGCGGCCGTGGTCGGCATGCCCGACGAACTGCGCGGCGAGGTACTCGAAGCCTTCGTGGTGACCCGCGACGGCGGCGACGGCGGTCCCGAACTGGCCGCCGAGTTGCAACAGCTGGTCAAGGACAAGTTCGCGGCGCACGCCTACCCGCGCACCGTCCATTTCGTGGCGAGTCTGCCCAAGACTCCCAGTGGCAAAGTGCAGCGATTCCTGCTGCGCGGCAAGGAGAACCGCTGATGTCCGAACTGAGCTACACCCATGGCCTCGCCGATGTCGCGCTGCTGGGCGACACCATCGGCGCGAATCTCGATCGCACGGTCGCGGCGTTCCCCGACAACGACGCGCTGGTGGATCGTCCCACCGGCCGCCGCTGGACCTACCGTGAACTGGGCACGGCGGTCGACGCCGTCGCGACCGGACTCGCCGCACGCGGCATCGTCGCGGGCGACCGGGTGGGGATCTGGGCGCCGAACTGCGCCGAATGGTTCCTGGTGCAGTACGCGACGGCCAAACTCGGCGCGATCCTGGTCAACATCAACCCGGCCTACCGGACCAGCGAACTCGAGTACGTCCTCGGGCAGTCGGGCGTGCGCATGCTCGTCGCCGCGCCCGAGTTCAAGACCTCGGACTACGTGGCGATGATCGAGCAGGTGCGGCCGAACTGTGCGGCGCTGGAACAGGTCCTGATCCTGGGGACCGAGGCGTGGCGGGAGGTGGCCGCCACCGCGCCCGATACCGACCGCCTGGCCGCGATCGCCGCGACCTTGTCCGCCGACGACCCGATCAACATCCAATACACCTCGGGGACAACCGGTTTCCCGAAGGGCGCGACGCTGAGCCACCACAACATCCTCAACAACGGCTTCTTCGTCGGTGAACTGTGCGGGTACACCGAGGCCGACCGGATCTGCGTGCCGGTGCCGTATTACCACTGCTTCGGCATGGTCATGGGCAATCTCGCGGCGACCTCGCACGGCGCGGCCATCGTGATCCCGGCCCCGTCGTTCGATCCGGCCGCCACCCTGGCCGCCGTCGCCGCCGAGCGCTGCACCTCGCTCTACGGCGTGCCGACCATGTTCATCGCCATGCTCGCCGAACTCGACGCGGGCGCGACACCGGACCTGTCGAGCCTGCGTACCGGCATCATGGCGGGCTCGCCGTGCCCGGTCGAGGTTATGAAGCGGGTGATCGATCGGATGGGCATGGCCGAGGTCTCCATCTGTTACGGCATGACCGAGACCTCCCCGGTGTCCACCCAGACCCGCCGCGACGACAGCATCGACCGGCGCACCGCCACCGTCGGTCGGGTCGGCCCGCACCTCGAGGTGAAGGTGATCGACCCCGGCACCGGCCGCACGTTGCCGCGCGGCGAGGCGGGGGAGCTGTGCACGCGTGGCTACTCGGTGATGCTCGGCTACTGGGACCAGCCCGACAAGACCGCCGAGGCGATCGACGCCGCCCGCTGGATGCACACCGGCGACATCGGCGTGATGGACGCCGACGGCTACGTCTCGGTCACCGGCCGGATCAAGGACATGGTGATCCGCGGCGGCGAGAACATCTACCCGCGCGAGATCGAGGAGTTCCTCTACACCCACCCCGACATCGTCGACGCCCAGGTGATCGGCGTGCCCGACCCGAAATACGGTGAGGAACTGATGGTCTGGCTGCGCCTGCGCGAGGACGCTGCCCCGCTCGACGCCGCCGCGATTCGCGATTTCTGCACCGGCCGCCTGGCCCACTACAAGATTCCCCGCTACGTCCACGTCGTCGACGAGTTCCCGATGACGGTCACCGGAAAGGTCCGCAAAGCCGAGATGCGCGAACTCGCCGGAGAGATCCTGGGCTGACCTGGGATTCCACCGGGTGTCGGGGGAGAGCTGTAGTCTCTGCGGTCGTGACGACAGCGCCCGAGACCGACACAACGACCATCCTCGCCAGCGTGGGCAGGCGGATCGCCGACGAACTGGGGGTGCGCGAGACTCAGGTCCGTGCCGCCGTCGAACTGCTCGACAGCGGCTCGACCGGGCCGGTCATCGCGCGCTATCGCAAGGAGGTCACCGGTGGCCTCGACGACGCCCAATTGCGTCAGCTCGAGGAGCGCCTCGGCTACCTGCGCGAACTCGACGAGCGGCGCGGCGCGATCATCGAATCCATCCGTGGCCAAGGCAAACTCGACCCGGCGCTGCACCAGCAGATCATGCTCGCCGAGACCAAGGCCCGGCTCGAGGACATCTACCTGCCCTACAAGCCCAAGCGCCGCACCAAGGCGCAGATCGCGCGGGAGGCCGGGCACGAGCCGGTGGCCGACGCGCTGATCGGCGACCCCACCACCGACCCGGCCGGCTACACCGCCGAACAGCTCGAGGGCGCCCGCGCCATCCTGGTCGAGCGTTTCGCCGAAGACGCCGATCTCGTCGGCGAGCTGCGTGAACTGATGTGGAACCGCGGCCAGGTCACTTCGACGGTGCGCGCGGGCAAGGAGGAGGCGGGCGCCAAGTTCGCCGACTACTTCGAGTTCAGCGAGCCCTTCCACAAGCTGCCCTCGCACCGCATCCTGGCGCTGCTGCGCGGGGAGAAGGAAGAGGTGCTCACCCTGCATCTCGAGCCCGATACCGAAGAGCCGGAGCCCGGCGAGCGCACCATCTACGAGGGCCGCATCGCCCGCGCCTTCGGCATCGCCGAGCAGGGCCGCCCCGCCGACTCCTGGCTGCTCGACACCGTGCGCTGGGCCTGGCGCACCAAACTCCAGGTGAGTCTGGGCATCGACACCCGGATGCGGCTGCGGCAGGCGGCGGAGAAGGACGCCGTCGACGTGTTCGCCGCCAACCTGCGCGACCTGCTGCTCGCGGCCCCCGCGGGCACCCGCACCACCATGGGCCTCGACCCCGGCTACCGCACCGGTGTGAAGGTGGCCGTCGTCGACGCCACCGGCAAGGCCGTCGCGACCGAGGTCATCTACCCGCACAAGCCGCAAGGCCAGACCGAGAAGTCCCTGGCCGTGCTGGCCGCGCTGGTGGCGCGCTTCAACGTGGAACTCATCGCGATCGGCAACGGCACCGCCTCGCGCGAGACCGATGCCCTTGCCGCCGAACTCATCTCACGTATCCCCGAGAACAAGCCGACCAAGATCGTGGTCTCGGAGGCGGGCGCCTCGGTGTATTCGGCCTCGGCCTACGCCTCGGCCGAACTGCCCGGCATGGACGTCTCGCTGCGCGGCGCGGTCTCCATCGCCCGCCGCCTGCAGGACCCGCTGGCCGAGCTCGTGAAGATCGATCCCAAGTCGATCGGCGTCGGCCAGTACCAGCACGATGTGTCCGAGACTCTGCTGGCCCGCTCGCTGGGCGCGGTCGTGGAAGACGCGGTGAACGCGGTCGGCGTCGACGTGAACACGGCCTCGGTGCCGCTGCTCTCGCGCGTGTCCGGGGTATCCGGCTCGGTGGCGGAAAGCATTGTGGCGCACCGCGACCAGAACGGCCCGTTCCGCAGCCGTACCGCGCTGCTCGAGGTGCCCCGGCTCGGGCCCAAGGCCTTCGAGCAGTGCGCGGGCTTCCTGCGCATCCGCGGCGGCGACGACCCGCTCGACACCTCCGCGGTGCACCCGGAGGCCTACCCGGTCGTGCGCCGCATCCTCGAGCACACCGGTCGTCCGGTGGCCGAGGTCATCGGCAACACCAGTACGCTGCGCGCGTTGCGGCCCGCCGACTTCACCGACGAGAAGTTCGGTGTGCCGACCGTGAGCGACATCATCGCCGAGCTCGAGAAGCCGGGCCGCGACCCGCGTCCGGAGTTCAAGACCGCCGAATTCGCGGCGGGCGTGGAGAAGGTCGCCGATCTGAAGCCGGGCATGGTGCTCGAGGGCGTGGTGACCAATGTGGCCGCCTTCGGCGCGTTCGTCGACGTCGGCGTGCACCAGGACGGTCTCGTGCACGTGTCGGCCATGTCGCACACCTTCGTCAAGGACCCGCGCGAAGTGGTCAAGTCCGGTGACGTGGTGAAGGTGAAGGTGCTCGAGGTCGACGTGGCCCGGCAGCGGATCGGTTTGAGTTTGCGACTCGACGACGAGCCGGGCAAGCCCGCGCAGGGGGACAATCGTGGTGGCGGCGCACCGCGCGGCCAGGGCCGGGGCCAGGGCCGTCCGCAGGGCGGGCGTGGTCAGGGCTCGGAACGTGGACAGGCGCAGGGACGCGGCCAGGCCCAAGGGCGTGGCGGCAACCAGCGCAGGCCCGCGGCCGAGCCGAGTGGATCGATGGCCGACGCGCTGCGCCGGGCGGGATTCGGCGGCAAGTAACTCGACGGCAGGCGGGCGGCATGCGACGGTGGCTCGAAGACGATGTGATCGCGCACGGCCGCCTGCCCCTGCTGTGCTTTCTGCTCGGGTTCATCCTCGGGTTCCTGGTCATCCGGCTCAGCGTCCGGCTGATCAGGGCCAATGTGCGGTGGTGGCCGGGCAACATCAAGGCAGGCGACACCCACATCCACCACATGGTGTTCGGCGTCATCACGGTGTTGTTGTCGGGCATCGGGCTGATCGCGACCGCCGAGGACTCCACCCAGGTCACCTCGAGCGTGCTCGCCACCCTGTTCGGGATCGGCGCCGCGCTGGTGCTCGACGAGTTCGCGCTCATCTTCTACCTGCGTGACGTGTACTGGGAGGAACAGGGGCGCACCTCGGTCGACGCGGTCTTCGTCGCCCTGGCCGTCACCGGTCTGCTGCTGCTCGGCGTCCAACCGGCCACGTTCCTCGACTACGACGACTTCCGCGAGTCGCGTGGCATCTGGATCCGCCTCGCGCTGCTCGCGAGCCTGCTGCTGAACCTGGTGCTGGCCGCCGTCGTGATCGCCAAGGGCAAGATCTGGACCGGCCTGTTCGGGATGTTCTTCGCCCCGCTGCTGCTGATCGGCGCCGTCCGGCTCAGCAGGCCGGGCGCCCCGTGGGCGCGCTGGCGTTACGGCGACCGGCCGCGCACCATGGCCAGGGCACTCGCCAGGGAGCGCCGCTACCGCAGGCCCGCCATCCGGGCGAAGATCTTCATCCAGGACCTGATCGCGGGAAAGCCCGACGTCGAGCACGCCAAGACGGCCGCCGAGGCCGAACTCCAACGCACCGTCGTCGCGGCGCCACCCGCCCCACCACCGCACCCGCATCTGCCGCATCGCAAGCGGGTCGACGAGCCCGTCGACTCGTGACCGGCACCGCCCGATTTCAGCAGCGGCCACCCGGTCTGGCACAATGAACCGGTTGCCTTGGACGAGTCATGTCCGAGAGCACTCCTGTTCTGAGCATGAACCGGTCGAGCGCGCGAGTGCCGCCAGGTTCCTCTGTTCGCGCAAAGAATCCGAAAAGGTGGAAAATGAACACCCTTGATTTCGTCGACGAGAAGTCGCTGCGTAGCGATGTCCCCGACTTCCGTCCGGGCGACACCCTGAACGTGCACGTGAAGGTCATCGAAGGCTCGAAGGAGCGCATCCAGGTCTTCAAGGGCGTCGTGATCCGGCGTCAGGGCGGCGGCATCGGCGAGACCTTCACGGTCCGCAAGGTGTCCTTCGGCGTGGGTGTCGAGCGCACCTTCCCGGTGCACAGCCCCAACATCGACCACATCGATGTCGTGACCCGTGGTGACGTGCGTCGCGCCAAGCTGTACTACCTGCGCGATCTGCGCGGCAAGGCCGCCAAGATCAAGGAAAAGCGCTGATCTTGCGGTAGCTGATTCCAGCACACAGGTTTCCGGTAGCCACCCCCCCCCACAAATCGGCGGGGGCCCCGCGTACAGGGTCAGCCAGCGCGACGCAAAGGGGTGCGGGTGGGGGGGGGAATGCGGCGGCCGCAGGGGGAGGGGCCG
>NZ_JARWOJ010000339.1 GCF_029868625.1 Nocardia neocaledoniensis | reverse complement strand
GTTGTCCACTTTTTGTTGGTTTTGGGGGTCCCCCCCCCCAAACACGCGCGGCGGGCCTCCCCCCCCCCCCCCCCCCCCCCCGCGGGGCCGCGGGGCGGGGGCCGTGGCTGTCGGGCCGCGATATACGCAATCAGTTGATGTCGATTGTCCCGTCGAAGATCAATGGCGTCGGGCCCGGTTGGCATCCCCGGAAGCTGTTCGTCGGCATCGGGACTCCGTAGCCGATCCGGCTCGGTTCCCCGTTGACGCCCTTGGTGACAGTGATCTGGATGGCCATCGAGTCCGGTGCGAACATCATGACCGGTTCGGCAGTCGTGATCGGATAGATCAGCGAGACGGTGTTTCCGTTGATCGTCAGACAGGTCACCGGGCCGGTCACGCGTACCGGTAGCGGCATATTCCCCAACCGGCCGCTCGCGACATAGGTGCCCGTCGCCGGTCCATCGCCGGTGCCTTGGGCGTCGATGTGGAGCACGTTCATGCCCACCACCTGCATATTGCCGTCGATCGATACCGAGCCTGGGTCAGCGGCGGCCGCTCCAGCACTCGCGGCTATCGCTGCGGACGCCAGGGCCGCGGATGCGGCGAGTCGAGTGAGCTGAGCAATCATTGGTATGCCTCCTCAGTCAGTGTTCCCTGCGAGCCGCATACCCGGCATCCAGGCGTTCACGCGACCCTCTGCCCCTGACACGTCGTGCCGGTATCGTCACCGACCTGTCCCCATTGTGTGCAACGGGGACCGGTCGCTGGGGATGCGGAACTGCGCGTCACGCTACGCTTCGTGTCCGTAGTTGCGGTGAAGGCTTTGTCGCCGGGCGCGTCACTTCGAGGAGTGCTGGATTGTCGGTGTGATCAGGCCAGGTCGACCAGGACGACCTTGGCGGCGCCGACGGCCTCGGCGATCGCGGTCTGCACCTCGGCGGGCACCTCGCGGTTGACGCGCAGCACCACGGTGGCGCCCTCGGCGTCCACGTCCTGGCTCAGCTGCGCGGCCAGGATGTCGATCTCGGCCTCGCCCAGCTTGGTGCCGATCTTGCCCAGCGCGCCCGGCTTGTCGCTGTAGTTCAGCACGGCCAGGTTCAGGCCCTCGGCGCGCATGTCG
>NZ_JARWOJ010000338.1 GCF_029868625.1 Nocardia neocaledoniensis | reverse complement strand
GCAGCTCCTCGGGCTTCTGCCACGACGATTTCGCGGCCGTGCGCGCGGCCTTCGACGAACACCTCGGCTCCGGCGCGGAACTCGGTGCGGCACTGTGCGTCACGGTCGACGGTGAACCGGTGCTCGACCTGTGGGGCGGCTTGTCCCCCGGGGGGGGCGGGGGGGGGGTTGCGGGCCCCCCCCGCGGCGCCGACGTGGAGACCGAGACGACGCTGGGCTTCCGCGAGGCGGCTCAGGGCGTCACCGTTCCGCTGCGGATGACCAGTCCCTCGCCGTGTACGACCTGTCACGGCAGCGGCGCCAAGCCGGGCACCAGCCCGCGGGTGTGCCCGCACTGCAACGGTTCCGGCGTGGTCAGCCGTAATCAGGGCGCGTTCGGTTTCAGCGAGCCCTGTGACGACTGCCGCGGTACCGGCTCGATCATCGACGACCCGTGCGTCGACTGTTCGGGCACCGGTATCCAGAACCGCACCCGCACCATCACCGTGCGTATCCCGCCCGGTGTCAGTGACGGGCAGAAGATCCGGCTGGCCGGGCAGGGCGAGGCGGGGCTGCGTGGGGCGCCTTCGGGCGATCTCTACGTGACCGTGCACGTCAGCCAGGACAAGGTCTTCGGCCGCCAGGGCGACGATCTCACCCTGGTGCTCCCGGTGAGTTATAGCGAATTGGTATTGGGGACAACTGTTTCCGTGCCGACGCTGGACGGCCGGGTCGGTGTGAAGGTGCCGCCGGGCACCGCCGACGGGCGTATCCTGCGGGTACGTGGTCGCGGTGTGCCCAAGCGCGGCGCGGCGGGCGGCGCCGGTGATCTGCTGGTCACGGTGAAGGTCGCGGTTCCCCAGCACCTGGATTCCGATGCCACCGATGCGCTCAAGCGCTATCAGGAGGCCGAGAAGGCGGGTGGCTTCGATCCGCGTGCGGGATGGGCGGGTGCTTGACGATGTCCGATGATCCGAAGTCCGCGTCCGGGGCGCGTGCCGAGTTCTTCATGATCTCGGTGGCGGCTCAGCTGGCGGGTATGCACGCGCAGACCCTGCGCACCTATGACCGGCTGGGTCTGGTCACCCCCCAACGCACTTCGGGTGGCGGACGCCGGTACTCGGCCCGCGACGTCGAGCTGCTGCGTGAAGTGCAGCGGCTGTCGCAGGACGAGGGTGTCAACCTCGCGGGCATCAAGCGCATCATCGAGCTGACCAACCAGGTCGAGGCGCTGCAACAGCGCGTCGAGGAGATGAGTGCGGAGCTGGAGCGGTTGCGGGCGGGCTATCGGCCCGACCTGTCGCCGCCGCAGCGCAGTACCGCGCTCGTGGTGTGGCAGCCGAGGCATCGGCGCTAGGCCAACCAGGTACCCGGGCCCCCGCCCATGATCCGCTCCGGCGGTCGTGGGCGGGGGCTCGTTCGTCTTCGGTCAACCCCCGGCGACCGGCTGGTGATTCTCCAGCAACCCACTTATTCGTGATCTTGTCCGTGAATCCTGCCGCCGCAACCCTGTGAGGTGCGGATATATCACAGGACCATCACGGAAGTTTGCTGGCTGGACGCTGAATTCGGGCCGATCGGCGCCGAATTCCACGCCCTATACCAGGCCCTGCGGCCCGGGTTACCCGCGTGTCGCGGCACGGCGCGTCGGCGGATGAGACGCCCGGCGCGTAGCGGAAAGGTCGCTCTACCAGGCAGGTTGGGTCTCGAATGCCGGTTTTGCCGGGTCGACCTTAGGGGCTTGTGGTCACATTCTGCGGCCTTTAGCAGGCTGAGCGTATGTTTTCAGCGGGAACCGACTACAAACCGCCTGGTTTTTTCTGAATTACACGTGTGATGTTTAAGAGTACGATTCCTAAGCTGGCAAACCTCGCCTACACTTCTCGCATCGGCTGCTGACGAGTGTCCTCCCAGCCCGTCACTCGCCGGCGCGGCTAGCGTTCGATGGCGAAACGAGGTTGTGACACATATGGATTCGCGGACTGTCGCTTTGATCCGTACTACGTTCAAGGCGGTTGCTGCGGAAGACGGTGGGTCCGAGCGGCTGGCCAGATCGTTCTATTCGATCCTGTTCACGGACTACCCGGGTATCCGTGACTACTTCCCGGCGGCCATGGACGCCCAGCGCGACCGGCTCGTCAAGGCCATCTCCTACGCACTCGACCGGCTCGAGGAGCCGGACAAGCTGCTGCCGTTCCTGGCCCAGCTCGGCCGCGATCACCGCAAGTACGGTGTGCAGCCCGCCCACTACGTCGCCGTGGCCAACTCGCTCAAGTCGGCCATGCGTCAGTTCGCGGGCACCGAGATGTGGACCGACGAGGTAGCCACCGCCTGGGACGAGGGCCTGGCCACCATCAGCGGCGCGATGATCAGCGCCGCCGACAAGGAGACCACCCCGCCGGCCTGGAGCGCGACCGTCGTCGAACGTCGTGAGGTGCTGCGCAATCTCGCGGTCATCCGCGTCCAGCTCGATCAGCCGATGGAGTACGCGGCCGGTCAGTACCTCAGTGTCCAGGTGCCGGCGCGGCCGCGGATGTGGCGGTATCTGTCCCCGGCCAACCCGGCGAACGCCAACGGCGAGATCGAGTTCCACGTGCGCAGCGTGCTCGGCGGGTGGGTGAGCCCGGCCATGGTCTCGCACACCAACGTGGGCGACCAGTGGCTGCTCGGTTCCCCGCTCGGCGGGCTCGGCGTGCCGCGCAACACCAAGCGCAAGATGCTCATGGTCGGCTGCGGCACCGGCATCGCGCCGCTGCGGGCGCAGGTCATGGCGATGGCGCAGCGCCGGGTGAACCCGAAGGTGCACCTGTTCGTCGGTGGCCACCACCCGTGCGACCTCTACGACCTGCAGGTTCTCAGCCAGCTGGCCGTCGCCAACAAATGGCTCACCGTCACCCCCGTCACCGAGAGCGACGAGAACCCGTGGTGGTACTACGATTCCGGCGAACCGCACGCCGAGCTACCCGGACTCGAACCGCGGATGACCGGCCAGATCGGCAAGGTCGTCGCCGCCTACGGCCCGTGGGCCGACCGCGACGTGCAGATCGTCGGCTCCCCGTCGATGGTGCAGACCACCAAGTTCCGCCTGATGGCGGCGGGTACCCAGGCCAAGTCCATCCGCCACGATCCGCTGTTCTGAGCCTGCCTCCTGGTTAGAGTGGTCTCGCGAGCGTGATCACTTCTGGGAGGGCGGATCGATGGATGGCGTTGTGCTGGTGGTCAATTCCGGGGGGCGTCGCGATGCCGAATGGCTCGACGAGGTCACCGGAGAACTGCGGGCCGACCTGGCCGAGATCGGCGGACTCCACGTCGCCCCGGTGACGAGCGCCGCGTCGAGCGGCGAGAAGTCCGGCGCGGTCGAACAGATCGGCCAGCTGCTGCTCTCGGGTGGGGCGCTGGGCACCGTGGTCTGGGCGATCCGGGACGTGAGCTTGAAGTTCCTCGAGCGCTCGAAGGCGGAGTCGATCACGATCAAGCGGGGCGATCGCGAGGTCACCATCGTGCGGCCCGGCCTGGCCCAGGTCGACAATGTCGTCGAGAAGTTCGGCGACCTGCTGCGTGATGAGTAGCCCGACCGGGCGACGAATCGCGCTCTTCGTAGCGAACGACACCTACCACTTCGACGGACTGTCGCGGCTCTACGCGCCCATCTCCGACGCCGAGCAGCTCCGGGAACTGCTGCGCGACCCCGAGATCGGCGGCTTCCGCCCGACCGAGCTGCTCATCAACGAGTCCAAGGCCGAGATCGAGCGCAGCATCGAGCGTGTCTTCCGCGGCGCCGAACCCGACGACGTCATCCTGTTCTACTTCTCCGGTCACGGGCTGCGCACCCGGCAGAATCTGTATCTGGCCGTGGGCAATACCGATCCGCAGCTGCTGAGCAGCACCGCTGTGTCGTCCTCGTTCATCCGCGAGCTGATTCGTGAGTCCCCCGCGGCGGCGAAGATCATCGTGCTCGACTGCTGCTACAGCGGCGCGTTCCTCGGTTCCGAGGTGATCAAGTCCGCGCCGACCATCGACGATGTCGCCCAGCAGCTCGCGGCGGGCGACGGCATCTGCGTGCTGACGGCGTCGAGCGCGGTGGAGACCGCCTCCGAGGGGCGCGCCGACGGCGACTCCGCGCCCCTGTCGGTGTTCACCTCGGCGCTGGTGAAGGGCATCGGCACCGGCCAGGCCGACAACGGCAGCGGCCTGATCGGCACCCACGACCTGTGGACCTTCGTGCACGCCGACGTCCGCGCCCGCACCACCAGGCAGACCCCGAACCACTACGGCGTCTTCAAGGACGAGGTCTATATCGCCAGGGTCCGGCGCCGCCAGTCCAACCTCATCGAGGTCGGCGACCGGGTACAGCTCGGCTCGCTCATGGGCCGGCTCGAACAGACCCCCGACGGCGGGCTGCGGGCCGCGAACTGGTGGGGCACCGGCCGTTTGAAGGTGCCCATCGGCCAGGAGCGGCGCACCGACGGCGTGCCGGGGGAGACTGTGTGGCTGGATCTGTCCGGCGCGGATCGCAACCTGCTGATCGTCGGCCGCGCCGGCTCGGGCAAGAGCACCCTGCTGCGCACCCTCACCGGTTCGCTGGCGCTCACCCATTCGCCCGACGAGGTGAAACTCTATGTGCTCGAATCGAGCAACCGCCTCGGCTCGATGAGCGCCCTACCCCACATCGCCAGTGCGGTGGGCGACGACGAACTGGAGAAGGTGGACGCGGTCCTGGACCGGGTGAGCGCCGAGATCCGCAACCGCAAGCGGCTGTACCGGGAATCCGGCATCGATTCCCCGAGCAGCCTGCGCGCCGCGCGACCGACCCTGGCCACCGCGGTGCCCGACATCTTCCTGCTCATCGACCGGCTCGGCGATTTCCGCGAGCAGATCGCCGGTTTCGACGCCAGGATCAAGCAGATCGCCAGCGCGGGTCCGGAATACGGGGTGCACCTGGTGGTGACCGCCCGCGACTGGAACGAGGCGCCCGGTGATCTCGTCGACCTGCTCTCGGCGCACATCGAACTGCGCCTGCACCGCCCCGCCGATTCGCGCCTGCACCCGGAACGCGCCGCCCGCCTGCCCGACGGACCGGGCTGGGCCCTGTTCGGGGAGCGACCCTTCCGCGTGGCCATGCCGGACCTGCGCGAGCTACAGCCGGAACTGCTGAGCGCGGCGGAGATCTCCGACGGTGCCGCCGAACTGGTCGATCTGGTGCGCGGCAACCAGTTCGTCCGCACGCTCGACGGCACCGGCCGGTCGCCGCTCGACGGCGAGATCGACCTACCCGACCTGCTGGGCCTCGGCTCACGCGACTTCGATGTCGAGGCGCTGTGGCGGGCCCGTGACAGCCGCGACCGCTTGCGCGTGCCGATCGGGGTGAGCGCCACCGGCGATGTGGTCGAGCTGGATCTGAAGGAGTCGGCCGAGCACGGCATGGGTCCGCACGGGTTGTGCATCGGTGCGACCGGATCCGGGAAGTCGGAATTCCTGCGCACCCTCATCCTCGCCCTCGCCACCACCCACTCCCCGGACGCGCTGAACCTGGTGCTGATCGATTTCAAGGGCGGCGCGACCTTCCTCGGCTTGGACTCGCTGCCGCACGTGTCCGCCGTCATCACCAATCTGGAGGCGGACCTCTCCCTCGTCGATCGGATGAAGGCCGCGCTGGCCGGTGAGGTCGCCCGCAGGCAGGACCTGCTCAGGGCCGGTGGCAATTTCGCCAATGTCGCCGACTACGAGCGGGCGCGGGCGGCGGGCGCGCCGCTCGACCCGCTGCCCGCGTTGCTCATCGTGGTCGACGAGTTCTCGGAGTTGCTCTCGCAGAAACCGGATTTCATCGACGTATTCGTCATGATCGGCCGCCTCGGCCGCTCGATCCGGGTGCACCAGCTGCTCGCCTCGCAGCGGTTCGACGAGAACATGCTGCGCGGCCTGGAAACGCACCTGTCCTACCGGATCGGCCTGCGTACTTTCTCCGCCAACGAATCCCGCGCCGTGATCGGCACGCCCGACGCCTATCACCTGTCCAGTGATCCGGGCTCCGGCTACCTGCGCGTCGACGCCGCCGACCCGGTGCGGTTCAAATCGGCCTATGTCGGCCGCAGCGACACCGGCGCGTCCGCCGACGGCGCCGAACAGCGCACGGTGCTGGAGGCGGTGGTGTCCAGGATCATCGGGCACGGCAGGCAGGCGTACCCGGTGTGGCTGCCACCGCTGTCGGTCTCCCCGACGGTGGATCTGCTGTTGCCCGACCATGATCGGCGAACGGAGCCGACCGCGGTCGGCGAATTGCGGATGCCCATCGGCATGGTCGACGAACCGGCCGAGCATCGCCGCGGCACACTGCTGCTCGACCTGACCGGAGCGGGCGGGCATGTCGCCGTGGTCGGCGGTCCGCGTGCGGGCAAGTCGACCACCCTGCAGACGATCGTGCTGTCGGCGGCGGTGACGCACAGCCCCGACCAATTGCAGTTCTACTGCCTGGATTTCGGCGGCGGCGGCCTGCTCGGGGTGGCGGAGCTGCCGCATGTCGGTTCGGTGGCGGGACGCCTGGACACCGATCGGGTCCGGCGCACCCTCGCCGAGCTCAGCACGCTGCTGCGCAGGCGCGAGCAGCGCTTCGCCGAACTGGGTGTCGAGTCGATGGCGGAATACCGGCGCCGCGGTGCGGCCGAGGGCGAGCAGGCCACCGCGTCGCCGTCGGATCGGTACGCGCACGTGGTGCTGGTGATCGACGGCTGGCGCGTGATCGCCGACGAGTTCGAAGCGCTCGAACCACAGATCAACGCCATCGCCACGCGCGGACTCGCCTACGGCATCCACCTGCTGATCACCGCGACGCGCTGGGCCGAGATCCGCTCGATGACGCGGAGCCAGCTCGGCACCAAGATCGAACTGCGGCTGGGCGACCCGTCCGAGTCCGAGATCGACCGCAGGGCCGCGAACCAGGTGCCGCAGGATCAACCGGGTCGCGGTCTCACCGCCGACCACCTGCACATGCTGATCGCGCTGCCCCGCCTCGATTCCGATACCGACCCCGCGACGCTCAGCCGCGGCCTGAACGCGGCGGTGGCCGAGGTCGCCGCGCAGTACGGGCCGCAGCGCGCGCCCGCCGTACGCATGCTGCCACTCGACATCTCCCGCGAGGCACTGCTCGAGATCGCGAGCGAGCACGGTGTCCGGACGAGTCCGACCACCGTGGTCGTCGGCCTCTGTGAATCCGAACTGCAGCCGCTGGTCCTGGATTTCACCACCGAACCGCACTTCATGGCCTTCGCCGACATGGAGTGCGGAAAGACCACGCTGCTGCGCAACATCATCACCGGGATCGTCGAGAACGCCACCCCGGCGCAAGCGGCCATCGTGCTGATCGACTACCGGCGCGGCCTGCTCGGCGAGGTCGAGGGCGGTCATCTGGCCGGCTACGCCAGCTCCGCGACGGCGGCGGCGCCGATCATCGCCGAGGTGGCGAATGTGCTGGCCGGGCGCATCCCCGGCCCCGACACCACCCCGCAGCAGTTGCGTGAACGCAGCTGGTGGTCGGGCCCGGAGCTCTATGTCGTCGTCGACGACTACGACATCGTCGCCCCGAACTCGATGTCGAATCCCTTTATGGCACTGGTGGAGTACTTCCCGCTGGCCCGCGACATCGGACTGCACTTCATCGTCGCCCGCCGCACCGGCGGCGTCTCGCGAGCACTGTACGACCCGGTCCTCGGCGCGTTGAAGAACCTGTCGGTGGAGACCCTGGTCATGAGCGGCTCCCGCGACGAGGGCAGGATCATCGGCGACGTCCGCCCGACGCCCCTTCCGCCCGGTCGCGGCATCATGGCCTCGCGCACCCGCTCACACGAACTGGTCCAGATCGCCAATCTGCCTGCCCGGCTGTGATTCAGGCGCCTTCGGCGGTGATGCTGGCCGGGGGCGTCCCGGCTTCGATGAGCCGGTCCACCGTCGTGCGGACCATGGCCGGGGAACCGCAGACCAGCACCTGGTGCTGGTCGAACGGGCCGTGCGCGGCCGCGACGTCGGCGAGGGTACCGTGCAGCATCTCCGCCGGAGCGAAGCCGATGTCGACACGCGAGTGTTCGTGCCACTCGTCGCGAATCGACGGGTCGTCGGGGCTTTCGACCACCGGAATCACTGTCAGCCATGGCAATTCGCCCGACAGCAGGTAGAGCATGTCGGAGGCGTAGAGATCGCGCGGCGAACGGCCGCCGAAGAAGAGGTAGGTGCGGGGCGGGTTCTCGCGGCGGGCCAGGTCGAGGATCTGGGAGCGCAGCGGCGCCAGCCCGGTGCCGCCCGCGATCATCACCACCTCGGTGGTCTCCGGCGCGATGTGGTAGACGCTGTGCGGCGCGTTGATCCGCCACTGATCACCGGCCTTGGTGTCGGCCACGATCGAACTCGAGCACCAGCCGCCGGGCACCGTGCGGACATGGAATTCGAGCTTGCCGTCCAGCGAGGGCGGCAGCGCGGGGGAGAACCGGCGCCGCACTCCCGGATGCTGCGGCACCTCCACCTCCACCGACCCGCCCGCCGCGAACGGTACGAAGTCGCCGATCAGCCGGATCACGGCGATGTCGTTGCGCAGGCGGTGATGGCCGACGACGGTCGCCGTCCAGGCGGGATCGGGGTACTCGCTGCTACTCATCGGCCTCTTTCACGAAGGGCGGGAAGGGTTCTCAGCTGACGGGGTCGGACGCGATGATCTCCGGCGGCGTACCGGCCCTGATGAGCGTGCGACGGGTCTCGGCGATCATCCGCGGCGAGCCGGCGATCTGGATCTGGCGGTCGGCCCACGCGCCGAAGCTGGTCACCACCGCGCCCAGATTACCGACGAGGCGCCGGTGCATGCCCATCGGCGGTTCGGCCGGCTTCTGCGGGTACCACCACGGATCGGTGCGCTCCTCGCAGACCGGCACGACGGTCAGCCAGGGGTTCGACTGCGAGAGCTGCCACATGTTGTCCACGTCGTAGAGGTCGCCGGGGAAGCGACCGCCGATGAAGAAGTGCACGCGGGGATTGATGCCGCGCTGGCTCATCTCGATCAGTTGCGCGCGCAACGGCGAGATGCCGGTGCCGGAGCCGATGAGCAGCACGTCGCGTCCGGATTCCCGGTCGACGTGCAGGCCGCCGAGCGGTCCGGCGATCTTCCACCGGTCGCCGACTTTGGTGTCGTTGACGATCGCGGGGCTCACCCAGCCGCCGCTGATGCGCCGCACATGGAACTCGATCTCACCGTAGGGGTTGGCGGGGATCGCGGGGGAGAAGTAGCGCCACATGTTCGGCCGCTGCGGCACCTGCACCGGCACGTACTGCCCGGCCTTGAACGGGATCGGCCCGTCGGCCTGCAGCCGGACGATGGCCAGGTCGTCGAGGACCTTGCGGTGTCCGACGACGGTGGCGCCCCAGAACGGCTGCGACTTGTCCTCGTTGGCGCCGATCGCCATCGACGCCGACACCAGGATGGTGACGTCGCTCCAGCCCTCGTGCAATTCCCTGGTCCAGCGGTTGCCGTGGAAGGTGCGCAGGGCGGCCAGCAGGGCTCGGCCCGCCAGGTCGTAGTGGTCGGCCTCGACACCGTACTTGCGGTGGTCGCGGGCGAGTTGCTCGAGGAACTTCTGCGCGCGCTCGAAGTCCTCCAGGTTGTCCAGGACGTACTGCAGCGCCGTCACCAGGCGCTTGGGCATCATGTCCATCGCGGGCGGGAAGAGCTCCCGTAACGCCGGGTTCTGCGCGAACAGGTGACCATAGAAAGCGCTGATCAGTCGCTCTGGACCACCGGGTGTCTCCGACACCCCGCGGAAATCGGCGCGGACCAGCGCAAGCGAACGCGCATCCACGTCGTCAAGCTCCCTTTCCCTGAAATTGCCGCAATGTGGCCCCGCCCGGTGGCGGGCACCTTCTCAAGTATCCACCGAAAACCGCCGCTCGGTGCAGGGATGCTCATCACGCCCCGCCTCGCCGGAGGGAGTGTATGCCGCGCGTGCCCGCTCGGCGCGCGCTCGCGCCCATCGATACGCGTCGGTGATCTTTCGCGCTCAGGCGGTCAGGATCGAGTGCACCGTCGCGATGACCACGCGGTCGGCGTCGGCGGCGGGCAGGCGGCCGGTGCGCAGGCCCTCGGCGGCGCCGTTGAGCACGTAGTAGACGGTGTCGACCAGCCAGTCTAGGGGCAGATCGGTGCGGAACGCGCCTTCGTCCTGGCCGCGGTGGATCAGGTCCGCCACCCGGGCGGCCGGGGCGGCGTGCAGTTCGCGCATGCGCCCGGCGGGCAGGACGCCGTCGGCGGCGGCGCGCAGTTTGGCGGCCTCCGCGACCAGCGGCCAGGTGGCCGTGAGCAGCCGCATCAGTGCTTGGCCCGCGTCGCCGGTGAGGTCGACCGCCGAGAGGGTGGTCTCGCCTTCTCGCAGCGCGTCGACCATGGCCGCCTCGACCAGGTCGGCGCGGGTGCGGAAGTGGCCGTAGAGGGTCATCCGCCCGACCCCGGCGACCTTGGCGATCTCCTCGGTGGTGGCGTCGGGATCGGCGCCGAGGGTCTTGCGGGCCGCGGCGACGATCGCGGCGATGCTGCGTTCGGCATCGGCCCGGCGCCGAGGTGCGGGTGGCATGCGATGGAGTCTATCTCGTATAGGTATGTACATGTTAGGCTGGCGCCACTGATACCCCGTTCAAGAATCCTCGCCCTTCGCCGGCGCCTGCCGGGGAGGTGTTCCGTTCGGACACAACACGATCGAGGCGATCACAATGGGTGAGCTACACGTCAACATGCACGCCACGCTCGACGGCGTGGTCCAGGCCAACGGTGGCCCCACCGAACAAGACGGCGACTTCGAGTTCGCCGGCTGGGAATGGCCCTTCAACGACGAGGAGTCCGGCCGCCAGGTGGTCGAGGACATCAGGGCGTCCGACGCACTGCTGCTCGGTCACACGACCTACCAGATCTTCGCCTCGTACTGGCCGCATCAGTCCGACGAGGTCGGCGCGGTCTTCAACCGCGTCCCCAAATACGTCGCGTCCCGGGGCACTCCCGATCTGTCCTGGGACGCGACCACCCAGATCACCGACGTGGGCACCGAGGTGCGCGCCCTGCGTGAGCGCCATCGGCAGATCCACACCTGGGGTAGCGCCGATCTGCTGCAAACCCTGCTCCGCGACGGCCTGGTCGACCAGCTGAACCTGTGGGTCTATCCGATCGTGCTGGGCGTGGGCAAGAAGATCTTCCCCGAGGGCAGCGCGCCGACCCGCTTCGCGCAGTCCGAACCGGCGAAGACGTTCCCGGCGGGCGTTCTGCTGACGCGTTACCGCCGCCTCGGCGGAGTTCCGGAGACCGGCGGCCCGTCTCAGGCGTAGGGGTCGGTGATCGCGCGCAAGGCCGTCAACGCCTTGCGCAGCTCACGGGCGCCGCGCGCGCCGAGGTGGTCGACCCACTCCGATTCCACTTGGGACGCGGCGTGATTCGCCACCTCGACCGCGCGCCGCCCCTTCTCGGCCGGCCGCAGCAGCCGTGCCCGTCCGTCGGTGGGGTCTGGCTCGCGCCGCAGGTACCCGGTGCGCACGAGCTGCTCGACGAGCACGCCCGCGGTCTGCTTGGTGACCTGCGCCTGGGCGGCCAGCTCGGTGAGTCGCGACCCCGCTGTCCCGAGTCGGGCGACCAGCCGCGCCTGCGCCTGCGTCAGATCGTCGAATCCGGCCTCGCCCAGCGCGACCAGCACCCGCCGCTCCATCTCCCGATACGGGACGAACAGCAGCACGCCGAGGTTGAGTTCGTCGGCCATCCCACTCCTTGATTCGGTCAGCTTCCCTGACTATATTAATCAGAAAGGCTGACTAATTGGGAGCCCGATCATGGACATCGATCAGCACTGGCGAACCATCGCCGAACAGCGCCGCGCCATCGCCGACCTGCTCGCCGATCTCACTCCGGCCGAGCTCGACAGCCCCTCCCTCTGCGACGGCTGGCGCGTCCGCGATGTCGCCGCCCATGTGGCTCTCGCCGCGCAACCGCCCGGTCCGCTCGGCATGCTCCGCGAGGCCGCGCGCGCCCGCGGCAGCTTCCACCGCCTCAACCACGACATCGCCGTCCGCCACGCCGACGCCGTCCCCGATCTCGTGGCCGACCTGCGCGCCGTCGCCGACTCGCGCCGTCTCCCCGCGGTCACCAACTATCGCAACATCCACTACGACGTGATCGTCCACGCCCAGGACATCGCCCGCCCGCTCGGCCGGGTCATCACCGTCGCACCCGAGTCGGCAGCCGTTGCGGCCCAGCGGGTCTGGACCATGGGCTGGCCCTTCTGGGCCAAACGCCGCTTCGCCGACGTCACCCTGGTCGCCGAGGACTCGGCCTGGACCGCGGGCTCCGGTCCCGAGCTGCGCGGCAGCACCCTCGACCTGCTCCTGCTCCTCACCGGCCGCCATCCGGTACTGACCGGTCCCGGTGTCGACCGAGTCTGAGCGTCGCCGGTAGCCGAATTGACGCCAGTCCGCTATCGACGATTCTGACCCGCACCGCGCGTGCCGACACTCTGGTCGAGTTCTTCGCCGCGTCACCCCTTGCGGCTCTGCCCGAGGACGAGCTTCGCCATTTCTCTCGCGAACGCAGCGACCCGGCGCACCGGGCCGTCGAGCTGTGAACTATCTCCTCGACACCGACGCCATCTCGGAGCTGATCAAGCCCCGCCCGAATCCCGGCCTGGTGGCCTGGCTCAGCGGGGTCGACGAAGACCGAACCCACCTGAGCGCCGTCACCATGGGCGAATTGCGGAGGGGCATAAACCGTTTGCCGCCCGATGGCAACCGTCGGACGCTGCTCGAACACTGGCTCGACAACGACCTACCCGCGCGTTTCGAGCGCAGATTGCTCAGCGCCGACATCGCGGTCTCGCTCGCATGGGGCGCCCTCAGGGCGGCAGCGGACCGATCGGGTCGCTCCGTCGACCCGATCGACGCTCTCATCGCGGCGACGGCGATCGCGAACCGGCTCACCGTGGTCACCCGAAACATCCGCCATTTCGAGGTGATCGACGTTCCGGTCCTCTGTCCGTGGGACGCCGAACATACCTGACCGGCGACAACCGCACCGCCGCCGGCCGCGCCTGCTCGCCGACCGTTCCGAGCACGAAGTTCTTGCCCGCGATGTGCTGGATCGGCGCGGGCTCCGGCGCCACGCCGTACTCGCGCGGATAGTGCGGGACCGCGCCGGGCCACACGCACACCCCGTCGGCTGGAAGTTCATCGGTACATCCCGAACCGACGCGTCGAAGTCGTCGGCCGCGTAGCCGCGGGCGCTCGGAACCACCGGCGTGGGCGCTGGATGGTCGAGTACCCGCTCGGTGACAGCCGGCGCGAGCGCGGGCCGATTCACCACCGGTTTGCCCTCGCCGTCACGCCCGTCGACCAACCGCCGCGGCCCCGTCCACAGCCGTGCTTCCGTGCTAATGTCCCAGGTCAGAGCAGTGTCCGGCGAGAAGGGGTGGGGATGAAACGCGCAGGTACAGCGGTGCTGGTGGCTGGGCTGGCGGTCGCCGGATTGGCGGGATGCGAGTCGGGCCAGAGCTCGTCGAAGGGCGCGACCACGACGGCCCGGCCGGCGCTGTGGAATCCGTGCACCGAGATTTCCGATGACGTGCTGCGGAGTGCGGGGGTGGATCCCGGGACGGAGGAGAAGGGGGTTGCGGGGGTTCCGCAGTCCGGGTGGGAGATCTGTGGCTGGGAGGGGCAAACGTACTCGCTCACGATCTACACGACGAACAAGTCCGTGGCCGACTTCGAGCAGAAGCCGGGCAATGTCGACTTCCGTGACGTCACCATCGCCGGGCGCTCCGGTCGAGAGTTCCGGGTGACGGGGGCATCGAAGGAACTCGACTGTGACGTGGTGTTCCCAGCCGCGCAGGGCATCGTCCAGCTGCAGGTCTTGAATCGTGCGAGCCTCGACAATCTGACAGATCCCTGTACGACCTTGGCGCGGGTGGGGGAGAACCTCGTGCCGATCTTTCCGAGATGACGTGGGGGCGATAACCATATGACGGGAGCAACTCCGTACGGCCAGCTGCTCGGCCAGGCACGGGCCGGCGAGGTCTATCTGAACGACGAGCAAGCCGCCTATCACATGTACAAGGCCTGTGACCAGCGGATTCTCGACCTCGACAACCTGCGCAGCGTCACCCGCCGCGCCCAGGCTGTCAGCGGATTCGGCGATTTCCAGATGGGCAAGGATCTCGAGAAGAAGTTCCTGCTGCAAGCGACCGGCGACGAGAATTCGATCGACAGCGTCATCATGAAGGACATCGAAGCCGTGAAACAGCTACGCGAAGTCTTCGCGCTCTCCTTCAAACGCATCACCGGCCAAGACATCGAAACCGCCAATGCCATCGACTACACCTCCGAGCAGGTGAGCTGAGATGTCCGTCCCGAACATCGCCGGCCTCGACCTCTTCGGCGGGCTGCGCGAGCTCATCACACCGTCCAAGGATCACAGCGAGCTCGATGGTTCCGATATCGCCGATATCCAGGACCAGTACAACACCCAGCGCGACGGCACCCGGCGCAAGGCGAACGAACTGGGCTTCGACGGCGAGTACCGCCCGAAGATGGTGATGTCGACCGATCCGTTCACCGGAAGTGTCGCGGATCTGCGCGCCAAGGTCGACAAGATCGATCTCACCGCGGTGAACGACCTGATCAACGCGTGGAACGAGATCGCCACCCGCAACAGCACTTCGCTCGACGAGTTCCGCAAGCAGATCACCCGCGGCATGTCGCCCGATGTCTGGTCCGGCGCCGCGGCCGCGGCCGCCGCCCAGACGCTCGCCGCGTACGACACCACGGGTAAGCGGGTCACCACCGCGGCGGCGCTCACCAAGACCAAGCTCGACGAACTCCGCACCGGCCTGGAGCCGACCAAGCGACTCGTCCCGTTCGCGCCGGAGCACCGCAGCGGGCTGGACAACCTCGGCGGGCTCTTCCAGGGAAGGGCCTGGCGCAATGACGATGTGGCGCAGGAGAACGCGCGGGTCGAGGCGGTGCGGGTGCTCCAAACCGTCTACGCCCCGGTGATTCACGAATCCGACGACCGGGTTCCGGTCATCCCGGTCCCGAAGGGCGTCGACTCCGCCGACCCCGGCGCGACCGACGGCGCGACGAGACCTGTTTCCGGCCAGCCGAATTCGACGACGCCGGACTCCGGTCAGCCTGCGGCGAATCCGGTTGCCACGGTACCTGCGTCGACCACGCCCACCGACGACACGTCCACCGACGACACGTCAGACGATGCTGCGTCGACCGATGACGACACGGGCACGGCGGACCCGACCACACCGCAGTCGACCGATCCCGGCGCGACGTCGCCCACCGCCGTGGCGCCGGGATCCGCGGCCCCGGGTTCCGGATCGCCCGGTGGATCGCCCGGCGGCGCGGGCGCGCCCGGCTCGGCTGGACCGAGCACCCCGGCTCCCGGCGGCGCGGTACCCGGCGGCGGCTCGACGGCGGGCACGTCGGCCGCGGGTGCGCGGGCTTCCGGCGCCGCCGCAGGGGCCGCGGGCCGTGCGGGCATGGCGGGCATGGGCGCCCCCGGTGCGCGGGGCGGCGGCAAGGACGACGAGTCCACCAAGGGTGTCCCCGACTACCTGATCACCCAGGAGCACGGTGACGAGCTCACCGGCCTGGACGACGTGCCCAAGGTCGTCCCGCCCGTCATCGGCGCCGACTGAAACGCCGAAACCGATGAAACAGAGTAGATTTCCCGTGCGAACCTGGCATCTCACCGCTCTAGACTTCCGCACGCTGTGGGAGGCGGCGGGCCGCGACGTGCTCCCGTATCCACTGCGTCATCAGCACGCGAACGTGGAATCGCAGGCGGAGATCCTGCGGCTGCGCCGCAAAGCCGCCGAAAACCTGATGGCCGAGTTCGACAGCGACCTCGATGCCGCGATGGCCGCCCTGCTGGCGCCGCACGCCCGTGTCGAGGTCGCGGGCGGCTCCGGCGCCGTCCGCACCATCCGTGCCCACGGCGGCACACGGGAGTCGTACGCCGCCTTGGCCGTGCAAGCCCCTGACGACGGCGCCGAACCCGGCGACATCACCCTCCAGCTGATGCCGCCCGCCGCCCTCGCCACCGCAGTCCTGGCCACTCTGCCCACCGTCGCCCCCGGCAAGGGCCGCGAAATCAAGGTCACCGCGGCCGAACTCGCGTCCCCCCGCCCCCACGTCCGCGACCCGTGGAACCCCACCCCGCGCGAACGACTCGAAACCTTCCTCGCCAAACCCACCGACACCCTCACCCACATCGGCGTCTACGCCCATGCCAGCGTCGACAACCGCCACACCGAAGGCCGCGACGACTTCCAGCTCCACGACCTCACCAACGACGGCCGCTACGTCTTCTACGGCGAAACCACCTTCATCGCCAAACCCACCACCCCCACCCGCCTCCGTACCACTCTCACCGACATGCTCACCACCACCGCCCTCAAGGCCAAGAACGGCACCTACCGAGCCCCGTGAGAATCATCTCGGCGCGTTCGTTCGGACAGCCATCACGGTCAGCACCGGGTCGAGGCCTCAACCCATCTGGACATCGATCGCCTTGGTTCTGGCCAACTCGTCGAAGGTCAGTTCGGCGGTGAAACCGGCTGTGGTGACGGTGGATCGACTGTGGTCGGGTGACCACGTGATGCCGAGCCCGCGGTGGTTGGCGTACGCGTGCAGTGCTCGGCGGTGGTCGGTCAGCGGGAACTCGGTGAGGCCCTGCTGGAGGACCCGGGCCAGCCGTGGCGCGGCGGGAGCGGGCAGTTGGAAGGACGGGTGCTCGATGAGGAAGGCGGCGCGGGTGCCGCCGCCGACGGGACCGTTGTAGGAGGTCCACCGCCCCGACACCGCCTTGCAGGCGTCCATGAAGGTGTTCACCGCGCCCTCGGCGACGGTGGGCGCACCGGGCAGCGCCGCGAACGGAACCTCGACATCGGCGAGTTCGCTGATGCGGTAATGGATTCCGAAGTCGCGGGCCGAGCTCGCGAGACCGGTCACGGTGTCGGGATAGCCGGCCGGATTGCCCCACGACCACAGCCATGATTGCGGGCCGGGCGCCGCCGATCCGAGCAGGTGGACGGCGGTGCACTCGATGGGCTGATCGCCGGTGAAGGTGAACCGGCCCGTGCGCAGGTCGACACTCCACGGGCGATCTCCCACCACGTCCGCCAGATGCAGCTGATGCTCGAACGAGAACAGTGCCGCGTCATCGAGCAGATTCGCCAGTGTCACTTCAGGCATGGTGGCGACATTACCGGCACGAATCAGATTGCCAGGATGGTCTTTCCGCGGGCGCTGCCGGCGCCGAGGACGGCTGGGGCGGCCTCGAGGGGGACGGTGGCCTCGATGGGGACGACGACGTCGCCGGCGGCTACGCGGGTGAGGAGTTCGGTGAGTTCCGGTCCGCGGCCCTTGGATTCGAAGTTGCCGCCGGTGATGTCGTGTTCGCGCAGGGCGGTGTCGTCGGCGGCCCAGGTGGTGGAGTAGGCGCGGCCGCCGCGGCGGACGAGGGTGGCGTGCCTGGCGAAATCGACGGGGCCGCTGATCAGGTCGAACAGGACGTCGATGCCGTCGGGGTGGGTGAAGTGGACGGCGTCGGTGACGCTGGAGTCGCGGTAGGCGGCGGGATCCGGGTCGACGACGTTCGGGTCCACGGGGCGCGGGCGGGTGTAGTCGACGATCTCGTCGGCGCCGAGGCGGGACACCTGATCGGCGGCGTCGCCGCGCGCGGTGGCGATCACGTGCGCGCCCGCGATGGCCGCCAGCTGCACCAGGAACGAGCCGACCCCGCCGGTCGCGCCGACGATCAGCACGGTCTGGCCGGGCTGGAGTCGCGCGGCCGCGGCCCGGGCCGGCGCCCGGTCGCCCCCCCCCCCCCCCCCCGCCCCCCCCCCCGCGGGGCCCTACCCCGGGGGGTGCCCCCGGGGGGCGGGGGGCGGGGCGGCGGGGGGGGGGCTCCCCCGCGCCGCCCCGCGCCCCGCCCCCGCGACTCCAGCCCGGCCAGACCGTGCTGATC
>NZ_JARWOJ010000337.1 GCF_029868625.1 Nocardia neocaledoniensis | reverse complement strand
TGTGCCATCAACCGAACAGCACCCACCGCGGAGCCCCCTATGAACACCTTCCCGACCGCCGCCCCGATCGCCGTCTCCCTCGATGTCCTGTCCGCGGGCGTCACCGTCATCGCGTCCGACCGCGGCGACGCGGTCGTGCGGATCGCGCCCGCCGACCCCGGCAAGAAGGCCGACGTGCGCGCCGCCGAGCAGACCGTGGTCGACTTCGCCGACGGCGTCCTCACGGTGGTCACCCCGAAGTCCTGGCGCACCCAGACCCCGTTCGGTGGCAACCCGGCGATCGAGGTCACCATCGCCGTCCCCACCGGCTCCCGGCTGACGGGCACGGTGGGTGTCGGCCAGGTGCTCGGCGCCGGTGAGCTCGGCCCGTGCGACCTGTCGGTCTCCCTCGGAGACATCGTCATCGAGCGTCCGCTCGGTTCGGTGACCGCCAAGACCGCCAAGGGCAACATCCGCATCGGCGAGGCAGCGCGCGGCGAACTGCGGCTGGAGGCCGCCGCGGGCGCGCTCGAGGTGGGCATCCGCCCCGGCAGTTCGGTGCGCCTGGAGACCACCACCGCGCTCGGCACCGTGCGCAACCTGATGGACGCGGTCGTCGCCTCGCCCGCCGCGGACGACCTGGTGCGGGTCGTCGCGCGCACCTCCGCCGGCGACATCACCATCCGGCACACCGTCGCCGCGTGAGCGGCCACCGTCGGATCGACACGGTCCGCGCCCCCCTGGCGCGGCCCGTGTTCTCGCCGGACCCGCGCGGTGTCAGCGCCGTATCAGGTCGGTGTCAGCCCGGCGGACCACAGTTCTCGACAACCCCCGCTCGACGAAGGAGCCCTCATGAGCGCCACACACCCTGTCCCACACGGACTTCCGCAGGATCGCGATGCCGGTCCGTTCGATCCGCCCCGTGCGATCACCGCGTTGCGCGAGGCTCGCCCCGTCAGCCCGCTGCGCTTCCCCGACGGGCACGAGGGCTGGCTCGTCACCGGCTACGAGGCGGTGCGCAAGCTGCTGGCCGACACCAGGTTCAGCTCCCGCCAGGACCTCGGCATCGTCCACGTGCCCTACGAGACGCCGGGCATGCCCGCGCAGACCGAGCCGTCACCGCAGATCCCCGGCCTGTTCATCGCCATGGATCCGCCGGACCACACCCGGCTGCGGCGCAAGCTCACCGGCACCTTCACCGTCCGGCGGATGCGGCAACTCGAGGAACACATCGCCGAGATCGTCGAACGCCAGCTCGACGAGATGGCCGCGATGGCACCGCCGGTCGACCTGGTCACCGCGTTCGCGCTGCCGGTGCCCTCCCTGGTGATCTGCGAATTGCTCGGTGTCCCTTACGAAGACCGCGCGACCTTCCAGGAAAACACGGCCAAGTTCCTCGTCCGGGACCAGGAACTGGGCGAGAAGATGGCCGCATACGGCGCGATGACCACCTACCTGGCCGGCCTGGTCACCCGCAAGCGTGCCGAACCGACCGAGGACATCCTGTCCGACCTGGCCCGCGACGAGGACCTCGGCATCGAGGAACTGGTCGGCATCGCCTTCCTGCTGTTGCTGGCCGGCCACGAGACCACGGCGAACATGTTGGCGCTCGGCACTTTCGCGCTCCTGGAACACCCCGAACAGCTGGCCGCCCTGCGTGCCGACACCGAGCTGATGCCGGGCGCCGTCGAGGAACTCATGCGCTACCTCTCGGTCGCCGACATCTTCTACCGCTACGCCACCGAGGACATCGAACTGTGCGGCGAGACCATCACCGCGGGCTCGACCGTCGTCATCTCGCTGCTGGCCGCCAACCGCGACCCGCTGCGCTTCGACGATCCCGACGCCCTCGACGTGCGCCGCACCGCCCGCGGCCACGTCTCCTTCGGCCACGGGGTGCACCAGTGCCTCGGCCAGCAGCTGGCCCGCATCGAGATGCGCGCCGGTTTCGCCGCGCTGCTGCGCCGCTTCCCGACCCTCGAACTCGCCGTCCCCGCGAGCGAAGTCCCGCTCCGCAGCGACATGAACATCTACGGCGTGCACGAACTGCCGGTCACCTGGACGGACCGGTCATGATGCGCATCTCGGCCGACCGGGACCGCTGCATCGGCGCGGGTATGTGCGCTCTGCTCGCCGGGTCGGTCTTCGACCAGGACGACAACGACGGCAGAGTCCTCTTGCTAGACCCCGCACCGGCCACGGAGCACACCGCGGTACGGGAAGCGGTGGAAGCCTGCCCATCCGGCGCGATCACTCTCCAAGAGTCCTGATCACTCGAGCTCTCGCGCGGGCCGCTCCGTTTCGACCTCGACGGTGTCCCCGCTGTCGAGCTGAGCGATGCCTTCGGCGAGACGCGCGGCGTTCGTGGGGGAGCGCATCAAGTACATCGTTTCCCGATCGGAGTCGTCCTCGCTGGTCATCGGCCACTCCTCGCTGTCCGTTCGACGGATATTTGCGAGGTCGCCGGCCCACTGGTCGATGAACTGCCGGGGGAGTTCGGACTTCACCAGTCGGCCGTTTCGGCTTGGCGGAGGCGGCGGTGGGTGCGGTCGATCCAGCCGGTGAAACCGGTGGTGAGGTCGGCGGGGGTGGCGGGGCGGACGGTGATCCGGTCGGGGGTGCGGATCTGCAGGTAGCGGCCGTCGGCGGTGACGTCGATCCACTGGGTGCTGAACCATGGTGCGGGGCGGTCCAGGATGTGGCCGACGAACAGACGGGCCTGGCCGCTGCCATCGATCGGGCGGCGGGTGAGGGCTTCGAACTGTTCGCGCGGAGTGCGCTGGGCGTAGGAGCGCGGCGCGGGCGGGGACTGGAGGTCGGCGGTCGGCAGCGTGAGGATCGGGTGGGAACCGGGGCCGCATTTGGGCACGCGCGCCGAAAGCCGTTGGGGGAGTTGTGCGGCGGGGAAGAGGCGGGCGTGGATCGGGCCGTCGACATCGTCGACCGTGGCCTGGGCCAGCACCACCGCGTGCTCGTAGTGCTGCGCCCCGACGACGCGGTACTCGCGCAGGTCGCCCTGGTCGGTCGCGATGGATCCGCCCTTGATCTCGATCCGGAACTGCCCGAATGTCAAGGTGTGCAGGGCCAATCGGATCAATTCGTCCTGGCCCAGCGTGGCGCGAACCCTGGCGCGATTGGCCTCGTACTCCTCCGCGGTGCGGAACTTGCTCAGCAGATGCAGCGGACGCGGGAACCTGTCGATCCCTTCGCTGTACCACAGTGCGGCGAAATCGTCTGGTTCCCAGACCCATTCGTTCATGGTCGGGTGGTGCTCCTGCTTCGGTCAGTGCTGCTGGGGCGGTGTCGTCGCGGCGGGCGCGTCGCCGCCGATCACGCCGCCGGCGACGGTCCGTGGCTGCTCACCGAGCAGTTCGTCGGTGTTCTCCGCGGTGATCAGATAATCCGGGATCTTGTGTTCGGTGTCATCGTCACCCTTCCCGCGACCGGCGCCGGGCGCGCCCATCATGCCCGGCATGCCCGCGCGACCGGTGCCACCGCGGTTGGCGCCGGCCCCCCCCGGCCCCCCCCCCCGCCCGGGGGGGGGCTATTAAAAAAAAAGCCCCCCC
>NZ_JARWOJ010000336.1 GCF_029868625.1 Nocardia neocaledoniensis | reverse complement strand
CCCCCCCCCCCCCCCCCCCCCCCCCCCCCCCCCCCCCCCCCCCCCCCCCCCCCCCCCCCCCCCCCCCGCCGCGCGGGCCGGCGCGCCGCGCGGCGCGCGCGAGCGAGCGGTCGCGCTGTTCCTCGAAGCGCGCCACGTCGGTGCGCAGGCGGTCGAGGAAGGCCGCGAGGTCTTCGCGGGCGCGCTCGCCGACGGCACCGAAATCGTTGCGCTCGAAGATGTTCCACTTGCGCAACACCGGCAGCAGGACTTCCTCCAGATGCTGGCGCAGGTCGTAGATGCCGTGCTTGGCCATCAGCACGCCGTTGCGCCGCCACCCCGGCATGCCGGCGCCGGGCATCTGGAAACCCTGCACGATCGTGTTGATGGCCGCCATGGTCTGGTCGGGCGCCAAGTCGAGCGCGGCCGCGCACAGGTTGCGGTAGAAGATCATGTGCAGGTTCTCGTCGGCCGCGATGCGGGCGAGCATGCGGTCGGCGATCGGGTCGTCGCAGACCCGGCCGGTGTTGCGGTGACTGACGCGGGTGGCCAGTTCCTGGAAGGTCACGTACGCGACGGAGTACAGTAGGCCGGCGCCGGGATCGGGCCGGATGTCGGCGCCGCGCGCCTTCTCGTCGACGACGGCCATCGCCGAATAGCCGTTGGTCATGTGGATCATGCGGGCGTTCTCGAGGGCGACCGGATCGACGCCGCGGGTGACGACCAGATAGTCGCGGATGACGATGCCGTGGCGGTTCTCCTCGGCGGTCCAGCGGCCCACCCAGGTGCCCCAGGCGCCGTCCTGGGAGAAGTTCTCGGCGATCTCGCGGTGGTAGGAGGGCAGATTGTCCTCGGTGAGCAGGTTGGTGATCATCGCCGCTCTGGCGACCTCGCCGAGCGCGGATTGCCCGGTGTCCCAATCGATGCCACCCAGCGCCGCGAAGTTGCGGCCCTGGTCCCACGGCACGTAGTCGTGTGGGTGCCAATCCTTGGCCATCGACAGGTGCCGGTCGACGTTGCTCGCCGCGATCGGCTCCAGTTCGATGAGCAGTTCCAACTGGGTGAGGTTCCTGGCCACGCTCGTACCCTTTCGGTCCGGTAGTGTTGCCCGTCGTCGCCGACAATAGACCCGGCACATCGCACCTCCGAACGACACGGGTGCGGAGGGTACTGTTTCGGAATTTGGGCGCGTCGCGCCGCGTGCATATACGCTCCACCAGTTCAGCTCCATCAGCGGTTCCCGATCAGTCGTGGCATAGCTAGAGAGAGTGAGCGAAAAATATGACGGACATCGTGGTCACAAGCCTCGCGGCGACCACATCGATCGCGGGTGACGTCGATTCGACCTGGAAGGGTCTGCTCAACGGCGAAAGCGGAATCGATGTCCTCGACGACTCCTTCGTCGACGATTTCGAGCTGCCGGTGCGGATCGGTGGCCACCTGAAGGTGTCCCCGGCCGCCGCGCTCACCAGGGAGGAAGCGCGCAGGCTGTCCTATGTCGAGCAGATGGCCGTGGTCCTCGGCCGCGAGGTGTGGCGCAACGCGGGCAATCCCGAGGTGGATCGCGACCGGCTCGGGGTCTCGGTGGGCACCGGACTGGGCGGCGCGGAATCCCTGATCTACGCGCGCGACAAGCTCAGCAACGGCGGGTACCGCAAGGTGTCGCCGTTGACGGTCGGGGCGATCATGCCCAACGGGCCCGCCGCCTGCATCGGCCTCGAATTGGGCGCGCGGGCCGGGGTCTCCACGCCGGTGTCGGCCTGCTCCTCCGGCTCGGAGGCGATCGCCAACGCGTGGCGGATGATCGTGATGGGCGATGCCGACATGGTCGTCACCGGCGGGGTGGAGGGCTCCATCCAGGCGCTGCCGATCGCGGCGTTCACCCAGATGCGCGCCATGAGCACGCGCAATCACGATCCCAAGGCGGCCTCGCGGCCCTTCGACGCCGATCGTGACGGCTTCGTCTTCGGCGAGGCGGGCGCGATGATGGTGATCGAGACCGAGGAGCACGCCAAGGCGCGCGGTGCGACCATCCACGCGCGGTTGCTCGGCGCGGGCGTCACCTCCGACGGCTTCCACCTCGTCGCCCCCGATCCCGAGGGCAGCGGTGCCGCGCGGGCGATGACCAGGGCGCTGCAGACGGGCGGGATCGGCAGTGCCGACGTCACCCACATCAACGCGCACGCCACCGCGACCCCGATCGGCGACACCGCCGAGGCCAACGCCATCGGCAAGGCGATCGGCGACCACGCCTCGGTGTACGCGCCCAAGTCGGCGCTCGGGCATTCGATCGGCGCGGTCGGTGCGCTCGAGGCGGTGCTGACCGTGCTCACCGTGCGCGACAGCATCATTCCGCCCACGTTGAACCTGGAGAACCAGGACCCCGAGATCGACCTGGACGTGGTCTCCGGTGAAGCCCGCCGCGGGCGGATCGACTACGCGGTGAACAACTCCTTCGGATTCGGCGGGCACAACGTCGCCATCGCCTTCGGTCGGTATTGACGATCGCCGCGGCGACGCCTGCCACTGCATTGCACGAGTTCAGCCTCTCGGCGAGGCATTGTGCGTTGAAAAGGATAGGGAATGATCGGCGACACTTTCGACGACTATGTGGACGAATCGGGCAATATCCGGATTCCCGGTGACCAGACCCTGATCGACTTCGTCGACAAACACAGCGAGGCCAACGGGGACGATCTGGCCTACCGCTTCATCGACTATTCACGCGAACGTGAGGGGGAATACCAGGAACTGACCTGGCGGGAATTCGGCGTCCGGCTCCGCGCGGTGGCGGCGCGGCTGCAGCAGGTGACCGAGCCGGGCGATCGGGTGGCGGTGCTCGCGCCGCAGGGGCTGGACTATGTGGTCGCGTTGTTCGCCGCCGTGTACGCCGGGAATGTGGCCGTGCCGCTGTTCGACCCGGAGGAGCAGGGCCACAGCGATCGGCTGCACGCCGTCCTCGGTGACTGCGAACCCGCGGCGGTCCTGACCGTCGGCACCGCGGCGGCCGGGGTACGCAAGTTCTTCCGTGAGCAGCCCGCCGCCCAGCGACCGCGGATCATCGCGGTGGAGGCGATTCCCGACACCGTCGGCAAGACCTGGCGCAGGCCCGACATCAATATCGACAGCGTCGCGTACCTGCAGTACACCTCGGGCTCCACCCGGGTGCCCGCCGGCGTCGAGATCACCCATCGCGCCGTCGGCACGAATCTGCTGCAGATGGTCGACGCGATCGGGATCACCGAGAACGCGCGCGGGGTCACCTGGCTGCCGCTGTTCCACGACATGGGGCTGCTCACGGTGATCCTGCCGACCATCGGCGGCAAGTTCATCACCATCATGTCGCCGAGCGCGTTCGTGCGCAGGCCCGCGCGCTGGATCAAGGAACTCGCTGCCCAGGCGGACGGCGCCGAGATCTACTCGGCGGCACCGAACTTCGCCTTCGAGCACGCCGCGGTGCGCGGGGTGCCCAAGGGCGACGAATCGCTCGACCTGTCCAATGTGATCGGCTTGATCAACGGCAGCGAGCCGGTCTCGGTGTCGTCCATGCGCAAGTTCAACGAGGCGTTCGCGCCGTACGGGTTGTCCAAGACCGCGATCAAGCCCTGCTACGGCATGGCCGAGGCGACGCTGTTCGTCTCGGCGACGCGCCGCGACGACGAGGCACGGGTGGTCTATGTCGATCGCGGACAGCTCAACTCCGGCCGGATGGTCGAGGTCGACGAGCACTCCGCCAACGCGGTCGCCCAGGTGTCGTGCGGGTACGTGGCGCGGTCGCAGTGGGCGGTGATCGTCGACCCGGACACCGGGATCGAGCGCAGGGACGGCGAGGTCGGCGAGATCTGGCTGCACGGCGACAACATGGGCATCGGGTACTGGGGCAGGGCCGAGGAGACCGCGCAGACGTTCCACAACCGGGTGATCGCCCGCCTGCCCGAGGGCAGCCGCGCCGAGGGCGCGCCGGACGACGCGCGCTGGATGCGCACCGGCGACTTCGGCGCCTACCACGACGGCGAGCTGTTCATCACCGGACGGGTGAAGGACCTGGTGATCGTCGACGGCCGCAACCACTATCCGCAGGATCTGGAGTATTCGGCGCAGGAGGCGAGCACGGCGCTGCGGCCCGGGTTCATCGCGGCGTTCTCGGTGCAGGCGGGACAGTTGCCCGCGGCGGTGCGCGAGGCGGGCGCCGACGCCGACGACACGGCCGAGCGGCTCGTCGTCGTGGCCGAACGGGGCACGGGTGCGGCCAAACTCGACCCGGGGCCGATCGTGGACACGGTGCGCGCGGCCATCGCGCGCAGGCACGGCGTCACCGTGCGCGATCTGCTGCTGGTGCCCGCGGGGTCGATCCCGCGGACGTCGAGCGGCAAGATCGCCCGGCGGGCCTGCCGGGCCGCGTACCTGGACGGCACGCTGCGCGGCGGGCACCGGCAGGACGCCTATCCGGACGCGCCCGAGGAGTGATCGGGGTTCGGCCACCGGGCCCACCGGTGGCCGAATCACGGTGTGGCCGTGATCAGTTGACGCAGGGGATGGTGTCGCCGATCGAGGTGGTCACCGGTTTGCCCGCGTCGGGCAGCGGCAGGGTGGAGGCGCCCGATGTGGTCGGGGTGGCGGTGGTGGTCGCCGTGCTCGGGCTCAGTTCGGCGGGCATCGTGAAGTCGGCGCCGACGACCACCCTGACATGGCCGTCCGCCACCGACGATGACGCGGAAACCGGTAGACCACCGAGGGTTTCGGCCAGCGCCCGAGCATCATCGGCCGCGCCCGGACCGTAGGTGACGGCGGAGATCGGGTCGTCCCCGGCGCCGTTGCCGACCTCGCCCGCCCGATAGCCGCGCGCGGTCAATGCCGTGGACAGGGCCGCCGCCTGCCCCGCGGCACCGCCCACGTTGTGGACATCCACGGTGCTGGTCGGCACCCGCGGTGGGGCGGTGGTTTTCGGCGCCTCCTGGCCGAACGCGGCCCGCACCTCACGCTTGATCGCGGCCGGGTCGACGATATTGACGTCCTGGCCGTTGATCACGTCGTAGCGCAGCACCGGCAGCGTGCGGAACTCCACCGGTAGCGAACCCGCCGCGCCCAGTTCGCGGGCGAAGTCGAACAGATTCCAGCCGTCGGAGAGCACGACATCGCGATGGGCCACATCCATCAGCTCGGCGAGCCTGCTCAGATTGGTGAGCGTGCCGGAATCCTTGAGCGACTTGGCCACCGAGGTGAGGAAGGCCTGCTGCCGGTGGGTCCGGTCCAGATCGCCGTTGCGCAGCCCGTGTCGCTGCCGCACGAAGGCCAGCGCCTGCGCGCCGTCGAGATGCTGACGACCCGCGGGGAACACGGCGCCGGAGAACTCGCTGTCGTTGACGGCCTGGTTGAGACACACGTCGACGCCGCCGACCGCGGTCGCCAGGTCGTAGAACCCGGCCAGCGAGATCTCGGCGAACCGGTCGATCGGCACCCCGACCAGATTGCGGACGGTCGTGACGATCGAGGCGCGACCCGCCTCCCTGCTGCGCCGCTCGAGCACCACCGGGTCGGTGACGCCCTGGTCGAGCAACTGGGCGTGCACGGCGGCCTTCTTCAGGCCGTACGCCTCCTTGATCTTCACCTGGGAGTAGCCGGGAATGCCGGTCACCGCCACGTAGTCGTCGCGAGGGATGGAGAACGCGACGATCTTGCTCAGGTCCGCCGGAATATGCAGCAGGATCAGGGAATTGGCGTTGTAGCCGCCCTCGGTGCCGTCGCCGGCGTGCAGCTGGTCGAGGACCTCCTTCGGCAGATCGTTGCCGTCGAGATCCTTGCGGGTGTCCAGGCCGATCAGCAGGACGTTGACGTCACCGCCACGCGAGCGCGGCGCGTCCTCACCGAGCGCGGTGGAATGGGTGAAGCCGGAATCGAAGCCGTTCTTCGCCGACCAGGCCAGGCCGGTGCCGGTGAGGACGGCCAGTGCGGTCGTCGCGCCGATCATCCTGGCCATGATCAGCCCGGCACGGCGCAGCCGGGCGCCGCGGGTGCGCTCGGTGCGCGCGACCCGCCTGCCGATGCGCTGTGGGCGGGGCACGGGTGGTTCCCGGCGCGGCAGGGGCGCCGTGCTGTCGTCGTCCTGGTTCACCGCAGTGCGCTACCCGCCTGCCACTGATCCCACGGCACGCTCCAATCGCCGTTCTGCCACACCTCGAGCGGGGCGCCACCGGTGTTGCGGATCTCCACTATGTCACCGGGTCGCGAGAATTCGTAGAACCAGCGGGCGTTCTCGCCGCTGAGGTTCAGGCAACCGTGGGAGACGTTGGTGTTGCCCTGTGCCCAGATCGTGTCGTCGAGCTGGTGCAGGTAGATGCCGTCGGTACTGATCCTGGTGGCCCAGCCGATGGCCTCCTTGTAGCCGAGGCGGGAATTCACCGGCAGGCCGTAGGTGGAGGAGTCCATGATCACCGGGTTGGCCTTGTCCATCACCGTGTAGGTCCCCGGCTGGGTCCAGAAGGTGATCGTCTTGCCCGCGACGACCTCGCTGCCGCCCATTCCCATCGACGTGGGCATGGTGCGGATCAGGGTGCCGTTCTCGAACACCCGCACCTGCTTGTCGTTGTCGTCGACGATGGAGACGTGTGAGGGCCCGATGGTGAAGCTGGTCCTGGTGTCCTCCTGGCCGTACATCCCGCCCCCGAGGTCCTTGCCGTAGATGTCGGCGGCGAGGGTGACCCGCGTGCCCGGCTGGTAGTAGTTCTCCGGGCGCCAGTGCGCGTTGCGGTCGTCGAGCCAGTACCAGGACCCGGGCACCGGGGGATCGGTGCCGACGGTCAGGTACTTCTCCGCGGTCGCGCGGTCGGGGACGTCCTCGTCGAAGTGCGCGACCACCACCGTGCCGACGCCGTAGCTGCCGTCCGGCGACAGCGGGGCGCCGCCGGTGGTGCGGAAGTACACCTTCGTCTGGTTGTTCGGCGCGAGCGTCGAGAACGACGAGGTGATCGGCCCGACCGTGCCGGTGACGGTGAGCGCCTCGGCCCGCACGGTGTAGGTGCGGCCGTAGCCCAGGGGCTCGGCGGGTTTCCATGCGGTCTGATCGGGGGTGAAGACGCCGTCGACGGTGCCGCCCTGCTCGTTGGTCATCGTGACCGCGGTGAGCTTGCCGTCGCTGGTGGCGACCCGGACCGGCGCGAGCGGGTCGATCTCGGTCGCGCGGTCCGTCGGCTCGACCGAGATCACCGGGGCCGGTGGCGCGGAGTCGGTGCCCTGGTCGGTGGTCGAGCCGCTACAGGCCGCGAGGAACAGCGCGAGCCCGGCGGCGAGCCCGGCCCGCCAACGTCTCCTCATGCGCCCCTCCTGTGCTCGGTGCCCGCCCTCAGCCCTGCAGACCGACCTCGACGTCGAGGGTCAAGGTGATCTTGTCGCCGATCACGGCGCCGCCGTTGGCCATCGGCATCTCGGTGGTGATGCCGAAGTCGCGGCGGTTGATCGTGGCGGTGGCGGTGTAGCCGGCGACCGGCGCGTCGGTCATGCCCGGCCCGGAACCGAGGAACTCGACCTCGAGGGTGACCGGGCGGGTGGTGCCGCGAATGGTGAAATCGCCGGTGACCTCGAATTCGCCGCTGACCGGACGGAATCCGCGCGCGGTGAAGGTGGCGACCGGATAGTTGCTCACGTCGAAGAAATCGGCGGTGGCCAGGTGTCCGTCACGCTGTGCGTTGTCGGTGGTCACCGAGGCGACCTGGATCTCCACGTCGGCGTCGGCGGTGCCGTCCGGGTGGACGACCAAGGCGCCGCTGAAGTCCTTGAACCGGCCGCGCACCTTGCTCACCATCAGGTGGCGCACGGAGAACTCGAGGGCGGAATGGGCCGGGTCGATGACCCATGTACCCGCGGACAGTCCCTGGGTGGGTGCCGACATGATCTCTCCTCACTGAACGGACCGGCCGCGAGGCCGACAAACGGTGAAGCGATGACGGCCCCCAGCCTAGCTCGGCGCGGGCGCCCGAGTCAGTCCTCGCTGCTCGTGCGTTCGCCGAGGAAGCGCAGCAGAGCCGGATCGGCGGAGGTGAAGCGGTCGACCTCCTGGCCGCCCGTGCATTCGAACAGGCCGACGGTCACCGCGTCGGCGGAGCGGTGCAGCACGCGCCACAGCGCGCCCGAATCCTGCCAGCGCCGCAGGACCTCGATCGGATCGGTGTTCACACCCGTTCACGGTAGTTGGCGGCGACGAGGGCGAGGCAGGCCGCGGCGATCAGCGCGGTGACCAGATACATGGCGGGATAGCCGAAGCCGAGGCCGCCGTGCAGCGCCGACAGGACGGCGGGCACGCCGAAGCCGAGGTAGCTCACCGAGTAGAAGACGGCGTTGAGCCCGGCCAGATCACCCGGACCGGCGATCCGCTCGATCTGCTGGAGACCGGCGACCAGGCCGATGCCGTAGCCGCTGCCGAGGACCACGGCCGCCAGCAGGGTCACCCACACGCTGAGGGTGGCCGCCGTCCACGCGGCGAGCACCATACCGACGGTGAGCAGCACCAGCGCGATCACCCCGGCGCGGGCGGTGCCGGGCCGGTCGATCCGCCGCGCCACCGACTGGATGAGGAAACCGCAGCCGAGCGCCACCATGGTGACCAGGGCCGAGAACGCGATCGGGGCCTGCTGCACGCGCGGCAGCATGAGCGTCGGCAGCACGGCGTAGGCGGTGGCGTTGGCGGTGAACAGCCACAGCGCGATCGGCACTGCGACGCGCAGGAACCGTCGGTGCCCGGCCGCGGGGATCTTCAGATCGTCGCGGAACCGGCCCGGATTCGGCTGCCGGAGCACCGTTTCCGGGGTGCGGCGCAGCCCGACGGCGGCGACCAGACACAGCGCGACGTTCACCAGGTAGGCCGTCGAATTCGGCAGCGGTCCCCACTGGGCGAGGAGCCCGGCCACGCCCGCGCCGAGCGCGAATCCGGCGGTCAGGCTCATCGCGGAGCGGCGCGCCCCGGAGCCGGCCGCCGAGGCGGTGTACGGCGCCTGGGACAGCTCCTTGACCCAGCTGCCGCCCACCGCCATGGCCAGGCCGAGCGCGACACCGCAGAGCATCCGCCCGGCCGCCAGCATCGGCACCGAGGCCGCGCCCACCGCCAGCAGCAGCGAACCGGCGGCCGCGATGAGCGGGGCGGGCAGCATGAGCGGACGCCGCCCCCACCGATCCGAGAGCGGACCGCCGATCAGGAGCGCGGGCACGATGCCGAGGACGTAGTAGAACAGCAGCAGGTCGACGGCCGTCAGTGGCAGCCCGTTGCCCTTGTACATGACCAGCAGCGGGGTGAACTCGTTGCCACCCCAGGCGATCGCCACGATCGCCGCCGCGACGCCGCGCCAGGCCCTGGTGTTCGTCTCCTGGGCAGCATCGAGCCGCTCGCTGGTGAGAATCGCCATCACAGGCCCTTTCCGTCTCGCGCGCACCGGGGCACGCTCGGAGGGCGAGTGGTGGCAACCGGTCTCATTTTAGGCGCGGCCTCGCGCTGTACTACCGTCGGCCTGTGCGTGAGCTGCGGGTGGGATGTGCGATGTGGACGCATCCGGAGTGGCAGCAACGGCTTCCGCCGCCGGGGGAGCGGCTGCGCGCCTACGCGGGTCACTGCGGCGCGGTGGAGGGCAACACCACCTTCTACGCGACGCCGGCACCGGAGACCGTCGCCTCCTGGGCCCGGCAGACCGACCCCGACTTCCGGTTCGTGCTCAAGCCGCCGAGAGCGGTCACCCACGAGCGCAGACTCGTCGACGCGCGAGCCGACCTGTGGGCGTTCCTCGACGTGATGGCGCCGCTCGGCCCGCGCGTGCACGCGCTGTGGATCCAGTTGCCCGCGTCCTTCGGCCCCACCGACCTGGGTGCGCTCGCCCGGTTCCAGCGCGAGGTGCCCGCCGGGCTGCGGTGCGCGGTCGAAGTGCGGCATCCGGCCTTCTTCACCGACGAGCGCGCCGCCGGGCAACTGGAACGGGTACTCGGCCGGATCGGCGCGGAGTGGGTGCCCTTCGATACCACGGTGCTGTTCGACGGCCCGCCCGGTGACCCGTCGGAGTACGAGGCGCGGGCCAAGAAGCCGCGGGTGCCGCGGCGGCTGCGGGCGCTGACCGAGTACCCGATCGTGCGCTATCACGGCCGTGCCGATGTCGACCGCACGGTCGCGGGCTGGCAACCGTGGGTCGAGACGGTCGCGGAGTGGCTGCGCGAGGGCCGCTCGCCGACGGTGTTCGTGCACACCCCGGACAACGCGGCCGCGCGGGGACTGGCGCGCCGCTTCCACGACACGGTGGCCGCCGTCGTGCCCGGGCTGCCGCCCCAGCCGACACCGGAACCGACCGAGCCGATGACCCTGTTCTGAATTCCGCGCGTGGTTGTCGGACCCTCGTGGCATGCTGTGCGCCAGCACTGGGGAGTGCGGGGCGGACTCGAAGGGGACGAGTGATGTCTACGGATCGGCTGTCGTTGTCGCACGCGCCGCAGTGCGAACCGGGGTATGGGGCCGAGAGCGCGGCGGGTGAGAGTGTGCCGCACCGTGTTCCGGGGGCGGGGCGTCGGCGGACTCCGAGTGGGAGTGGGTTGCGCAGGGCCGTGCGCGCGGCCTGCGCCGGTGGGGTCGAGGTGGTCGAGACCGGCGCGCAGCGGTTCGCCGAGCAGTCGGTGCGTCTGCTGCTCGAGGTGGTCGACCGGCGCAGGCAGGTCGACCAGTTGCGCACGGTCACCGAGCCGCGGGTGCTGGAATCGGTGCGCACCATGCTCGTTCAGGATCTCGCACCCGGCCGCGGGCTCGGCACGGCCACGGTCAAACACGTGCGGGTCACGCCGTCCGGGTCGGACGGCGCCGAGCTGTTCGCGTCCTATCAGCGGGGGTCGCGCGTCTTCGCGCTCGCCGGACGCATCGAACCGGCAAGGCAGCGTTGGCGTCTGGTCGCGCTGCGGATGTACTGACCGGGTCAGCGGGCGGCGCCGACGCCGGAGAAGTCGCGAGGCACCTGATGATTGCGGTCGACGAGGGTGCCGAGCGCGTGATCGGGTTGCAAGCCGAAGTATTGCCTGCGGGTGCGGTCGGTCCAGGCCAGTGCCGCGGCGGCGGCGATGCGGTGGAAGTGCACGGTGTAGCCACGCTCGTAGATACGCAGCAGCGCGTAGCCGCCGGGATATTCCTTCACGGCGGCGACCTCGAGGAATTCGACCTGCCCGGAATCGGGGCGGCTCATCCGGTTTCGATGCGTGTGCCCGGCCTGGTGCAGGAACACTCCGGGACTGCTCCGATAGCAGTCCTGCAGTGCCAGCGTGCTCGCCCGGTCGAGCACGAAGCCGGGACCGCCCGGATTGCTCAGCGCGGCATAGCGGGTCGCCGGGTGATGGCCGAAGATCAGGGTCGGCTGGTCTGGAGCCGCGGCCAGCAGCTCGCGCAACCGGGCCAGCTGTTCGGCCGAGAGCGTGCCGCCTGCGCCGCGACCCCGCGTGGTGTCGAGGCCGATCAGCCGGAGCCCGCCGAGATCGTGGCAGACGAGGCGCTGGTGGGCGTGGAAAGCCCAGCCCCAGTGATCCTTTCGGCCGCGCGCGACGTCGTGATTGCCGCGGCAGACGAGATAGTCGCGCCCGTGCGCGCCCCAGTCGTCGAGGCGCGCGCGGATTCCGGCGACCTGTTCGGCGGAGCCGCGGTCGGTGAGATCGCCCGTGACCACCAGATGGTCGGCCGCCCGTGCGGGCCGCCGGATGTCGTGCAGCAGGGCATCGGTCATCACCTGCGGGTAGTGGCCGTCGTCGTGGCGCAGGCCGGGCGGCAGTCCGGCGACGACCAGCCCGCTGCGCTCCTCGCCCCAGTGCAGGTCGTTGGCGAGTGCGATGGTCCGCAGCAGTCGTCCCGGCGGTGGCGGGGCGGTGCGGAAGACACCGGTGAGTTCCGGGGTACCGGGACGGCGGGTGACCCAGGTGCGGCCCGCCACCGCGCGCACTCCGTCCGAGCGGGCGGTGAATCGATAGCGGCGACCGGGTTCCAGGCCGGTGACCTCGGCATAGTGGTGCGCGGTGCGCCGCGCGTCGAAGTAGCGCGTCGTCGCGGTGGCGTGCCCGTCGGCCGGGGCGAGGAGCACTTCGGTGTCGGCGGCCGCGGGGCGCGGGGTCCCGGACCGGTCGCGCTGCCGCGTGGTCCAGGTGAGGATCGCGGTGTCGTGGGTGACCGTCACGACCTCGAGGTCGGTGACGACGAGCCGGGTGACCGCGCGGACGCGCGGGCGGGCCATGGGCGCGCGAACGGTGGCCGCCGCCGCGCCGGACGCCGCGTTCACCAGCCATGCGGTATGCAGTCGAGGATCGAGCATCGCCGAGCTCCGTTCGCCGTCTGCCGCTGACGGTACGGACGCCGGTTGAACGCGCATGGACCGCGACATGGCCGCCAACCACCGAGGCTGTGGCGAGCTCGGGTGGCGCGGTCGGCGCGTCGAAGGTGACCCGGCGGGCCTGCGCGCCGGCCGCCGGGCGATACACCTCCGGTTACTCGGTGCGCGGGCGGTTCCGGCTCGGCTGCGCGTCACCGTTTTCCGGCGTGTCGTCCTCGGGGCCGTCGGGCAGCCTGCGCGCGCCGTTGGCGACCTCGACGACGAGATCGTCATAGCCGCAGGCGAGTTCGTGTAAGCGCGTCTGCGCGGCGCGTAGTTCGGCCTCGGCGCCGCACGCCAGCGCCCGGTAGGTGATCGCGGCGAAGTGGGCCATCCGGTCGACGACGGCGCCGATGCTCTCGGTGTGCATGGGCGCGGTCGTGGCGGGCCGCGGTGAGCGCAGCACCACCCAGCGATCGATCTCGCACACCAGATGCGCCCGCTGCCAATCGATCTCACTGGTGTCGCCGGGCACCAGCTGTTCGCGGCGTTCGTGCAGGCCGGCCAGTTCGTGCGCGGCGTGCAGGACCGGATCGCTGGTTCCGGCGAATCCGCACACCGCCCGCATCATCTGGGCACGGTCCGGCAGTACCGGTTCCTGTCCGGGCTCACCCGATGAACCGCCGTCCGTGTCCACTGTTGCCGCACCGTCCTTGTCGTCTGGTTTGCACCGCTCCCGATGGACATTCGTCTCGGCGGCGACATCGGATAGGTCGAACAGAAAACCGGCCGCGAACAGCGATGCTGCTCACGGCCGGTCGAAATCCTCAGCGCGGGACCGTCACAGGCTGCGCGCGATGATCTCCTTCATGATCTCGTTGGTGCCCGCGTAGATCAGCTGCACGCGGTTGTCGACCCACATGCGCGCGATCGGGTACTCGTTCATGTAGCCGTAGCCACCGAAGAGCTGCAGACAGGTGTCGGCGATCTGCATGGCCTTGTCGGTGCACCACCACTTGGCCATCGCGACGGTGGGGATGTCGAGTTCGCCGCGCAGGTGCTTCTCGATGCAGTCATCGATGAACACGCGCGCGATGCGGGCCTCGGTGGCGACCTCGGCCAGCTTGAACTTGGTGTTCTGGAAACCGAACACCGGGCGGCCGAACGCCTCGCGCTCCTTCGTGTAGCGCAGCGTGTGCTCGAGGGCGACCTCCATGCCCGCGACCGCGCCGTGGGCCACGATCAGGCGCTCCTGGGGCAGCTGCTGCATCAGCTGGATGAAGCCCTGCCCCTCCTGGCTGCCGAGCAGGTTGGTCACCGGGACGCGCACGTCCTCGAAGAACAGCTCGGAGGTGTCCTGGCCCTTCTGGCCGATCTTGTCGAGCACGCGGCCGCGACGGAAACCGGGGCGATCGGCCTCGACCAGCACCAGCGAGACACCGGAGGCGCCCTGGGTGGGGTCGGTCTTGGCGACCAGGATGATCAGGTCGGCCTGCGCGCCGTTGGTGATGAAGGTCTTGGAGCCGTTGATGACGTACTCGTCGCCGTCCCGGATGGCCTTGGCCTTGACGGCCTGGAGGTCCGAGCCGGTACCCGGCTCGGTCATCGCGATGGCGCCCACGACCTCACCGCTGGCCATCTTCGGCAGCCACTGCTTCTTCTGCTCCTCGGTGCCGTAGGCGAGCAGGTAGTGGGCCACGATGCCGTTGTGCAGGCTCACGCCCCACGAGGTGTCGACCGCGCGGGCCTGCTCCTCCATGAGGACGGCCTCGTGCGCGAAGGTGCCGCCACCGCCGCCGTACTCCTCCGGGATCGACAAGCACAGCAGGCCGACTTCGCCCGCCTTGTTCCACAGGTCACGGTCCACGTGGTGCTGCTCGCGGTACTTGTCGATATTCGGCACGAGTTCCTTGGCCATGAACGCGCGGGCGAGGTCGCGCAGGGCGTCCAGGTCCTCGTTCATCCAGCTCGACCGATTCGCGGCCATCGAGTCTCCTTACGGCTCGGCACAGCACTGGCTCAGGGGTGACCAGTGGTTACAGGTACAGTGTGACCCACTATTGGCGACGTGGCAATAGTGGGTGTGTCGCTCGCGGCGCGCCGGTTTCGGGCAGCGGTGTGGCACCATCGGTTTCGCACGAGCGGGTGTATGGACTATTAATGGCGTGTGCCGTTCACACGTGTGGTCACCCGTCTGCCGTCGCGATGCCGGGTCGGTGGTCGGTCATGACCGTCGAGTCTCCCGTCGAAGACGACGTCAGCCAGCTCGCCCAACGCGTCGAACGGGCGCGTGGGCGCCTCGCCTATCAATTCGATCCAGCGCTCACCGACGCCCTGTCCGAAGACGAGCTGCGCGCCGAGCGCGAACTCGCCGAGCGGATCCGGGAACAGGATCGCGAACAACGCTGGAAACACACCCAGGCAATGGCCCAGGCCTCGGACCGGGCAAGGCAGACCACCGAAGCGATCGAGAAGGCCGACATGCGAGATCTGCTGCTCGCCAGAAAGGCGATGGCCGCTCAGCGGCGCGAATCGAGCCCGCACGCGAAGCTGGCTTCGCTGTATCGGCACCGGTCGTGGTCGCTCAAGGCGCTGGCGGGCGTGGTCGGCGCCGGCATGCTGTGGTCGGCGGTCAACGTCCAGCAGAACATCGCTCCCGGCGGCCCGACCGATCCGCTGTTCTGGTTCAGCTACCTGCTCGAGGCGATGATCAGCGTCTGCCTGATCATCATCATGGTCGGCACCAACAAGGTCGCCGAATGGGGCGTCATCGACAACCGGCGCCAGGTCGCGCTGGCCGAGATCGCCCTGCTCGGGCTCACCGTCACCCTCAACACCTATCCCTATGTGCGCGACGGCCGTTGGTACGACGCGGCCGTGCACGCGGTGGCGCCGGTGATGATCGGTGTCGCGCTGCTCATCCACGACGCGGCCAGCGCCCGCTACGGCCTCGCCATCACCAGGGCGACCAGCCAGATCAGGGACATGCCCGACCCGGCCGAGAATCTGCTCAACCGGCAAGCCGTGGAAGGGGTCCGGCTCACCTACACCCCGCCGATGACGGGCGCCGCCAGGGCCGAGGCGTTCGCCGCCGACCAGGCGGCGGCCACCGCGCCGGTCACCCGCGAACCCGCGTGGACACCCACCGAGCCCGTCGGCAACGGCAAGCCGACGGAGAAGCGCAAGCGGTTCGGCATCGGCAAGCCCTCGGCGGACAAGGCCAAGAAGTCCGTGGTGCCGCCCGCCGCGACTCCGGCGCCGGTCGTCGAGGCGAGCAAGCCGGACGAGCCCGCCAAGCCCGCCGAGGCGGTGCCCGCGGCGCGCAAGAGCGCGATCTCCGATATCGAGGCCCGCGTCGAGAAGGCCTTCGCGGAGGCCAACTTCGGCTACGAGGCGATCGAGCCGGTCAGCGTGTACGACACGGGCCAGTTCCGCATCGCCGAGAGCCTGGAGCAGGAGCTCAACGCCATGCGGGAGGCCCGCCGTCAGGCGCGCAAGGAGCGTGCGGGGTCCTGACCCTGTCCAGTGAGAGATCCTCGCTGAGCGGCTGATTCGCGCTCGCTACGACCACACCTGCGGTTATGGTGCAGCGCATGAACGGGCGTTGGGCGGTCTCCGCCACGGTCGGTGTGCTGTGCGGATACCTCAGCGGGTACGTCATCGGGCACACGCGAACGAACTACGCCGTCGTCGTCCGCGACGGGCGCGCGAGCTGGTTCGGTTCGGGACCCGGCGCCGCGGCCGTCGTCGCCGCGCTCATCGCGGTGGTGGTCGTGGTGGTGCTCGGCCGGTTCCGGGCCCGCTATCTCGTCGCGGTGGCGGCCGGCTTGGCCGGTCTGGCGATGGTGGTGGCCATCGCCACGCTGCAGTCGGCCGGAACCTGGTCCGAGCCATGGGTTCTCGGCAGCATCGGCGCCGGGCTGCTCATCGCGGTCGCGGTGATCCGGCCCGCCGCGCAGGTCTGGTTCGTCGTCGGGTCGGTGATCGCGGTGCTCTACGGCGCCCGCATCGACGAGAGCGTGGCACTCGCGCGCCGCTACGCCGACTACCTGCCCACCCGGACCGTGCCCGACCTGCCGGAGAGCTGGCCGCTGCTCGTCGCGGCCGTGATCGCCTTGCTCACCGCGGGTTTCGTGGTCGGCCGGGAGCGGATCGAACCGGTGACGGGTGGCCGCGCGGTGGCCGTCGGCGCCGGAATCCCGTTGGTGATGGGTGCGCTGATCATGGTGGTCGGTCAGCTGCCGGGCAATCCGTCGGTCACGGTGGCGGTGCTGGCGGTCGCCGGGACGGTCGCGGTGAGCTGGTGGTTGCCGCGCGCCGACGCGATCTTCGCGCTGACGATGCTCGCGGTGTCGGCGGCGATCGCGGTCGACCCGTCGGTGACGGTCGGCCCCGGCCGGGTCGGTCTGTCGATCCAGGTGGGGGTGCTCGTCCTCGGTGCGCTGGTCGCGATGGTGGCCCGCAGGGCGTGGTCCGACACCGCCGGCGACGCCGCGGCGGCCACTGATGGCCGGTGGGCACCGGTGGCCTGCATCGGGCTGCTCGGTCTGGTGACGCTGAGCGGACTGGCGCCGGTGCTGTTCGCCGACGCCACCTTCACCGACGTGGTCTTCCGCTACGTGCTGCCCGCCGCCATCGGGTTGGCGGTGGGCGCGAGCCTGCCTGCCGGGCCCCTGACGGTGATCGCGGTATCGGTGTTCCCCGTCGTCGCCAGGTTGTTCGAGAACAGCCGGGTCGCAGGGGAACTGGACACCGGATGGACCGCCTACGTCCCCGACACCTACTCCGTCGCCACCGACACCGAGCTGCCCATCATCGCCGCCACCGTGGTGATCCTCGGCTGTGCCCTGCTGGCGGCACGCAGGCGACCCGCGCCCGTCGACACGGACCAGTGCTGACCAGTCGGTCAGCCGAAGAGGCCGCCGCCGTGGCCTGCCGACTGGCCGCCGCCGGTGCCGCCGATGAGCCCGCCGGGCGGCAGCTCGGAGGGCTGCACGATGACGAAGCCGCGGCCGGAGAACGCGAGGGTGCTCGCCTCGCCGGTGCTGCGGCCCATCAGCCTGCCGAGGCCGAAGGAGTCGTTGCGCTTGATGCCGGTCTGCAGGCTCGACGACCATGCGACCGCGGCGTTCGGGTCCGCGTAGGTGGCCTGGTCGACGGTGAGGACGACGGGGGTGCCGTGGGTGGTGATGGCGATACGGCCCTGGCCCGTGAACACGCAGTTGAACAGACCGGCGTTGGAGGCGTAGCCCGCCGCGCCCTGGACCCGGCCGATGTCGTAGCGCAGGGTCGAGTCGAAGGCGAGCACGTTGGCGCCGTTGATGGTGAGGCCGTCGGAACCGTCGAGGTCGATGATGTGCACGTCGGCGGCGCTGTTGGCCAGGAACAGGTCACCGCGCCCGGTCACCTTCATCAGCGGCACGCCCTCACCGGTCAGGTGCTGCCGGATGGCGCGGCCGATGCCGCCCGAGCCGAGCGCCTGGAACTGCAGGTCGCCCTGGTAGGCCACCATCGACCCGGCGCGGGCCATCACCTCGCCGTTGAGGCCGACCTTGACCATCTTGCCGCCCTGCTTCTGGATGCCGAGGCCGGTGACCTCGGCGTGCGAGGGGTTGAAAAGGTCGCTGTGCACGGGCTGGGCTCCTTGCTGGGAGGCGTACGAGGGTTGCTGCTGTGCGGGGGCCGCCGGATGGGCGGGCGGTGGGGCGAACTGGCCGGGCTGCTGCCCGAAACCGGGCTGACCAGCGGGCGGCGGAGAGCCAGGGGCCTGCGGCAGGCCGGGTGGCGGTGGGAAGCCGGGCGTGGCGGGGTAGGGCTGGCCCGGCGGCGGGAACTGGCCCGCAGGAGGGACGGCAGGCGCGGGCTGATGCGGCAGCGGAATCGGTGGCTGGGCGGGTGCGCTCGGCGACTCGGGTTCGTCGTCGAGGTTCACGCCGAAGGCCGAGGCGATCCCGGCGAGTCCGTCGTCGTAGCCCTGACCGATCGCGCGCACCTTCCACGCGCCGTTGCGGCGGTAGATCTCCACGCACACCACACCGCTCTCGGTGGTGAGCCCGGGAATGGTGAAAGTGAGGGTGTCGGAACCGGATCCGATGGTGGCGGTGAGCTGGCCGACCGAGGCGAAGGTGGCCGGGCCGCGCCCGTCCAGGCTGGCGGTGACCACCACCTTGTCGACGTCGGCAGGCAGCGCCGAGGTCTGCACCTGCACCACATCAGGCCCGCCGTTGCCGTGCCGGTACACCACGCCGGGTCCGGTGGGCTGGTTGAAGAACACGAAGTCGGCGTCGGAGCGCACCTTGCCCGCGCTGTTCAGCAGCAGCGCAGAGACGTCGACCGAGGCCGAACTCGCCACGGTGACGGTGAGCTGATCGCCGGGCGCGGGCCGGTTCTCACCGGGTGCCAGCGCGGTCACGACACAGCACCCGAGGCTCGGGTGGATTGTCCGATTCGCAAGTGATCCACGGACTCGATAGTGCCGTGTGCGCGGCCGCCGCGCCAGCGCGGCCCGTCGGGCTCGGCGTGTGCCCGCGTGGCGCGGTTTGCCACGAAATGGCCGGTGTGAGAGCTTGGAACCGAGCCCGCATCGATGCGCGCTCCCGGACGAGAGGGCCGTACCCGGCGTGCGACAAGACGACCCACGGAGGTCGTGATGTCTGTGGCGTGGATCGTGCTCGTGGTGTCCGGTGTGCTGGAGGCGGTGTGGGCCACCGCGCTGGGCAAGACCGAGGGTTTCACCCGGTTGGTGCCGACACTGGTGTTCGCCGTGGCACTGCTGGCCAGCATGGCGGGGCTCGCCTACGCGATGCGCTCGCTGCCGGTCGGCACGTCGTACGCGGTGTGGGTCGGCATCGGAGCCGTGTTGACCGTCGTCTACGCGATGGCGACCGGTGCGGAACCGGTGACGGTCATGAAGGTGGTCTTCCTGGTGATGATCGTCGGCGGCGTGGTCGGGCTGAAAGCTGTCCATTGATCGAGTCGTTACCGCTGCGAACGGCCCTACCGCGCAGTAGGCTGCGGCCATGAGCTCCGCCGTCCATGGATTCACCGATGACGCACTCGGCACGTCGGACGCGGTGGGACTCGCCGCCGCCCTGCGCGCGGGGGAGGTGAGCAGGGCCGAGGTGATCGCGGCCGCGATCGCGCGGACCGAGCGGGTCGACCCCAGCCTGGACGCGGTGCAGCTGGCCTGTTTCGAGCGGGCGACCGCCGCGCCGGAGACCGCGGGCGTGTTCGCGGGCGTGCCCGCGTTCGTCAAGGACAACACCGACATCGCCGGGCTGCCGACGTGTCATGGTTCGGCCGCGTTCACCCCGCGTCCGGCCACCGCGACGGCCGGTCCCGGTGCGCAGTTCCTGCACTCCGGCGTGGTCGTGCTCGGCAAGTCGACGCTGCCGGAGTTCGGGCTCACCGCCAGCACCGAATTCACCTACCGGGCGCCGACGCGTAATCCGTGGAATCCGGAGTACTCCGCAGGCGCGTCCTCGGGCGGCTCGGCGGCGCTGGTGGCGGCGGGCGCGGTGCCGATCGCGCACGCCAACGACGGTGGGGGTTCGATCCGGATTCCCGCGGCCGCCAACGGCCTGGTCGGACTCAAGCCCACCCGCAACCGGCTGCTCGACCAGCCCGGCGCCAGGCAGTTGCCGGTGCACTTGGTCGCCGAGGGTGTGCTGACCAGGTCGGTGCGCGACACCGCGCACTATCTGGCCGCCGTCGAACAGTACCGGCCGAATCCGAAGCTGGCGCCGATCGGGCTGGTCGAAGGGCCGGGCGCGCGCCGGCTGCGGATCGGGCTGATCACCGAAGATGTGCTCGGCAGGCCCGTACACCCCGACAACGGCGCGGTTCTCGCCTCCGCGGTGGCGATTCTCGGCGGTCTCGGGCACGAGATCGTGGAGACCCGGCTCGACGTGGATCAGCGCTTCGTCGAGGACTTCAAGCGGTACTGGGCGGTGATGGCCGGTGCGATGACGCTCTCGTTCCGGCTCGGCCACCGCGGCCACTTCGACGCGGGCAAGCTCGACCCGTTCACCAGGGGCCTGATCGGGCTGACCACCCGCAATCCGCTCGGCGCCGCCGCGGCGGCCTGGCGGCTGCGCTCCGGAACCGCCGCCTACGACCGGCATTTCGCCGATGTCGACGTGCTGCTCACCCCGGTGCTCTCGCACCCGGCGCCGCGGATCGGGGAGCTCGCGCCCGGCCAGCCGTTCGAGGACTTGTTCGTCAAACTGGTCGACTACGTGGGTTTCACGCCGCTGAACAATGTCGGCGGCGGGCCCGCGGTGTCGGTGCCGCACGGGCTGCTCCCGCACGGGCTGCCCGGCTCGGTGCAGTTCGCCGCCCGTCGCGGGGACGAGCGGACCCTGCTCGAACTGGCTTACCAGCTGGAGGCGGCGAGCCCGTTCCCGCGCATCGTCGACAGTCCCGCCGCCGAGGGCGCCGCCTGATCAGCTCTGGCGCACCGCGACATTGATCGGGCGCAGCCGCCCCGGGCTCACGGTGCCCGCCTCGAACGCCCAGTGTTCGCCGTGCCAGCCCGGGAATTCGGCGTGCCAGCGGCCGATCAGCCGCGGGTCCTCGAGCGAGGTGATGACACCGGCCGAGCCGGTGTACTGCAGACGCTCGTACTTGTGCCGGGTGATGGTGTCGACCGTGGCGAGCGTGGCGAGTGAAGACATGACGATCCTGTCGGGAAACGAGATGGTGGCTGACGTGACGAGAAGCCCCGGACTCCAGTGGCCCGGATGCCGCGGTGGCGCGTCACCGCTCGATGCCGAGTATGCCGCGCGCTGTGAGACTACGCGCACACTTTTGAAAATCCTGTACTCCGAATTAACGGATACCTGTCATCGAACGGTAGCGGTCACCAGGACGGCCGGACCCGCCCCGGCGTGACCACCCTGGCGAGGCTGTTCCTGAGCTGCGCGAGGGCGTTCGGGCCGAGCGTGTGCGACCAGCGCGCGGCGAATTCGGCGAGCGCGGCGTCGGCCGCCCGCGTGCACGCCCAGCCGCGATCGGTGAGCGTGATCAGCCGGGCGCGGGCGTCCCGTGGATGCGGATTGCGGTCGGCGTAGCCCTTGGTGACCAGTTCGTCGACGAGCTGGCTCGCCGCCTGCTTGGTGACGCCGAGATGCTCGGCGATCTCCCCGATCGTCGCGCCGTCGGGCGCCATCCGGACGAAGGCGAAGCCGTGCGCGGGCCGCACGTCGGTGAATCCCGCCGCGATCACCCCGGCGTTGACCGCGTCGGTCACCTCGGCGGCCGCGGCCAGCAGCAGCAGGGGCAGATCGCCGGCGGGCGCGGGGTTCTCGGGCACGGCCGACATTCTGGCACTTGACATGTTGGTCAATCTACTTGACTATATGGACAAGTTGCTTGACTTTATGAGGAGCCGAACATGCCAGTCATCCGCGCCGACCAGGCCGAGGTCCACGAGATCCACAACGCCCGCTTCACCTCGCTCATCCGCCCCGGCCGCGGTAGTGCCGAGATCTGTGTCTGGCGGACCGAGGTCGCGCCAGGGTCGGAGGGGGTGCCGCACCGAATCCTCGGCGAGGAGGCCTTCGTGCTGCTCTCCGGCGAGGTGGTGATGACGATCGACGGCGAGTCGACGCCGATGACGCCGGGCGACGCGGCGGTCGCGCCGGCGGGTGCCACGATCGGGCTGAGCAATGCGACGACCGCGCCCGCGGTCCTGCTCGTCACCGTCCGGGCCGGGTTCGCCGCGGAGTTGCCCGATGGCTCCACTTTCGTCCCGCCCTGGGCGTCCGCAGCCGTCTAGCTGGCTGTTCCGAAGCCAGAACTTGAAAGTTTGGTCGCCCGAACAATATAATTCTGGAATGAAGGTTGGGTTTCGGGTCGCCGCCGCGACTGTGCTGAGTGTTCTGGCGGTCTCGCTCACCGCCTGTGGGGGAGTCGCCGCGGAGGACGACGGGAAGAAGGTGGTTCTCACCACCTTCACCGTGCTCGCCGACATGGCGCGCAATGTCGCGGGGGAGCACCTGCGGGTCGAGTCGATCACCAAGGCGGGCGCCGAGATCCACGGCTACGAACCGACGCCGGGCGACATCAAGAAGGCCGCCAAGGCTGATCTGATCCTGGACAACGGCCTCAACCTGGAGGCCTGGTTCGCCCAGTTCGTCGCCGATCTCGACGTCCCGCACGCGGTGGTCAGCGAGGGCGTCGCGCCGATGGACATCAGCGAGGACGCCTACCGCGGCAAGCCCAACCCGCACGCGTGGATGTCGCCGGTGAACGCGCAGATCTACGTCGACAACATGGTCCGCGCGTTCAGCGACCTCGACCCCGAACACGCCGAGGCCTACCGCGCCAACGGCGCCGCCTACAAGACCCAGCTCGGCGCCGTCCGCGACGACCTGGTCGCGGCCGTGAACACGCTGCCCGCCGATCAGCGGGCCCTGGTGACCTGCGAGGGCGCGTTCTCCTACCTCGCTCGCGACGCCGGGCTCACCGAGAAGTACATCTGGCCGGTCAATGCCGAGCAGCAGGCCACCCCGCAGCAGATCGGCGCCACCATCGACTTCGTCCGCCAGCGCGGCGTGCCCGCGGTGTTCTGCGAGTCGACGGTGTCCGACGCGCCCATGCAGCGGGTCGTCGAGGCCACCGGCTCGCGCTTCGGCGGTGTCCTCTACGTCGACTCGCTGTCGGAGGCCGACGGCCCGGTGCCCACCTACCTCGAGCTGATCCGGCACGACGCGACCACCATCGCGACCGCACTCGCCGGGGCGCCGCGATGACCACCGCGCCCGTCGTCGAGATCCAGGACGTGACCGTCCACTACGGTGACGTCCTCGCCCTGGACAATGTCGAACTGACTCTGAAGTCCGGCCGGGTCTGCGGCCTGATCGGGATGAACGGCTCGGGTAAGTCGACGCTGTTCAAGACGATCATGGGCCTGGTCACCCCGGATCGTGGCCGCGTGCTGATCAACGGTCGCCCGCCCGCCGCCGCGCGCAAGGCGGGCAGCCTCGGTTACGTGCCGCAATCGGAGGACGTGGACTGGACCTTCCCGCTCTCGGTTCGCGATGTCGTGCTGACCGGCCGCTACGGGAAGATGGGGTTCACGCGCAGGGCGAGCAGGGCCGACCGCGCGGCGGTGGCCGACGCGCTGGCCAGGGTCGATCTCACCGACCTCGCGGACCGTCAGATCGGCCAGCTCTCGGGCGGCCAGAAGAAGCGCGCGTTCGTGGCCCGCGGCATCGCCCAGGAGGCCACGATCTTGTTGCTCGACGAGCCCTTCGCCGGCGTCGACAAGCGTTCGGAGGCCACCATCACCAAGCTGCTGCGCGACCTGGCCGCCGACGGCGCCACCATCCTGGTGTCGACCCACGATCTCCACGCCCTGCCGCAACTGGCCGACGAGGCGGTGCTGCTCAATCGCAAGGTGCTCGAGCACGGCGATCCCGACGTGGTGTTGCGACCGGAGAACCTGGCCAAGGCCTTCGGCCTGGACGTGGACGAGTGAGGACACGATGAGTCTCGAAGAGTTCTTTCTCGACCCGCTGCGCTACGAGTTCATGGTGCGCGCGCTGGCGACCACCGTCACCGCGGCCGTGGTGTGCGCGGTGCTCTCGTGCTGGCTGGTGCTGATCGGCTGGTCACTGATGGGTGACGCCGTCTCCCACGCCGTGCTGCCCGGCGTGGTGCTGGCCTACATCGTCGGCTGGCCCTTCGCCGTCGGCGCGGTGATCTTCGGCTTCCTCGCGGTCGCGCTGATCGGCGTCGTGCGCGACACCAGCCGGGTGAAGGAGGACGCCGCCATCGGCATCGTGTTCACCACGCTGTTCGCGTTCGGCCTGGTCCTGGTGTCGGTGACGCCGAGTCAAACCGACCTGAACCACATCGTGTTCGGCAACCTGCTCGGGGTGGGCCGCGGCGAGATGGTCCAGATCATGATCCTGGCCGCGATCGTGCTGACGGCGCTGGTGCTCAAACGCCGCGACTTCACCCTCTACGCCTTCGACGCCACCCACGCCCACGCGATCGGCCTGAATCCGCGCGTCCTCGGCACCGCGCTGCTGGCGCTGCTCGCGCTCACCTCGGTGGTGGCGCTGCAGGCGGTCGGCGTGGTGCTGGTCGTGGCGATGCTGATCATTCCGGGTGCGACGGCGTATCTGCTCACCGACCGGTTCGCCCGCATGCTGCTGATCGCGCCGACGGTGTCGGTGGTGTGCGCGGTGACCGGGCTCTACATCAGCTACCACCTCGACACCGCCGCGGGCGGCATGGTCGTGGTGACCCAGGGCGTGGCGTTCACGCTGGTGTACCTGTTCGCGCCGCGGCACGGCATCATCGGGCGCCGGGTCGCCGCGGCGCGTGCCAGGGCGAAAGCTCCTGTCGCGAGCTGAATTTCGGCGAAAACGCGCCGCGACGGCCGTCCGCGCCGCACGATGTCGGTGGAACGTGTTTCAGTCGTGCGTGAAAGGTCGTCTCGGATGCTGGGTCTCGGGATAGTCGATGCCGCCGCGCTGTCGGCGGACGCGCCGGACGGTCGGCCGCGCCCGGTGCGGCGAGCCGCGCAGCTGGCGGCGTGGCAGGCGGTCTACTGCGTGGTGCTCGCCGTGGTCACGGTGGCGGCCACGGTGCTGATGCCCGAGGACTCGCCGCTGCCCGGCTATCTGGGCATCGCCCCGCTCACCGCCGTCGCGGCGCTGCTGCTCGCCCTGCTCACGCTGGGGTTCTCGGTGCGCTCGCGCTACGCGCACGCGGCGGGCTGGTACGCGGCGGCGCTGGTCGTGCTGATCGGGGTCTTCGGCCTGCTCGCCCTGCCCGCCGTCGTGCTGTCGGTGGCGGTGATCGTGCTGCTCGACCGGCCGGCGGCCAAGGACTGGTTCCGGGTGGAGGACACGCCGGAGCCGCTCGCCTTCCGCGACCACACCACCCGGGTCCCGGCACTGCTGCGTCCGCTCGCCGGTCCGCTCGGCGCGGGCTGGAAGGTCCTGCTCGCCGAAGGGTGACCTCGATTCCTGTCGGTCCCGGCTGGCAGGATGACGGCCATGGAGGTCACTGGGGAGGATGTTCGTGCGGTCGTCGCGTCGCTACCCGAGACGGTCGAGCAATTCGCCTGGGGCATGCCCATTTTCAAGGTCGCGGGCAAGCTGTTCCTGACGCTGCCCGAGGAGGAGACCTCGATGGCGGTGCGCTGCCCGATCATCGACCGCGACGAACTGGTGCTCGCCGAGCCCGCGAAGTTCTGGATCGCCGACCACGAGGCGAACAACCCGTGGGTGCGGGTGCGCCTGGCCGCGCTCGACGATCGCGAGGAACTCACGGCGATCGTCACCGACTCGTGGCGGCTGGCCGCGCCGCGGGCGCTGCTGGAGGACGCCGGGAGCTGACCGGTAGGCTCGGAGCTCCTATGGCACTCAGCGCAACCCTGCACCACTTCGCCGTCCAGCTCGCCGACGTCGACCGCGGCGTCTACGAGGACCTCGAACTGCGGGTCGCCCGCCATCCCTCGGAGACGCTCGAGTACATGCTCACCCGCATCCTCGCCTACTGCCTGCAGTACGAGGAGGGCATCGCGTTCAGCGACGGCGGCATCTCGGCCACCGACGAACCCGCCGTCCAGATCCGCGACCTCACCGGCCGCACCACGGCCTGGATCGAGGTCGGCGCCCCCGACGCCGAGCGGGTGCACCGGGGCAGCAAGCTGGCGGGTCGCGCCGCCGTCTACACCCATCGCGACCCGGCCAAGGTGCTGGCCCAGTACGCGGGCAAGAAGATCCACAACGCCGAGTCGATCCCGCTCTACAGCTTCGACCGCGCCTTCGTCGACGCGGCCGTCGCGCTGATCGACCGCCGCAACACCGCCACCCTCTCGGTCACCGAGGGCGTGCTCTACCTCGACCTCAACGGGACGAGCCTGCGCTCGGAGATCACCGAACAGCCGTTGGCCTGAGTCGCGGGAAGACCCAGGGCCACCCGGTTACGCTGACAAGCGACGAAGCGGAGGAACGGGTGACCAGCGTGATGAGCCGGGTGGTGATCCCGCGATACCTGCGGCTGACCCGCGCCAACAGTGCCTACATCGATGCCGACGCCGCCAGGGCGCGGGTGCTCGAACGCAGCCTGCGCCCGCTGTCCTACGCGCCGCCGCGCCGGCTGCGCGGTGTCGAGGTCACCGTCGCCGAGGTGGACGGCTGGCCGGTCTACACCCTCACCCCGGCCGACGGGGTGTCGCGCGGCGGGCTGGTCTACGCCCACGGCGGCGGCTGGGTGGGCGAGATCGCTTCGCAGCATTGGCATCTCGCGGCCAGGCTCGCCGCCCAGGTAGGTCTCACGGTCACGGTGCCGATCTATCCGCTCATCCCCACCGGCACCGCCGCGGCGGTGATTCCCCGGGTGGCGGAGCTGGTCTCGGCGAGCGGCGAACGGTACGGCCCGACCTTCCTCGCCGGTGATTCGGCGGGCGGCCAGATCGCCCTGTCCACCGGTCTGCACCTGCGCGACACCGATCGACCCGCGCCACCGCGGATCGTCCTCATCGCGCCCGCCCTGGACCTCACCCTGGAGAACCCGCAGATCGAGCTGGTGCAACCGCGTGATCCCTGGCTCGGCAAGCCGGGTGGCCTGGTGTTCGGAGAGATGTGGAGCGGGACGCTGCCGATGACGGACCCGATGGTGAGTCCGCTGTTCGGCGAGTTCACCGGCCTCGGCCCGCTCACCGTGTTCACCGGTACCCGCGACATCCTCAACCCCGATGCCAGGCTGCTGCTCGGCAAGGCGCGGGCGGCGGGCGTCGACATCGACTTCCACGAGGGCCACGACCTCGTCCACGTCTACCCGCTGACTCCCAGCCGGGAGGGCGAGCTCGCCCGACGCCACATCGTGACCACCCTGCGCGCCGATCTCGACCGGCTCAGCGCTGGGCGAGGTGGTGGTTGAGCAGGATGGTCAGCTGGGTGACGGCCTGGTCGAACGGGTGGGCCGACTTGAGTGCCCGGCTGTGCACGATCGTCCCCTCGATCGTGGTGAGCAGGAAACCGGCGATGGAGACCGCGCTGGACCGCTCGATCCCCGCGGCGACGAGCCCGTCGGCCAGCCGGGCCGTCCACTCGGCGAAGGCCTGACCGGCGATCGACTGCACGTCGGGGTCGAGTTCGTCCAGGGCGGCGGCCATCATGAACGACCCGGCGCGGTAGTCGGACTTCTCCAGCGGGATACGCCAGAAGGCGAACAGGTCGGTGAGCCAGTGCTGGGCCGACGGCGCGGTCTGCAGGGCGTCGGCCATGGCGCTGACGTGCGAGTACACCAGTCGCGACACGATGCGGGCCGCCGTCTGCACCAGCTCGCCCTTGCCGGAGGGGAAGTGCTGGTACAGCGAATTGCGCGAGGTGTTGCTGCGTTTGAGGAGTTCACTCAGCGCGGCGGCGTGGACGCCGTGCTCCTGGACGGTACTGATGGTGTGTTCGATCAGTCGGGCGCGTGGTCCGGCCGCCATCCGATTTCCTCCCAAACCCTTGATTGAACCGATCGGTCCATGTTAAACCTGATCCAGCGTGAACCGATCGGTTCATTTGGAGAGGATGCCATGCCCACCCCCATCGCCACCGCAGTTCCGGTCACCCATACGGGAATTCTCGGCCTCGGCGTGTACCGCCCGCGCCGGGTCGTGCCCAACGCGGAGATCGTCGACGCCATCGATTCCTCGGACGAGTGGATCCGGACCCGCTCCGGCATCGCCGCGAGGCACTGGGCCGAGCCCGACGAGACCATCGTCGGGATGAGCGTCGCCGCCTCGCGCGAGGCGCTGAAGGCGGCGGGCGTCGACGCGGCCGAGATCGACGTGGTCGTGCTCGCCACGTCCTCCCAGATGGTCCTCGGGCCCTCGGCGGGCGCGGTGGTCGCCACCGAACTCGGCATGCACGACACCGCCGCCTACGACGTCTCCGCCGGGTGCGCCGGGTTCTGCTACGCGCTGGCCGACGCGGCGAATCTGGTGCGCTCCGGCCAGGCCCGGCATGTGCTGGTGATCGGCGTGGAGCGGCTCTCTGACCTGCTCGACACCACCGACCGCAGCTGCGCGTTCATCTTCGCCGACGGCGCGGGGGCGGTCGTCGTCGGCGCGGCCGAGCAGGAGGGGATCGGCCCGGTCGCCTGGGGTTCGGACGGTAGCCGCACCTCGGCGATCAAGCAGGACAAGGACTTTCAGGAGTATTTCGCGGAGGTCGCCGCGGCGGAGGCCAGTGGCGGCACGTCGGTGCGCCCGTACATCCGGATGAACGGCACCGAGGTCTTCCGCTGGGCCGTCACGTTCCTGGAGAAGGCGTGCCGTGACGCGCTCGACCGCGCCGGCGTCGCCGCGAGCGAGCTCGACGCCTTCGTTCCGCACCAGGCCAACATCCGCATCACCGACGCCCTGGTGCGCACCCTCGGCCTGCCGGACACGGTCGCCATCGCCCGCGACATCATCGAGACCGGCAACACCAGCGCCGCCTCCATCCCGATGGCCATGGAACAGCTCATCCGCTCGGGTGGCGCGAACCCCGGCGACACGGCCCTGCTCCTCGGGTTCGGCGCCGGCCTGGCCTACGCGGGCCAGGTCGTCCATCTGCCCCCGATCGCCTGAGACTCCGGCGATCGGCGCGGGATCGAACGGGCTCAGGCGGTGGGCTGCGGCGTGCGCTGGGACTTCTTGTCTCGGACGGGGATCGCGTAGGCCGCGCCGTCGCGGATGCCGAATTCGAAGCGGCAGGGGAACAGGGAGGGTAGGCCGGTGGAGCGTAGGTCGTAGTTCGCCGCGAGGGTCTGCATGGCCCAGTTCTGCAGCGAGTCCGGCAGGCGCAGGGTGGTGCCGTCGACGCAGGACACGTAGGCCTGCGTCCGCTCGCCGTCGATGGGCAGGGGGTTGCGCAGACCGACCGCGCCGACTTCCAGAATCCGGCCGGCGTTGTGGGCGGAAGAGACGCTCGGCAAATCCAACTCGATGTCGTCCATGCGGGAAACCGTAACGCAGCAACTATCCAGGGAACACGGAAATCGAGAGCCCTTGACCGATCTTCGCAAACCTCGCCGCGGTGGGTGTGATCAGCGTGGGGCCGTCCAGACCTGAGCCATGGTGAACGGCTGGCCGCGCAGGTGGGCCCACTTCGGTTTCACCGTCAGCCAGGTGTCGTCGACCAGCGCCTCGCGCAGCTCGGTCAGCCGCAAGCCCGCACCGACCCCGGCGGTGACGTGGTCGCCGACCAGGTGCAGATGGGTGCTGATCGCCAGCGGCTCACCGGACACCGTCGTGTAGTGCGTCGGCATCCCCGTGACCATCATGAACTGCGGGTGATAGCTGACCAGCACGAAACGGCCGCCGGGCGCGAGCAGGCGGCGTGCCTCGGCGTAGAACGGCGCCAGCTCCGGCAGGTGCTCGTCGACCAGCGCCGAGATCACCAGATCGTAGGCGCCGCCGGGCAATCCGCTGTCGCGCACATCGGCCCTGGTGAGGGTGGTGTGTGCCGCGCGCTCGGCGGCCAGTGCCAGCATCCCCGAGCTGGTGTCCACCCCGTCGATCTCGGCGACACCGTGCGCGCGCAGCCACCCGCCGGTCCGCCCGGTTCCGCAGCCGAGGTCGGCGGCCCGCGCGATCCCGCCCCAATCCAGGTCGAGCCGTTCGAGCAGGGCGAGGTCCATCTCGTCCATGACGGTCTGCTCGTAGGTCGCCGACCACCCGTCGTAGCCGGTGACCGCGTCCACCGTGCGATAGTTCCGGCGATCGAAGTCCGCGAAGCTCGGCATGTCGGCCAGTATTCCGCATGCCTCTATCGTTGACGGATGAGTGGATCGACCGTGCTCGGCGCCAGGGCGCTCAATCGCGCGACGCTCGCCCGCCAATTCCTGCTCGACCGCGCCGAGGTCCCGGTGCTCGACATGATCACCCACCTGTGTGGTGTGCAGGCGCAGGAGCCGCAGGAGCCGTTTCTCGGATTGTGGTCGCGGGTCAGGGATTTCGCGCCGAAGGAGCTCGACGCGCTGCTCACCGGCCGTCAGGTGGTGCGCGCGCATCTCATGCGCCGCACCGTGCACCTGGTCAGCACGGCGGACGCGCTGGCCTGGCGGGCCAGGCACGACGGCATGCTGCGCCAGCGCGTACTCACCACCTACAAGCGAGAGCTCGCCGGGGTCGACGTCGACGAGCTCGCCGCCGCGGCGCGCGCCCTGCTCGCCGACGGCGAACCGCGCTCGATGGGCGAGACGGCCAGGGCGCTGGCCGACCGCTGGCCCGAGGCGAACCCGAGGGCGGTGGGGGAGTTGGTGATCGCGGCGCTCGTGCCGACCGTGCAGTTGCCCCCGCGCGGGCTGTGGCAGGTCAGGGCGGGGGTGCGCAACACGCCGGTCGAGCAGTGGCTCGGTCGTCCGGTCGACCCGCCCGCTCCGGCGGGCACCGACCCCGTCGGCGCGGAGCTGGTGCGGCGCTACCTGGCCGCCTACGGCCCGGCCGCCTCGGCCGACCTGCGCGCCTGGTCCGGGCTGACCGGCCTGCCCGCCGCGGTGGCCGCGGTGCGCCCGGAGCTGATCACCTTCCGCGACGAACGCGGCCGCGAACTGCTCGACCTGCCCGACGCGCCGCGCCCCGACCCGGAAACCCCGGCGCCGCCGCGCTTCCTGCCCGCCTTCGACAACGCGATCCTCGGCTACCACGACCGCAGCCGGATCATCGACGACGCCGATCGTGGCCTGTCGGTCGCCGGCGCGCGCGTGGTGCTGGTCGACGGTCGGGTGTCGGCCTCGTGGACCGTCGATGACGGCGTCGTGACGGTCGCCCCGCTGCGCGCGCTCACCCGTGCGGAAGCGCGGGACGTCACCGAAGAAGGCCAGCGCATGGCAATGTTCTTGTCCGGCAACGACAGTGACCGCGTCCGCATCGTGTGACAGTCGCGCACGGAAATATTGCGATCAGTTTGCGATGACTGTCATATCGCCGCAAAGAGCCCGAAAGGTTCCCGTCTCGCGAGCTTCATCGTCGGGCCGTGGCGCGGTCCTCGGCGCGCCACCGGCGGCCGGAAAGCTCGGCTGAGCCGTCGACGCGCCCCGTACGGGTGGCCTGCGTCGGCAGGTGTGACCGCTCGAACCTGATGAGGGGAAGTATGAGAATCAACCGTATTCGCGGTACCCGTGGCCTGCGCGCCGCCGGCACCGGTGTGGCCGTGCTCGCGCTGGGCGCCCTGGTGGCCGGTACCGCGGGCGCCGACGCGTTCGTCCCGCTGCCCGACGGCGAGCGGGCCGGACCGGGTGTCACGGTGAAGCGAACCGGTGAGCGCGCCCTGGTCTCGCCGTCGCTGGCCGCCAACGGCGCGGGCCGCGTCGCCTGGGTCTCCGGCACCGTGACCGCCGACGTCACCGCCACCCCCGAGGGCGAGGTCGGCCCCTACAACGGCCCGGCCGACAAGCCCGGCTCGAACAACTCCTCCACCCACGGCGCCTCGCAGCTCAACACCGGCTACATCGTCGGTTGCCAGGTGGCGATCGGTGACGACGCCATCTCGGCGGGCCTGTCCGGCGGCATCGACCTGTCCGGCGGCAGCCTCGGCGGCTCGGTCGGCCTCGATCTCGGCCCCGGCGAGGTGAAGTTCGTCCAGATCGAGAAGAAGGACATCCTGAAGGCAGGCACCTACTCGGTCGAGTACCAGGACGTCGAGATCGAGGTCCAGGGCTGCGGCGGCTACGCGCAGGCCCGCTCGTACAGCGTCGTGGAGATCATCGGCGACCACTACTCCAAGACCACGCTCTACGGTGCTCCGTTCAGCATCGGCTGAGCGCCCGCAGAGTCCGACTTCGATCCGAGGAATGACACACATGATCGACCGTAAGAATTCGGCCCGCCTGGCCGGTCTGGCCGGTGCCGCCGCCGTGACGCTCGGCCTGCTGTCCACCGGTGCGGCCAACGCCGACACCTTCGTCCCGTTGCCCGGCGGCGAGGTCGTCAAGACCCTGTCCGACGGCACCACCGTCACTGTGCGCCTGGTCGGCGAGTCGGCCAACATCAACCCGTCGATGGGTTCGACCCCCGTGCACCGCAACGCCTGGGTCTCCGGCAGCGCGCAGGTCGAGGTGGCCGGTGACAACGCCAAGGGCGGCAAGATCTACCCCGGTTACGTCGTGGGCTGCCAGGTCAACATCGACGGCGGCGGCGTCGAGGGCGGCGTCGAGGGCGAGAGCAGCTGGGACGGCGAGGACGTGAGCGTCGGCGCCTCCAGCGGCGCCGAGCTGAGCCTGGGCCCCGGCCAGGCCACCTCGTTCTACGTGCTCGACATCGAGAAGGCCGACGACTACGGCAACGAGGACCACGGCACCAACAACAAGTTCAAGGGCAAGAGCGGCTCGGTGACCTGGGCCGACTCCACCATCGGCCTGTCCGGCTGCGGCGGCTACGCGCAGGCGCGCGCCTTCGTGAAGGTCAAGGTCGAGACCGAGAACGTGAGCTCGACCGTCACGCTGTGGGGCCAGCCCTTCAGCATCGGCTGATCTCGGCCACACCCGACAGTGGGCCCGGTGCGACACGCGCCGGGCCCGCTGTCGTCGGTCGGGGTGTGGTCACCGGAATCGGAACTCGCCCAGGGCATCCGGACATCTGGCCCGTCGGCGGCGGTGGCCGCGCGATGGTCGTCCTCCTCCGAACCGGCGCCGCGACGACCCGATCCGGTGACCGGCACCGAGAATCCCAACGGTTCGTTGCGATGACTCCGTCGGCTACTTTGCGATCGTGTGACAAAGGGTTTCTATCGCCGGAATAGTCAGCACGAATCGCGCGCCACCGCCCGGGCGATCAACGCAGCACAGGGTGCCGTGGTGCCCGGCGACCGTCTCGGCGACGAGCGCCAGGCCGATGCCGGTGCCGCCGGTGGCCCGGGAGGCGGTCACGAAGCGCTCGAAGATCCTGGTCCGGTCGACGGCCGGCACCCCGGGCCCCGCGTCGTCGACGATCACCGCGATGTCCGTGCCGCGGCGTTCGACCGCGACGCCGACCAACCCGCCACCGTGCCGGTCGGCATTGGCGAGCAGATTCACCAGCGCGCGTTCGAGTTCCATCCGCCGCCCCCGCACCGTTCCCTGGTCGCGAACGTCCAGCAGTTCCGGCGCCGCGTCGCGGCTGGCCAGCAGCTGGGTGAGCAGTTCGGCCAGCGACAGCGGCGCCGGATCGGAGCGATGGATGCCCGCCTCGGCGCGCGCGAGGGCGAGCATGTCGTCGAGCAGGCCGCGCAGATAGGCCGTCTCCTCCTCCAACAGTTCCAGCGCGGCCCTCGGACGTTCGGACAGTTCCTCGCGATAGCCGGCGAGCACGGTCGTGGTGGTGGTGAGGGTGGTCAGCGGGGTGCGCAGTTCGTGGCTGAGGTCGGAGACGAGGCGTCGTTCCCGCTCGATCCGGTCCTGCAGGGCGTCGACCATGGCGTTGAACGCGTCGACGGTCGTCGACAGGTCCTGGTCCGGCGAACTCGGCAGGCGCAGTTCGTGTTCCCCGGAGGAGATGCGCGAGGCGGTCGCCGCCACCTGCCGCAGCGGGCTCAGCGCGCGGTGGGCCGCCCACGCGCCGACGGCACCCGCCACCGTCACCGACAGCGCCGCGCAGGCGAGCAGGATCGTGCGCAGCATCCGCAGGGTGGACTCGAGCTCGTTCAGCGGCGCGAACTCGTAGAGGACCGCGCCGTCGTCGACCGGCGCCCACACCCGCAGGTACGGCTCGCCGCCGATCCGCACCCGGGTCGCCGTCTTCGGGATGGGCACGGCCGGATCGATGACCGGCGGCGTCACCGTGGTCAACCCGTCGTCGGCGCCGGCGATCGACCACCGCCCGTCCCGGTGCAGCAGCGCCAGAGTCCCGGTGGACAGGTGCAGCCGGTCGACGGCCTGTTCCCCGGTGACGCCGGGATGCTCGAGCCGCAGGCGCAGCAGTTCGGCGTGGATCTTGACCGCGCGTTCGACGCTGCGCACCCGCTGCGACTCCATGTAACTGGTGCTGATGCCGTACACCGAGCCGGCCAGCACGAGCGCCACCAGGCCCGCGCCGAGCACGAACGCGGCCATCACCCGGCCGCGCAGGCCGCGCGAGCGCCACGGCCAGGGAAGGGCTCGGTCAGTCTTGGACATCGAGCCGGTAGCCGAGCCCGCGCACGGTGACGATCAGCCGTGGGTCGGCGGGATCGCGTTCGATCTTGGTGCGCAGCCGCCGCACGTGCACGTCGACGATGCGTTCGTCGCCGAAGAACCCGCGGTCCCAGATCTTCTCCAGCAGCACCTGTCTGCTCAGCACCAGGCTGTCGTTCTGCGCCAGCTCGCACAGCAGCCGGAATTCGGTCAGGGTCAGGTGCACCTCGCCGCCGTTGAGGCGCAGCGAGCCGCGTTCGGGGGACAGGATCAGCCGCCGGTCGAGCGCGGCGTCGAGGACCAGTTCGGTGACGTCGCGATCGGTGGTGTTCCTGGTGCGACGTCGCAGCGCGCGGATGCGGGCGGTGAGCTCCTTGACCTCGAACGGCTTGGTGACGAAGTCGTCGGCGCCTGCCTCCAGCGCCGCCACCACGTCGTGGGTGTCGTCGCGGGCGCTGACCACGATGATCGGCACATCGTGCTCGCGGCGCACCTCCCGGATGCAGGTGAAGCCGTCCATGCCGCCGAGCATCAGGTCGACGATCATCACATCCGGCGCGCCGAGGTCGCGCACCTGGTCGAGCGCCGCCTCGGCGCGTTCGGCCTCGGCGACGACATAGCCCTCGTCCTCCATCGCCAGCCGCAGCGACGTCCTGACCCGGGTGTCGTCCTCGACGATCATCAACTGTGCGCTCATCACATACCCTTCGCTACGGCAACCACCGTAGCCGGGCCGGGTATCCGCGCTGGTTACTGGATGGCGAAGCGCAGCAGCGCCTGCCGATCGCCCTGCTTGATCTTGCCCTTGCGGTCGAGGACCTCGAGCTGCCAGACCGGCCCGTTGCGGAAGGCGCGGGCGATCGCGTTGGCGTTCTCCGCGCCGAGCAGTGAGGGCCAGATGTCGGCGACCGGCTGGCTGTCGGCGCCGGTGGCGTCGTAGATCTTGAACGAGACGTTGTTGGCCTTCTCGAACGAGCTGCCCTTCTTGAACGCCGCGGCGACGAACACGATCGCGTCGATGCCGGTGGGCACCTGGGCGAAGGTGACGTGCACCGTCTCGTCGTCGCCCGTGGCCGCGCCGGTCTGCTCGTCACCGGTGTGCAGCACCGCGCCGTTGCCGAGCGGATCGAGCGAGTCGAGGCCGGCGAAGCGCACCGGTTCGCCGCCCTGCAGGAGCACGGCGATCAGGTCCAGGTCGACGCCGCGCTTGCGCCGCGCCATGCCGAGCAGGCCCCCGCTGGAGCCGGCCGACGGGTCCCAGCTCACCCCCACGCTCATCTTGGTGATGCCGGCGAGGTCGGCCGCGCCGTCTTCCTTCTTCAGCGTAATCACGTTCCCAGGCTACGGACTCGCGGAGGAGCCTGCAGCGCAACGGGTTTCGCCTGGTCAGCGGACGCGCGCCGACGGTGCCGGGCGTGTCGGTCACTGTCGGATCGGGGCGCGGGGGAGCACAATAATCGGATTGTGTTGGAGCGAGCACTGCCGGGTCTGCGGCAGTTCCGGAACTATCGGCGCGCGTGGCTGCGTCCGGACGTGGTCGCGGGCGTCACCGTGGCCGCGTATCTGATCCCGCAGGTCATGGCGTACGCGACCGTCGCCGGGTTGCCGCCGGTGGTCGGGCTGTGGGCGACCATCGCGCCGCTGGCGGTGTATGTGCTGCTGGCGACCTCGCGGCAGTTGTCGGTCGGGCCGGAGTCGACCACCGCGCTGCTCACGGCGGTGGCGCTGGCGCCGCTGGCCGCGGGCGATCCGGCGCGCTACGCGGCGCTCGCCGCCCTGCTGGCTCTGCTGGTCGGTGGGTTGTGCCTGCTCGCGTCGGCGGCCCGGCTCGGTGTGCTCGCCGATCTGCTGTCGCGGCCGGTGCTGATCGGCTATCTGGCGGGCACGGCGGGGCTGATGATCGTGTCCCAGCTCGGCCGGGTCACCGGGGTGCCGGTGGACGGGCAGTCGGTGATCGCGCAGCTGCGCTCGTTCGCGGCCGGTATCGCGGACTGGCACCCGCCGACGGCACTGCTCGCGGGCTCGGTGCTGGCGGTGCTGGTGGTGCTGGCCAGGTGGGCACCGCGCGCGCCGGGGCCGCTGCTGGCGGTGCTGGCCGCGACGGTGGCGGTCGCGGTGTTCTCGCTGGAGCGCTTCGGGATCGACGTCATCGGGGAGGTGCCCGCCGGACTGCCGGTGCCCGGCCTGCCCGCGATCGCGGCGGCCGATGTGGTGGCGCTGCTGCTGCCCGCCGCGGGCATCGCGGTCGTGGGCTTCTCCGACAACGCGCTCACCGCACGGGCCTTCGCCGCCCGGCACGGTGAGCGGGTGCGGGTCAACACCGAACTGGCCGGGCTCGGCGCGACGAACGTGGCCGCCGCGCTCACCCACGGGTTCCCGGTGAGTTGCAGCGGCAGCCGCACCACCATCGCCGACCTGATGGGCGCGCGCAGCCAGCTCTACGCCGTGGTCACCCTGGCCTCGGTGCTCATCGTGCTGTTCGGGGCGACCGGGGTGCTCGCCCAGTTCCCGACGGCCGCCCTCGGCGCTCTGGTGGTGTACGCGGCGCTGCGCCTGATCGATGTGCCGGAGTTCCGGCGGATCGGCCGGTTCCGGCGCAGCGAGCTGTTGCTCGCGCTGGTCACCGCGGTCTCGGTGCTGGTGCTCGGGGTGCTCTACGGCGTGGCCGTCGCGATCGCGCTGTCGGTGTTCGATCTGCTGCGCCGGATCGCACGCGGCCACGACGCCGTCCTCGGCTTCGTGCCCGATGTGGCGGGGATGCACGACGTGGACGACTATCCGGAGGCCGAACCCCTCGCCGGGCTGGTGGTGTACCGCTACGACGCGCCGCTGTTCTTCGCCAACGCCGACGACTTCCGCGAGCGGGCGCTGGCCGCGGTCGACTGGTGGGCCGACCGCAGCGGGGAACCCGTGCGCTGGTTCGTGCTCAATGTCGAGGCCAATGTCGAGGTCGACCTCACCGCCCTCGACGCCGTCGAGCAGGTGCGGGCCGAATTGGCCGCGCGCGGCATCGTTTTCGCCATGGCCCGCGTCAAACACGACCTGCGCGCCGACCTGGACGCCTTCGGCCTGACCGAGCGGATCGGCCCCGACCACCTGTACCCCACCTTGCCGACCGCGGTCGAGGCCTTCCGCGCCGCGCGATCCGCGGATCCGCCGACAGGGTGATCAGTGATCGGAGCGATCGTCACGGCAACGGCTCGACGGCGCGGGCCCTCCGGCGAGTGCGGGCCGCGCCGTGCCGAGGTGGGACCGTGCGTTTCGGTTGCCCGCCCCGGACAGTCCAGGGCGGGCAGCGTTGTCGCGTGGGCTGTTCCGTCAGGCGAGGGCGGGGGCCATGGCGCGGCGGCGCGGTTCCAGGGCGGCGGCGACGAGGTAGCTGCCGCCGCCCGCCAGGGCCAGGACCCAGTACGGGCTGGCGCCGTCGAGGAACAGGGCGGCCGAGGAGGTCAGGGCGAGCCAGGCGCCGAGGGCGTATTGCAGGACGTCGCGATAGGCGGCACCGCCCGCCAGGTAGAGCAGGCCGACGATCAGGCCGGAGCCGGTCGGCCAGAGCAGCATCTTCAGATCCGGCTGTGCCAGTGCCGAACTCAGCGCGGTGATCACGAAGAACAGCGCGCCGAAGCCGATCAGCCAGGACACGGCGAGCAGATTGCCGACCACCGCCTCCCGGCCGGTGGCACCGCGCTGGGCTCGCATCGTGACGACGCTGGTGATGACCATCGCCGCCAGCAGCCCGCCGATCAGCAGCGCACTCGGCAGCACGGACGGCAGCCGCAGCAGCGGATCGGCGCCGTGCGACAAGGCGTACGCGCCATGGCCGAGCAGCCAGGCGAGTCCGAAACTCAAGTAGGACGGACGGTTGTCGAGCAGGACACGCAGGGCGGTCGGGCGGGACTCGGTGGTGGAAAGGTGCTGGGACATCACGGTTCTCCTCGGTGGCGAGTGTGGATGGGGCAGTGATCGGATCGGCATGGTCGCGGGTCACGACGGCGGCGCCGGGCACGTTCGGGGCGTGCGAATGCTCTGGAAGGACAAGCCGGCCGGGGCATGTCGGTGCCGCGCGTGACCGTGCTCGGACGGAAGGGTGCTCAGGCGACGAGGACGACCTTGCCGACGACGGTGCTCGACTCGGCGAGCGTCATGGCGCGGGCGGCGTCGGTGAGCGGAACCCGAGCGGCGACCTGGGCGCGCAGGTCGCCGCGCGCGGCCTGCGCGAAGACCTCGCCGAGGTCCGCGGCGATGCGGGCGCGGAAGCGGGGGAGGTTACGCTTGCCCGCCCACAGATTGAAGAAGTGGGCATTGCGCTTGTTGGGCAACGCGTTCCAGAGCAACAGCCTGCCCAGCAGTTTCAGTACGGGCAGCCGCGAGTTGCCCGCGTCGTTCTTGGTGGCCGCGGTGCCGTAGGAGACCAGGGTGCCGTGCTCGGCCAGCAGCGCGAACGAATCGGCGATACCGGGCCCGCCGATGTGGTCGAAGACCGCGTCGACGCCGCCAGGCGAAAGCTCCCGAACCTGGTGCGGCACATCACCCCGGTAGTCGATCCAGGTCGCGCCCAGTGCCCGCACCGCCTCGGCATTGCGCGCCGAGGCCGTCCCGATGACGCGAATCCCGTTGGCGCGCGCCAACTGTACGAGCGTGGAGCCGACGCCCCCGTTGGCGCCGTGCACCAGAATGGTCTGCCCCCGCTCGACTTTCGCCGTGCGGAACAGCATCTGCCAGGCGGTGATCCCGTTGACAACGAAGGTCTCCGCGGCGGCGGCATCGAGCGCGGCCGGCACCGGCACCAGATCCGCGGCGTCGAGCACGGCGTGGCTGGCCCACCCGCCGACCTTGGTCAGCGCGGCCACCCGGGTGCCGACCAGCGCCGGATCCACGCCGATACCGACCTCGGCGACCGTGCCGACCAGGTCGTAGCCGGGGACGAACGGGAAGGGGGGCTGGTCGTAGTACTTGCCGCGCCGCATCTGCTGCTCGGCGAACGAGACGCCGCTCGCCTCGACCCGGACCAGGGCCTGCCCGGCGGCGGGTGTCGGCAGCGCGCGCTGGGTGACGAGCAGGCCCTCGGGCTCGACGCGACCGGGCAGGACGATTTCGGTGACGGTGGTGGACATGACGGGACTCCTAGTGTGTGACTGGTCAATCACTCGATGGGTCGAAAAAATGCCCCGGGCGGGGCATGGCTGGTCAGCGGGGTTGTGGGTGGCGGATGCCCTTGGTGACGATCCGGGCCCAGGGGCTGGTGTCGCCGTCGAGGTCGAGGGTGGTGATCAGGTGGCACAGCTGCCCGAAGGCGATGTAGCGCTGCACCAGATCGTCCTCGGCGCCGGAGCGCTGCTTGGCCAGATCGGTGACCTTGGCCAAGCCGTCGCGCATCGCCTGTCCGATCTCCGGGACGTCGGCGACCGAGAGCGCGTGGACCTGCAGCATGAGCAAGTTCTTGTCACCGATCAGCTCGGCATAGGCGCCGCCCATGTCGTAGAGGATCTGCTCGGGTGTCGCGTCGGCCGCGGCCCCGGCCGCACCGGACGACATTGCCGCCGCGATCTGCTCGAAGCACCGTTCCAGCGCCGCGACGAACAGGGCGACCTTGCCCTCGAACAACTTGAACACATAGGCGGGGGAGATCTGCGCGGTCGCCGCCACCGTGGTGATCGGCGTGCCGTGGTAGCCCGTCCGGGCGAACTCCACGATCGCGGCGTCGACGACGGCGTCGCGCCGGAGATCCGATCGGGAGAGGGTCGCTCCGCTCTTGCTCATGTGAGTGACTGTACACTCACTCTTTCTCGGGCGTCAACACCTACAGTGGGCCGTCGCGCCACCAGCGGTCGAAGAGGTCCTGGCCGGAGGTGCCGCCGGTGACGGTGAGCGCGCACTTGGCTCGCGGACCGTCGGCGAAGCTGAGCTGCAGCTCGCCGGCGGGGAGGTCGACATCGGTCGTGTCGCTCCAGCGGATATGGCCACGACCGCTCGCGCGCTGCCAGTCCTCGTCACCGATGAGCCGGGTCGCGCGCGAGGACGGCTTGAACTCCGCGACGGGTTCGTCGGTGCCGCACTGCAGGATCAGGCGGGAGACCGGCTCACGATTGCCGTTGCAGGCGAGCGTGTGTGTCGAATAGCGGGTTTCGCCCGCGTCGATGGGGCGCTGGTTCTCGTCGACGGGGGAGCACAGGATGCCTTGAAAGCCGCTGTCCGCCTTGGTTTTCGGTAGCAGCCCGGGGAAGGCATCGATCACCCATTGGTGCGCGGCCCAGGAATTCGGATCCAGCGGCGCCGCCGAGGAGTTGGGTCCCGGCCCGCCCGGCGCGGACGAGTCACGGTTCAGCACGACGACACCCGCCGCCGCGAGCGCGGCCACCGCGGCCACGGCGCCCAGCGCGATGCCGAGACCACGGCGCCGGGTCGGGCGGCCGAGCGACGCCGACTCGGGCTCGACCCCCAAGGCGCCGGCCGCCGCGCTCGCGAGCTCACCGCAGCTCGCGTAGCGCCGCTGCGGATCCTTGGCCATCGCGCGGGCGATCACCTCGTCGATCGCGCGTGGCAGGCTCGCGACGGCACTCGGGCGTGGGGGCGGTTCGGTCAGGTGTGCCGCGATCACCGCGTCGACACTCGCGCGAGGGAACGGTTTCGCGCCGGTCAGCAGCTCGTACAGGGTGCAGCCCAGCGCGTAGACGTCGGCGCGCTTGTCGACGGCGGCTCCGGTCAGCTGTTCCGGGGCGGCGTAGGCGACGGTCGCCAGGATCGTTCCCGCCTGGGTCAGCGTCGTGCCCGCCGCCGCCTTGGCGATGCCGAAATCGGTGACAGCGACCCGATCCGGTTGTCCCGGAATCACTTCGACGAGGATGTTGGCCGGTTTGACATCGCGGTGCAGCATCCCGGCCCGATGCGCGTGATCGAGCCCGCGCGCGACGCCGGTGATCAGATGCGCCACCCGGGGCGGGGTCAGCGCACCCTCGCGCGAGAGCGTGGCCGCGTCGGGGCCGTCGATGAACCGCATGGCGATCCACAGCTGATCGCGCTCGATGCCCCGGTCGTAGACCCCGATGATGTTGGGATGGTCGAGCTGGGCGGCGAGTTCGGCCTCGCGGACGAAACGCGCGCGGAACTCGGGGTCGGCGCCGAACTCCGCCGCGAGCACCTTGAGCGCGTCGCGGCGAGGGAGGCGGGGATGAGCGGCGACATACACCGTGCCCATGCCGCCGCTGCCGAGCACACGTTCGATCCGATACCCCGCGAACACAGTGCCCGGCGGCAGGATTCGGCTACCCACTGCGCACCAGCAAGGCATATTGGGCGGCGGTGCGCTGCTGTGCGTTCGCCGGACTCCAACCGGTGAGCGTGGCGGTGTACCTGCCGTAGAGCACGTGGCAGGCCGCCTGATGGGGGGACGCGGGGGACGAACGGAGCTTCGTGCAGTACACATCCGGGACCCCGGCGGGGTTCTCGAGGAGCTCGGCGGGGTTCACCGCCTGCCGCTCCACCTCGAACACCTTCCGTGCGCTGACCGCGTCCGGAAACCGCTCGAGCACGTCGAAGTCGTTCATGGCGACGATCTCGATCGGGTCCTTGAATCCGTAGTGCTTCATCAGCCGGGTCGCCCGTGGTCCGAGGACCACACCGTAGACCGACAGCGCGGCCGACCAGCCCGCGTTGGTGTCGACGTCCGAGGTGACCACTGTCGGATAGGTCCATCGCCCCGGCCCGAAGGGCAGCAGCCGCGCCTGCATGCCGTCGCGGTCCAGCGGCAGGGTGTCGAAATCCTCGGGTGGGGTTCCGCGGAAATCGGCGAGCCGGGGGATCTGCGCGTCGAACACCTTGCGCACCATGTCGGTCAGCACCTGCTGATCGGGACTGGTGTGCCCGGCCAGCGCGCTGATGACGAACGAGCCGTGGGCATAGGTGGCCGCCATGGTCGGCACGCTTGGCCGCCAGTGCGCGAACGCGCCGGGGTACCCCTCGACGCGCACGTCGACGTTGTCCGGGCTGATCGCGGCATCGGTCGCGTTCATCTGCCTGGCGGCCAACCGGGCCGACTGATCATCGGGAAAACGCAGCAGCAGCACGGTCAGCAGCCGCGAGGCGCCGACCTCCGGCCGCTTGCCGAACAGGTTGCGATCGCTGCCGCTGACCGCGAATCCGGCCAGCATGCTGTGCGATTCGAGCGCCTCACGAACCCGCTCGGCGAGCAGGCCCGCCGCGGTCAACGGTGTCGGCAGCGGCGCGGTCCGTTCCTGGACGCCGTAGGTCAGCGTCGGATCGACCTCGACGGGGTCGAGCATCACTTCGCCCATGCGCACCGACTCCAGCACGCGGCCGTACTTGTCGTTGCTGGTCGTCGGCGCCGCCATCGGGTCGGTACCGTGCGACCCGACGTCCAGGGTCGCCAGGTGGACCTGCTGCGGCGACGGCTCGCCGTGGCGCACACACCCGCCGAGCACCGTCAGCGCCGCGGCAACGGCGAGCACTGTCCGAAATCGCTGCGACACCATCGTCCTACCTCTGCCCCAGTGGCGCGTCCGGCCACCAGCGTTCCAACAGCGCCGATCCCGAGTCGCCGCCGGAGACCCGGAGACGGCAGAAGTTCCGGTCGGGGCCGTCGAAGATCGCGTCGAGACGGCCCATCTTGAAGCCGTCGGTGGTCGTGATGGTGCCCCAGCGCACCTTGCCGGTGTCCGCACCGCGGGTCCACCGCTGCTCGCCTTCGATGACGATCTCGGAGGTGTAGCCGGCGATCTCGGCGCGGTCGGCTCGGCAGATCACCGACACCAGCTCGGCGGGGTCGCGGTCACCGAGACAGGACACTCCGCCGACCTCGGCCCGCTGCTCGATGGGCAGGAGGTCGCCGTTGCCGTCGACGTGCACGCAGTCGTGCATGTCCTGGTAGCCGACGGCCGCCGGCGCGACGGGCAGCAGGCGCGGGAGCGCCTCGGCCGCCATGGCCGCCGCACCCCAGGCCGCGGAATTCGTGGCGACGCCGGTGGGCTCGGCGATCGTGGCCGCGGCGTCGTCGCCGTCTGAGCCGACCATCAGCGAAACGACCACCGCCACAACGACTGTCGTCACGGCAGCCGCACCGGCGAGCCACCAGGACCGACGAGGCGGACGCGCGACGGGTGCGCACGCGGCACGTGCCGCGGCGGCCAGAGCGCCGCAGCTCTGATAGCGCTGCGCCGGGTCCTTGGCCATCGCCGTGGCGATCACCGCGTCCAACGCGGCGGGCACTCGGCTGTTCGCCGCCGAGGGGCGCGGTGGCGGCTCGGACAGGTGCGCGTACATGACCGCCGCCGGACTGCTGCGCGGAAACGGAACCTCGCCGGTGAGCAGCTGGTACAGCGTGCACCCCAGCGAATACACATCGGCCCGGTGATCGACGGGATCGCCGCTGATCAGTTCGGGCGCGGCGTAGGCCAGCGTCGCGGTGAAACCCACGTCCCCGGACAGTGTTCCGTCGCCATCGGCCACCCGCGCGATCCCGAAGTCGGTGACCAGCACCCGGTCCGGCTCGCCCGGTTCGGTGGTGAGCAGCAGGTTCGCGGGCTTGACGTCACGATGTTGCAGGCCGACCCGGTGGATCTCGTCGAGGCCGTCGGCGGCTTCGGACAGAATCCGCAGCGCCCGCTCGACCGGAAGGGCGCCCTCGCGCCGGATCAGCTCCGCGACGTCGCCGCCGTCGACGAACTGCATGGCGATCCACAGCTGATCCTCGTGCTCGCCGCGGTCGCGCACCGCCACCACATTCGGATGCTGCAGCCGCACCGCCACTTCGGCCTCGCGCAGGAACCGCGCGCGGAACTCGGCGTCGCCCGCGTGCCGGTCGGACAGGATCTTCAACGCGTCGTTGCGGGGCAGCCGGGGATGGCGGGCCAGGAAGACCTCACCCATCCCGCCCGCGCCGAGCCGCCGCTCGATCCGGTATCCGGCGAATTCCGTACCGTCCGAGACCGTCACCGGCACCGCCCTCCTGTTGCCCCACGATCAGAACGGCGCATTCGGCCACCACCGGTCGTAGAGGTCCTGGCCCGTCTTGCCGCCGCCGACGACGACCATGCAGAAGTTGCGTCTCGGCTCGTCGAAGGAGAGTCCGATCGTGCCCATGTCGCCGCTGGCGAGTGCCAGGGTGGACCAGGTGATCCGGCCGCGTCCGGACGCCCGACTCCAGGTGTGGTCGCCGAGGATCACGACCCCCGGCTCGTCGACCAGAGTGTAGGGGCTGCGGTTCGTCGAACACTCCACGTAGACATCGCGAACGGGGTTTTCGTCGCCGGTGCACGAGATGCGGGCGATGGGATCGGGCAGCACATCGAGGTCGGCCTGCTTGCTGATGCCGTCCTCGCCCCTGGTGATCGCGGCGCAGCGGATGCCCTGATGCCCGGTTCGGGTCGGTGTGGCGGGCAGCAGCTGGGGCAGCGCGTCGACGATGAAAGAGTAACGGCCCCAGGTCACTCCGGTTGCGGTGGTCGGCGCGGCGGGGCTCGCCGCCGGTTCGCCGCTGTCGCGGGTGAGCACCACCGCGACAGTCGCCGCCGCAACGAGGGTGACGACCGCGGCCGCGATCGCGGCGTACCGCGGCCCTCGATTCCGTTGCCGCGGTGGCCGGTCCACCGCGGTGGGCGCGGACGGCGACTCCACCGGGACCGCCGCGGGGCGCGGCAGCGGTGGCGGGGACGCCACGACGGTCTGCTCGACCGCGACGCCGAAGGCCGCCGCCGTCGCCGCCGCCAAGGCGCCGCAGGAGGAAAAGCGTTCCTCCGGATTCTTCGCCATGGCGCGCGCCATGACAGCATCGATCGCGGGCGGCAGTTCCGGCCGGATCGTGGTGGCGCGCGGCGGCGGCGCCATCAGGTGCGCCTGCATCACCGCGACCACCGAATCGCGCGGGAACGGTTTCGTGCCGGTGAGCAGTTCGAACAGGGTGCAGCCGAGGGCGTAGACATCGGCCCGGTGATCCACGCGCTGCTCGGTCAGCAGTTCCGGCGCGGCGTAGGCCAGGGTCGCCACGACCGTCCCGACCGCGGTGAGCGCGGTGCCGTCACCGGCCGCCCTGGCGATGCCGAAATCCGCGACGAGTACCCGCTCCGGCGCGTCGTCGACGGGTTCGAGCAGGATGTTGGCCGGTTTCACGTCGCGGTGCAGCAGACCGTTGCGGTGCGCCTCGTCCAGCCCTCGGGCGGCCTCGGTGACGATGTGCACGGCGCGTTCCGGCGGCAGTGCCGACTCGCGCCGCAGCAGCGCGGCCACATCGGTCCCGTCGACGAACTCCATGGCGATCCACAGCTGGCCGTCCTCGACGCCGCGGTCGTACACCGAGACGATGTTCGGATGGTCCAGCCGGGCGCTCAGTTCGGCCTCGCGCAGGAATCGCGCGTGGAATTCCGTACCGGCACCGGCGTTCTCGGGGAGTACCTTGAGCGCGTCGCGGCGGGGCAGTCGCGGATGGGCGGCCACGTACACCGTGCCCATACCGCCCGCGCCGAGCACGCGCTCGATCCGGTATCCGGCGAAAAAGGCTCCTGAGGAATATGTTCCGGGCATCGGCACTACTCGCTGTTCACCAGCAGCGCGTACTGCGCCGCCGCTCGATGGTGCACGTCCTGGTAGTCGCGGCTGAAGACCACCGCGACGTAGCGGCCGTACCGGAGGCGGCAGCTGAACCGGGTCATCGGTGCGCTGCCGGTGCCTCGTTCCGCGCAGTTGATGTCGACCATGCCCGCCGGTGGCGGCACCGAGGACCTCGGATCGTCCTGCTGCAGGCCCGAGAAGAATCTGGCCGCCGTCGCCGCGTCGGCGAAGCGCAGCAGCCGGTCGAACCGGTTGAGGCCGGTCAATTCGGGGACCTCGGGGGAGGGGCTGGCGAAGTGGCCTGCGCGCGGACCGAGGACGATGCCGTGTGGCTGTACCAGGCTGTCCCAGCCCGCGGTTTCCGCGAGTTCCGAGGTGACCACCACCGGATACGGCCAGCGCCCCGGCGCCTCCGGCACCATGCGGGCCAGCATGCCGTCGCGGTCGAGCGGCAGGTCCGCGAGAGCCGCGGCCGGGGTGAGCTCGACATCGCGCAGCAACGGCTGCTGCTCGGTGAAGGCCTTGCTCGCCAGCGTCGTCAGAACGCCGAGATCGGGTGTGGTGTGCCCGGCGAGCACGGTGACGACGAAGGAGTCGACGGCCATCGTCGCCGCCAGCGTGGGTACCGTCGGACGCCAGTGTGCCCGCGCCGTCGGGTGGTCCGGAATCGGAACCGCGACGTTGTCGGGGCTCACCGCCGCGTCGGCGGAGTCGATCTCGGTCGCCGCCTGGCGCGCGGCATCCGCGTCGGGGAAACGCAGCAGGGTGATCTGGACGATCCGGCCACTGCCGATCGCGAACTGGCGCGTATCGCTGGCCCCCACGGTGAAACCGGCGATCATGCCGTGCCGTTCCAGCACCTCACGGGCCGGATCCGCCAGCAGCGTCACCGCTTTCGCGGGAGTCGGCAGCGGGTCCGAGCCCGATCGGGTGCGGGGGACGTTCAGCGCGGGATCGACCCGGGCGGGGTTCGCGACGAGCTCGCCGATCCGCACCGACTCGATCACCCGGCCGTAGTTCTCGTTGCCGCGTGCGGGTGCGGCCAGTGGATACCGGTTGTACGGGCCCACATCGAGGGTCGCCGGGTCGGGCACCGGCATCGGATCACCGGTCACCGCGCAGCCGGTGAGTGCGGTGAGGACCACACCCAGGGCGAGTGACATACGTGCGAGTTTCACAGCGGCGCCTCCGGCCACCAGGCGGCGCGCAGTTCGGTGCCGTTGCGCGCACCGGTGACGACGAGGTAGCAGAAGCTACGGTCGGGATCGTCGAAATACACCCGCAGGTAGCCGGTCAGCTGTGGCGCCTTCACCCGGTCGAGATAGGTTCCCCAGTGCAGGTTTCCGTGGCTCGACGATCGCGTCCACTGTTCGCTGCCCTCGGCGCGATCGTAGGTGGGCGGCGGCGCGATCGGTGAGCGGTCGGCGTTGCAGACCACGTCGATCGTCTTGGCCGGCTCGCTGTTGCCGAAACACAGGATCCGGCCGACCGGCACGTACACGTCGACGGAGACGTTCTTCAGTCGCTCGTCGATCGGATTGCATCCCCACATCTCCTGATACCCCGCCCCGAACTGCCAAGCGGGCAGCAGCTCCGGAAAGGCCTGCACCACATAGGTGTACGCACCCCAGGACACCGCGTCCACACCCGTCTGCGGGCCGAGCGGGATCGTGGCGGGCGAGTGCTCGGACCCGGTGCGGCTCACTCCGAGGATCGCCGCCGTCGCCGCGAGCAGGACCACCGCGGCCGCGGCTCCGAACACCAGCCGACGTCGCCGCGCCGGCGGCCGGGTGACAGCCGTCAACCGCACCGTCCCCTGCGCGGCCGCTTGCACCGCCGCGGCCAGCGCGCCGCAGGACTGGTACCGCTCGTCGGGGTCCTTGGCGAGCGCGGTGGCGAGCACCGTGTCGAAACCCGGTGGGAGCCCGGCCTTGTCGAGCGTGGGCGGGGGCTCGTGCAGGTGGGCGTACATCACCGCGGCGGGGTTGTCACGGGGGAACGGCACCGACCCGGTGAGGAGTTCGTGGAGCACACAGCCCAGTGCGTAGACGTCGGCGCGGTGATCCACCGCCCCGCCGTTGATCTGCTCGGGTGCGGCGTAGGTCAGGGTGGCGCTGATCCCCGGGCCGGTCGACGCGGTGGGGGCGTCGGCGGGCCTGGCGATCCCGAAATCGGTGACCAGGACGCGGTCGGGTCGGCCGTCCTGTTCGGCGACAAGGATATTCGCGGGTTTCACGTCCCGGTGCAGCACGCCCTTGCGATGCAGGGCGTCGAGGCCCTTGGCCACCTCGGTGACGATCCGGACGGTCCGGTCCAGCGGCAGCGCGGCCGGGCCGCGCCGGATCAGCTGCGCGAGGTCGACACCGTCGACGTACTGCATCGCGATCCACAACCGGCCGTCGTACTGGCCGCGATCGCGCACCGCGACCAGATTCGGGTGATTGAGCCGGGCCGCGATCGTGGCCTCGCGCAGGAACCGTTCGCGGAACACCGGATCGCCGGTGAGGCCGTCGGACAGGATCTTCAGCGCGTCCTTGCGGGGGAGGCGCGGATGCTGGGCGAGGAAGACCGTGCCCATCCCGCCCATGCCGAGGCGTCGCTCGAGGCGATACCCGGCGAAACTCATGCCCTCAGAAACAATCAACTGTCATGCTTCCCGAACCGATCAGCGCCGGGACCCTTCCGGCGCGTGCCGGCCGCTGGGCGCGGTCGCGCGGGGCGCAACCGGAGCCGGAGACCCGGCCGACGGCCCGACTATAACCGACCGGCGGTTACGCCAGGCGCCAACCGGTCGAGCCGCTAGCCGAGGTATCCGGCTACGAGGGGAACGGCGTCGGCGATGTGCTCGGCGTGGATCGGCGCCAGGACCGGCGTGAACTCCCAGCTCCCCTGCGGGGCGTGCAGTTTGCCGATGACGATCGCGGTGTGCGAGGCGGCGTCGGCGAGGTCGAAGCGGACCAGCTCGATGCCGGTGACATTGTCGACGACCCGGCAGAACCCGTTGTCGATCTGGCCGAAACGCTGGCCGGTGTAACAGCTCACGAGGAAGACGATGGTGGTGATGGCCGGGTCGATCCTGGTGAGGTCGACCACGATCGCCTCGTTGTCGCCGTCGCCGTCGCCGGTGACACTGTCGCCGAGGTGGCGGACCGTGCCGTCGCGGGAGGTCAACTGTTCGTGGTAGGCGACATCGACGAAGTCGGGTCCGGCGAACAGCAGCGCGGCGGCGTTGAGATCGATGTCCTTCTTCGCGCCGACGAGGAGTCCGTCGGGGTTGGCGGGATCCCAGCCCAGGCCCATCGTGACGTGCTCGAGCGGCGGTCGGTGCTGGGGCAGTGATCCGGTCATGCCGCATAAACATGCCGTAAAGACGGCGGCATTGGCAAATGCGGCGTTCGCCTCGGTTATGAGGTGATTCACTCACCGGTGGTCGATTGTCTGACCGATTCGCTATTGCCGACTCGATCGAATGCAATTGTTCCGGCCACCCGCGTGTCATTTCTCGTTCATCTACATGAAGGAATTGTCAACGGTTCGGGTCGGCGGGAATTCAAATGTCGTGAAACTCGGATCATGCCGCCTCGCTATGAAGTTGCCGGATTCGAGGTTTACTTTTCGGCAGGCGTTCGGCGTGCGAGTATCGGCGCGGAACGCCGATCGCCAACTGTTCGCCCGACTTGTCGGTCGTGTTGCGGTGTGTTAATAATTCATCGCCGGGGGATTCGATATTCCGGGCCGCGAGAACCGGTGAATATCGCCTCGCGATGCGTCACCTTTGATGAGGAGAAATTCTGTGAGCAAGTTCCGTGTGGTCGGTGCAGCCGTTGTCGTCGCGACCGGTCTGATGCTGGGTGCCGCGGGCACCGCCGCCGCTGCCGACGCGCCCAGCACGGCGTCGGCCGATTTCTTCAGCGGCAGCGCGAGCTACCCGGTGAAGCCGACCGCCACCACCCCGGCCCCGAGCACCGCGTCGGCGGAGTTCTTCACCGGTCTGGGTTCGGGCAGCTCCGCTCCGGCCACCGTCGCCGACGCCCCCAGCACCGCTTCCGCCGAGGCGTTCAGCGGCAGCGCGAGCTACCCGGTGAAGCCGACCGCCACCACCCCGGCCCCGAGCACCGCGTCGGCGGAGTTCTTCACCGGCCTGGGTTCGGGCAGCTCGGCGCCGGCCGCCTGACCCGCCACGTGCGAACCTGCCGCCGCCCGGGAAACCGTCC
>NZ_JARWOJ010000335.1 GCF_029868625.1 Nocardia neocaledoniensis | reverse complement strand
CCGCGGGGGGTCCACCCCCCCCCCCCCCCGGGCCCGGGCCCGTTGTCGGACCCTTTGTCGCGGCAGCACCTGCCGCGGATATCGGCGTACCGCAATGCCTTTCGCGGAGCTAGGATGGGCGAGGAATGAACCATCCTGGGGGGAAGAGTATTTCGTGATGCTCGATGCGAATCCTGCCCGGCGCCGGCGGGAGCTACAATGAACGACTTCTCGGTCGATTTGGGTTGCCTCGCCGGATTCAGGCTGGATCTGGACGACCTCGGCACCAACTTCTCGTCGAATGCCTCGCGCATGCTCTCGTCTCTGTCGATCCCCGCCGGTACTGCCGGACTGCTGTCGACCCTGGCACCGTCGTTCGAGAATTTGCGAAGCACCCTGTCGTCATCGCACGGGCAAGAGGCGTCGAACCTGAGCACATTCCGCTCCGATCTCGCCACCGCCGGAACCCAGTACCTGACATCTGACACTACGACGGCGAACGCGTTTTCCGCGCTGAGTACCGATGCGGCGGTGAGTGTCTCGGGCGACTACGGGGCGGCGAACAGATTCGGCGGACTGCAACTGCCGACGATCACGACGACCGAAACGGCGGTGCCTACCTCGAGCGCCTGGTCTACAACCAGGCGGTGGGGGTCAGCAGCGCCCTCACACAGCCGATGACTTTTCTGGATATCACGCTCCCGCTGTCGCATTGGGCCCTGATGATCAACGGACCGATGCGTGAGTCGTTCCGAACAGAAATCGTCGCCGCCGTCGACGCGATGAAGACATCGGCGAACACGAGGCGGGATGCGATAACCACAGCGGTGGAGCGGATTTCCCAGGCGATGGACTACTCGCCCGGTCGGGCGAGCCCGACGTACAACCCGAACGAGTTCGAGATCCCGGACAAGGTGGCTGCCGACGTGGGTGTGCGGCGATACGGGCTCGACGACAACGTGTGGTGGGAGGACACCATTGCATCCGCCTGAAGACCGGGAACTGCCGAGCAACCGGGCCATCTATGGTTCCGACACCGGAGTCATGAGCAAAGTTGCAGCGGGGTTGGCACGAACCGACCTCACTGCTGTCCTGCTGGCCTGGGATTCGATGGGCTATGACCTTGCACCGAAGCTGCTGCGAATCTATATGCGTGACGAGGGTCCTGACCACAACTACCGATTCGACAGCGCCGAGATCCGCAAGATCGTCAAAACGAGCGCCGTGCAGCAAGCGGCGGCCGCCAGCTTGGACGAGGTGAGAGATCTCGCGCGGGCGGATCCTCGCATCGGCGTGACGAGGGAAATCACGCCCGCCGCCTGGATCGGCAATGTCGAAATCAGCGATGACGACGACCTGGCCAATGCCCTCGGGCACTTCGACGTCGCAGTAGGAACCGACACCACGGTCTACCAGGCCGATGACGGCGGCCTCCGGGCGGAAATGGACTACCGGATATACGTCTACGACTACTACAATTTCGACCTCAAAGGTGATCATCTGATCAACATCAATCCCGCGAAAACCATCAACAACGAAGCACGGCAACTGGAGGAGGCGGGGTGGGCGCGCGCGTTCAAGTCCAGGGGTCAATCCGCCATGCTCCACTGGAGCGGATCACTGTGAGCCGGGTCGCGCATCAGCGCATTTTCTCCGGCGCTCTGGCGTGCGCGCTAGCAGGGCTGGTCGTCGGCTGTTCCGGCGGCGACTCCGACGACTTGCAGAACCTGGCTTCCTGCGGAGAGTTCGTGTTTCCGACGGACGCGAAGGTGATCTGGTTTCAGGAGAACGACACCTTCGGCGACACCCTCCTGGATGCGGTTGTCGAGATAACCGCGAGTTCGGTCCCGGAATTCAAGCAGCGGTCGCAGCTGAACGAGTTCGCACCGGGGGTGCCGAAGTACTGGCGTCAAACGTGGAGCGATATCGGCGAGGCGCAGTTGCTGGCGCGGGACGCCGGGAACGAACACCTGGTGGAGCTGAACAAGAGCCCGACCAGGTGGGTCGTCATCCACGATTCCGGCGCGACGAGGCAGCTTTTCCTCCGCGCCGGATGCTGAGGAGATCTCGAAATTCGATGTCGCGGGGGTGGGTCCACCCCCGCGGCCATTACTACGCGTTGTGGGTGGTACAGGCCATGGCCGAGAGGTGTTGCAGGTCATGGTGGGTGGGGTTGGTGTGGCTGGTGGCCACGGTGGTAGCTTCGA